>NZ_JBLUPW010000015.1:0-117153 GCF_048068175.1 Pseudomonas sp. NY15356 | reverse complement strand
GCGGGGTGGTCGAGTACACCCCCCCGGGGGGGCGGCGTGGCGCCCGGCGCCCCCCACCCGCCCGCCCACCACCAAACCCCCGGGCGCGTGCCGGCGCGCCCGCGCCCCGCGAAAGGGCTGCGCAGCAGCCCTGAATTCAGCTCACGCATTCGAACTGCTCCGGCCAGTCCCGCCGGATGAACACCTGCCCCTCGCGCCGCACCCGGCGTACCGCCTCCAGATCCAGCTCGCAGATCAGCCAGCGGCTACCCTCCGGGCACAACTCGGCACTCTCGGCCACCACCCCGTTGCCCGGCATGCCATGGTCCGGTGGCACGAACAGCCCTGCCCGTCCGATATTCTCATCCAGCGCCGGCGACCAGGCCGCCATGCCCACCGTTGGGCTTTGCAGCACCGCGATCTGGTTCTCCAACGCCCGTGCCTGGGCGCCGATGCGTACGCGGTGGTAGCCCGCCTCGGTGTCGGTGCAGCTCGGCGCCAGGATCAGGTCGGCCCCACCTTCGGCCAAGTGGCGGGCCAGCATGGGAAATTCATTGTCATAGCAGATCAGTATGCCCAACCGCCCGAGTGTGGTATCGAACACCTTGAGCCCTTCACCGGCAGCGATGTCCCACTGCTCCCGCTCGAAGCGCGTCATGATCAGCTTGTCCTGGTACCCCAGCACGCCGTCCGGGCCGAACAGCCAGGCACGGTTGCGATAGCAACCATCCGCATCGAGCACCGGCAGGCTGCCCGGCTGGAGATAGATACCCCAGCGCCTGGCAACGCCTTCGCACAAGGCCAGCCATGGCTCCAGCAGCGGCTGGATGCCGGCGATCGACCCCTTCAGGTCGCTGCGCTGGTCCGGGGGTAGTTGGCCGCTGAGCACCAGCCCGGCGTACTCCGGCAACAGCAGCAATTGCGCACCGCCCTCGACGGCTTCGGCGCACAAGGCCTGGAAGTGGTCGGCATAGGCCTCCCAGGTCTCGTGCAGCTCGATGGCGTACTGGCAGGCGGCGAGGCGGATCATATCGGCAGTTCCTTGAGCCAGAACGACATGATCTTCGACGACGCTTGTTCATCGTCCAGGTCACGCCAGGCGTAGGTCGTGCGCAGCGAGGGGTCGTGCAGGAAGCCGCGGTTACGCCAGAAGCCGTGCAGCGGCTTGTAGTCCGAAGGCCGACGCGGATGCCCGGCCGGGCGCTCCACGGCGCAGAAGGCGCAGTAGTCGAACTCGGCGAGCTTGTGGGCATAGGACTCGCGCTCGATAAAGAAGCGCACGCCTAGGCCCTGGCCACGGTAGGCCGGCAACAGCACCGACTCGCCGAAGTAATAGACGCTGGCCGGGTCGCGCCCCTGGGCCAGGAAAGGCTGCTGGAACTCGGGCGTTTCGTCGACCAGGGGCAGGCCGGTGGAGGCACCGACCACCCTGCCCTGGTCGATGGCCAGCACCGCCAGGCTACGCCCGGAGCGGGCATAGGTGGACAGGTATTCGGCCTCATATTCCGGCGTACCGTCGTAAAGGTAGGGAAACTCGCGGAACACCGTCAGGCGTAGGCGAGCGAGGTCATCGATGTAAGGCGCAATGGCTGCGCCGTGCAACAGGCGGATTTCCATGCGTAGCGGTCGTTTTGTCGATGTGGATGACGCGCTCGGCTAAGCCGGGCTTGAGGGGAAACCCTATCATCCGGCCCGAACCATTCCCTTTCCCGTACACGACAGGAACATTGCCATGACCGCTACCGAGCTTGTGAACGCCTACTACGCAGCCTTTAACGCCGGGGACATGCCGACCTTCCTTGGGTTGCTCAGCGAGGACGTGATCCACGACATCAACCAGGGCGAGCGGCAGATGGGCAAGGCGGCGTTTGCCGGGTTCATGGAGAAGATGAACCGCTGCTACCGGGAGCGGCTGGCCGATATCGTGGTCATGCAGAATGCCGATGGCAGCCGAGCGGCGGCGGAGTTCACGGTGCATGGGGAGTACCTGGCCGATGACGAGGGCCTGCCGCCAGCCAAGGGGCAGACCTACGTACTGCCGGCCGGGGCGTTCTTCTACATTCATTGCGGGAAGATCGCGCGGGTGACCAACTACTACAACTTGAATGATTGGGTTGAGCAGGTTGGGTGAGCCATACCCGGTTTGAAATGTAAACGATGTCTCCGGTTTGTACTGGGACGACCTCGCGCCCACAGGGACCTGAGCTTGCACGGCCCTTGTGGGAGCGGGCGTGCCCCGCGATTGGCCCAAGAGCCCACCGCCACTCCCGCTGAAAAAACAACGCCAGCCCAGGCGCCACGCGTAACTTGCGCCGCCTCAGGAGGCCGGATGCAGGGGCGCGAAATCAGGAAACCCGCGTCCCAAGCACCTTGAGAAACGCCGCCAGCCAAGCCGGATGCGCAGGCCAGGCAGGCGCAGTCACCAGGTTCCCGTCCACGTGCGCCTGGTCCATGGCGATATCCACGAAGCGCCCACCCGCCAACCGCACCTCCGGCGCACACGCCGGGTATGCACTACAGGCCCGCCCCTCCAGCACCCCGGCAGCCGCCAGTAGCTGCGCCCCATGACACACCGCCGCAATCGGCTTGCCCGCCTGGTCGAACGCCTTCACCAACGCCAGCACCCGCTCGTCCAGGCGCAGGTATTCAGGCGCCCGCCCACCCGGAATCAGCAAGGCGTCGTACCCCTCGGCCCGTACCTGCACGAAGTCGAAGTTCAAGGCAAAGTTGTGCCCAGGCTTCTCGCTGTAGGTCTGGTCCCCCTCGAAATCGTGGATCGCCGTGCGCACCGTCTGCCCCGCCAGCTTCTCCGGGCACACCGCATGCACGGTGTGCCCGACCATCTTCAGGGCCTGGAACGGCACCATCACTTCGTAATCCTCGACGAAGTCGCCCACCAGCATGAGAATCTTCTTGGCTGTCATCGCATCCACTCCTTTGCGTCGCATGGGAACAATCCCTGCACGATAGTCTGCTTCTACGCCACCGGGTATCCGCAGCACGTCTAGTCGCGACGATTGAGCAGGTTGACCACCAGGCGGTCCAGCCATCCCCACATCCGCTGCTGCATCCGGCGCCAGAATGGGCGGGCGTTCCAGCGCTCCAGGTCGACCTCCTGGCTGAGGCCGAAGTCCCGCTCGAAACTGGCCACCACGGCGGCGGTCAACGGTGGGTCGAGGGCCTCGACATTGGCCTCGAGGTTGAAGTGCAGGTTCCAATGGTCGAAATTGCACGAACCGACACTGACCCAATCGTCCACCAGCACCATTTTCAAGTGCAGGAAGCACGGTTGGTATTCGAAGATCCGAACGCCGGCCCGCAACAGGCGCGGGTAGTACCGGTGCCCGGCGTAGCGTACCGCCGGGTGGTCGGTGCGCGGGCCGGTGAGCAGCAGGCGCACATCGATGCCTTTCTGCGCGGCACGACGCAAGGAGCGGCGCACACTGAAGGTCGGCAGGAAATACGGCGTCGCCAACCAGATACGGCGTTGGCCACTGTTCAAGGCACGCACCAACGAATGCAGGATGTCCTGGTGCTGTCGGGCGTCGGCATAGGCCACCCGGCCCATGCCCTGCCCTTGGGCCGGCACCCGCGGCAGGCGTGGCAGGCCGAAGCCTTCCGGCGGACGCCAGGCGGTGCGCCGGTTGTTGGCGTGCCATTGGCGATCGAACAGCAACTGCCAGTCGGTGACGATCGGCCCCTCCATGCGCACCATCACCTCATGCCACTCGCTGGTGTCGACACCCGGCGTCCAGAATTCATCCGTGACACCCGTGCCGCCCACGACCGCCCAGCGCTCATCCACCAGCAACAGCTTGCGGTGGTCACGGTACAGGTTGCGAAACCCGCGTCGCCAGCGGATGCGGTTGTAGTAGCGCAGGTAGACCCCGGCGGCCTCCAGACGCTCGCGCAAGGCCGAGGGGAATGCCAAAGAGCCGTAGTCATCGAACAGGCAGCGCACCCGTACGCCACGGGCAGCGGCCTGCTCCAGGGCCTCGACCACCGCCTCGGCACAGGCGCCCCCTTCTACCAGGTACAGTTCCAGATCGATCTGGAACTCAGCGCGCATGATCGCCAGGAGCATGCGCGGAAAAAAGTCGGGGCCGTCGATCAGCAGCTCGAATTCGTTGCCATCCCGCCAGGGGAAGACCGGCCCAGGCATGTCAGCGCGCGGAGAAGATCAGCACCGCGCTCACCGGCACCGATGGGCTGATGGAGGAGGCACCGGCGAGCTTGCGCAACGTCGCCAGGCCCGGCAACAGGCCGAAGTCCTCGGCACGCAGCAACAGGGGCTCCAGGGTCACCACCTGGAAACGACGCTCGTCCAGGCGGGTGGCCAACAGCAAGGTGCTGTAGCTGTGCGACTGGCCACGCAGGGTCACGGTCACCGGCAGGCGCAACTCCACCTGGGCACCATTGGCCAGGTCATTGATCGGGCTCAGGTCGATCTTTGCCTGCACCGTGGCCTCGGGGAACTTGGCGACTTCGAACAATTCTTTGCGCATGCGCTCGTCACGCAGCGGGATGCCGCCGCTGACCGAGTCCATCTCGATGCGCAGTTGCGCGGCACCATTACGATCCACTTTGCCGTGGAATACCAGAAAGCGGTGAACCTCGGCAGTATCCCCGTTCTTGCTGGTGACGAAAGACAGGCGCGACGACTCGCCATCGAGGTGCCAGTTGGCATGGGCGGGCAGGCACAGGGCCAGCAACAGGGCGGGCAGCAAGCGAGGCAGTTTGAGCATGGGAGATCCTGTGTAACAAGGCCGTCAACCTTACCCGCACGCCCTCACGGCAGCAAGCGGCAGCCCTCGCGCGCGCCCTGCCAGGCTGCCTGGTGGCGACGCCCCAGGCCCTCGGCGATCACATGGCGCTCGACGCTGTCTTCCTCCAGCCGCCCCAAGGGTAGGTACTGCTTCACGTAGCCTCGGCAATAGGCCTGGTCAAACCCCATGACGAAGCGGCACGAGCAATACTCTTTCGCCGAATATGCCGAGAGGATGCCCGGAAAGTCCGCCAAGGCCTGACGCTCGTGCCAGGCCCAGGCCAGCAAGGCAATGAGCAACAGCCACAGTACGCGTTTCATAGCCCCTCCCCGGCCATGGCCGCCAATATCCGCTCGAGCAGTTCGTCATGCCGGTAGCTGCCATCTCGATCGTCGGCGTAGCGCACGATGACCAGCTTTCGCGACGGCACCACATACAGCGCCTGCCCCCAGTGACCAAGCGCAGCAAAGGTGTCCTCCGGCGCGCTGGGCCAAGGCCGCGGGCTACCCGGCAAGGGTTGGTTGAGCCACCAGTGCCCACCGGGGCTGGTCTCGCCGGGAATCGCCTGGGCATGCGCGAACAGCTGTCGGTTGAAGGCCACCCAATCGGCCGGCAACACCTGCCGGCCGTGCCAACGCCCGTCACGCAGCATCAGCAGGCCGATGCGGGCAAGGTCGCGGGCACTGAGGTAAAGGTAGGAGGACCCCACGTAGTTACCGGCACCGTCGCGCTCCCAGACCGCACTGCGAATGCCCAGCGGCTCGAACAGCGCCTGCCAGGGGTAGACGTCGTAGCGACCGGGTTCCAGCATGCCGCGCAGCGCTGCAGCCAACAGGTTGCTGTCGCCGCTTGAATAGAGAAAACCCTGGCCAGGTGCCTGGGCAGCCGGCTGCGCGGCGGTGAAGGCCGCCATGTCGGTGTGGCCCCGGGTATAGAGCATCGCCACCACCGACGACTTGAGCGGCGCGTATTCATAGTCTTCCTGCCAGGCCAGGCCACTGGCCCAGTGCAACAGGTCGACCAGGCGCACCCCAGGGTGGGCATGCAGCGGCGGATAATAGCGGGCCGCTGGGTCCTCCAGCGCGAAGCGCCCCTCGCCGTAGGCGACACCGAGCACGGTGGCGAGCACGCTCTTGCTCACCGACCAGGTCAGGTGCGCCGTATCCGGCCCGGTGGGTGCGGTGTAGCGCTCATACAGAATGTGGCCATCGCGCACGATCAGCAGCGCATCGGTGCGTACCCCTATGCGCCTGCCCTCGTCACGGGCCGGAAAGGCGTAGGCTTCCACCGCCCGCCAGTCGACCTTGGCAGGCTCGCGGCTCCAGTTCGCGTCCGGCCATTGCTCTGCCCAGGCTGAAAGACTCACCAGGCTCAGGATACCCAGTACTTTTCCGAATACACCCATGGCCAGCCCTCACGTCGCGGATCGGGCGAGCCTGCCAGGGTTTCATGACAGCCCGGCGGCGGCCCAGGCTTTCTGCAAACGCTTCTCGCGAGCCGCGGTGGCCAGCGCCAGCACCCCTTGGTCACGCTGCCACAGCTGCGCCCATTGCGCCGGGCCGGCCGCCAGCGCTTTGTCGATGGCGCCATGCAAGCTGTGGAATTGGGCGAACAGGCCCCCCAGCAACAGGTGGCAGGCCGCACTGTCGGCGCATTGCCGGCTGCCTTCGGCGCAACCGCCGAGCAACCCCAGCAAACGCAGCTGCAGGTCCTGCGGCCAGCTGCACTCCTGGCCGACGCCGTACAACCAGGCAGCCAACGCAGCCAGCACGTAGAGGTCCTCGAGGGATCGGAAGGGCTTGACGTAGGCGTCCCAACCGTCGCCTGCCAGCAGCTCGCAGCTGGCTTGGTGCAATTGCAGGCGGGCATGCCCAACCTCGGGCATCAACGGCAACGTAGGCAAGGGTTCCAGCGTCACGCCGGGTTCCCCCGGGTAGACCACGGCCAGTTGCAGCCGTGGCGCCTCCCCCTGCCCTTCGCTGCGCGCCGCGACCAGCAACCATTCGGCCTCCAGGCCTGCGGTGACGAAATCCTTGCGGCCGGTCAAGCGCAGGTCCTCGAGGCGGGTGTGCATGTCCGCCGGCCGTACGCTGCGCCGCTCGGTGGCGCACAGGGCGCCCAAGCTGACAGGGGCGCTGGGCCAGAGCACGCGCAACGCTGCCTGGTAGCCAACCAGGAAGGCCAGCCCTGGGGTAGCCATCGCCCGGCCGCCCAGTACCGCGAGTTCGAACGGTGTGGCGTGCCCCAGCCGCTCGAGCAGCGCGCCATGGCCTTCGCCCAAGGTGGCTGCCAGGGGTTGCCGGTAAGGGTCGTTGAGTCGTTGCAACCAGGCCATCGGGCACTCCTCGTCTGGGTTGTCACGCAAGCATCACCAAAGGTTCATGGGGGTGACACCACGCATACCTAGGCTGACTTTGCACAACAAAGCCGACCGGCCGCAACCCTTTGGCTGGCTTAGGGAGACTCGTAATGACTCGGATCGCTCGCTCTGGCGACAACAGCACTGAACGCCGTCTGCAAGCCGAACGCCTGGTCGGCGCCGCGGCGCTGCAGGAAGCACAGGCCCTGCGTTTCAAGGTGTTCAGCGCCGAATTCCAGGCCAAGCTCAAGGGCGCTGAGCAGGGCCTGGACATGGATGACTACGATGTCCATTGCCGCCACATCGGCGTGCGCGACCTGGCCACCGGCCGCCTGGTCGCCACCACCCGCCTGCTCGATCACCAGGCCGCCAGCAGCCTGGGCCGCTTCTACAGCGAAGAGGAATTCAGCCTGCACGGCCTGCTGCAACTGCAGGGGCCGATCCTGGAACTGGGTCGCACCTGCGTCGACCCGGCCTACCGAAACGGCGGCACCATCGCCGTGCTCTGGGGCGAGCTTGCCGAAGTGCTCAACGAAGGTCGCTACAGCTACCTGATGGGTTGCGCCAGCATTCCCATGCAGGATGGCGGCGTACAGGCCCACGCCATCATGCAACGGCTGCGCGAACGCTACCTGTGCACCGAACACCTGCGCGCCGAGCCGAAGAACCCCCTGCCGAGCCTGGCCCTGCCGGGCAATGTGATCGCCGAGATGCCGCCCTTGCTCAAGGCCTACATGCGCCTGGGCGCCAAGATCTGCGGCGAGCCGTGCTGGGACGAGGATTTCCAGGTCGCCGACGTGTTCATCCTGCTCAAGCGCGACGACCTCTGCCCACGCTACGCCCGCCACTTCAAGGCGGCGGTGTGATGCCGAGCCTGCGGGTTCTGGCCCGCCTGTCCCGCCTGGTGCTGGTCCTGCTGCTGGGCATGGCCATGGCCAGCGTCATCGCCTTGGGCGAACGGCTGGGCCTGGCTGCCTCCATCGAACGTCGCCAACGCTGGACGCGCCTGTTCATGCAGCGCCTGGTCGCGGCCCTGCCCTTGGACGTACGCGTGGTGGGCAGCCTGCCGCAGCAGCCGATGCTGTGGGTCAGCAACCATGTGTCGTGGACCGACATTCCCCTGCTCGGCATGCTCACGCCGTTGTCATTCCTGTCCAAGGCCGAAGTGCGTCGCTGGCCATTGGCCGGCTGGCTGGCGGAAAAGGCCGGTACGCTGTTCATCCGCCGCGGCGGTGGCGACGGCCAGCGCCTGTCCCAGCAGATCGGCAACCAGTTGGGTGAACACAGGCCCTTGCTGATCTTCCCCGAAGGCACCACCACCGATGGCCGAAGCGTGCGCACCTTCCATGGCCGGCTGCTCGCCGGTGCCATCGACCAAGGCACACCGGTACAGCCGGTGGCGATCCAGTACCTGCGCGGTGGCGAGCCGGACCCGATCGCGCCGTTCATTGGCGACGACGACTTGGTCTCGCATCTGATCCGCCTGTTCGACCAACCGCGCAGCGAGGTGGTCATCCACTTGCTGCAGCCGATCGCGAGTGCTGGCAAGGAACGGGCGGCCCTGGCGTTCCAGGCACAGCAGGCGGTTCACCTGGCATTGTTCGGCGTCGAAGATATCGGCAGCGTGCCCCGGCGTCAGGCGCGGGCAGCCTGAAGCCCGATCGCGGGCTTGTCCCGCGATTTACCTGCCCGCAGCCGCAAACGCCTGCAGCTGTGGATAAAACGCCCGAAAGTCCGCCATCAGCGGCTCGTACAGCGCCTCCAGCTCCTGCATCACCCCGCTCATCCCCTCCGGCCGCGACAAGCGCCGGGCAATCCCGTTGAACACCTGCTCCAGCGTGGCGAAGTCGCCATAGGCGCCCAACCAGTCGTCGGCGGCCATGAACGGCGCAATCCGCGCCAGGCGCCCTGGCAATTCGGGCTCGGCCAGCAGCACCCGGTAGAAGCCCTGGGTGAATGCTGCCAGCGGTTGCTCGGCATAGTCGCTCCAATGCCGAGCCAGGCAATGGTCGAAGAACACGTCCAGGATGATGCCGGCGTAGCGCCGCCGCTCCTGGGGGAAGCGCGCCAAGGCCGCCAGCACCAGCGGATGGCTGTCGGTATAGCTGTCGATGTGCCGGTGCAGGCGGATCGCGGCCTCCAGCGCAGGCGGGAAACGCCCTTCGAGCGAGCCTTTGACGAAATCGCCATACAGGCTGCCCAGCAACTGCTGCGGCTCGTTGCCGCCAAGATGAAGGTGTGCAAGGTAGTTCATGGCGCCAGTCTAGCACCCGGGTGGCGAATATCGTTATAACGCGATATAGCGATTGATGCTCAGCTCAGAACCTCTTCATATTTGTATATCGCGAAATACCGATTTATATTTCGCTCTATCGCGATATGACGTTACACACATGAGCACCTCCATGCCTCTCGACCTCGACGAAATCATTAAGGCCCTCGCCCACCCGGTACGGCGAGAAATCCTCACCTGGCTGAAGGACCCGGCGGCGCAGTTTCCCGACCAGTACCACAGCACCGAGCACGGCGTGTGTGCCGGGCAGATCGACCAACGCTGCGGCCTGTCGCAGTCGACCGTCTCCGCCCACCTGGCCACCCTGCAGCGCGCGGGGCTGATCACCAGCCAGAAGATCGGCCAGTGGCACTTCTTCAAACGCAACGAAGAAACCATCCAGGCCTTCCTCGAGCAGATGAGCCAGGAGCTCTGATCCACTCCTGTCTTTCCCTTCAACCAGCACGGCTGCGTGCCGAGCTGGCAACCCCTTTCAATTGACCACGCGAGGCTTAGCAGATGACCACGCTCTTCGATCCGATCACCCTGGGCGACCTCGAGCTGCCCAACCGCATCATCATGGCCCCGCTGACCCGCTGCCGCGCCGACGAAGGCCGCGTGCCCAACGCACTGATGGCCGAGTACTACGTGCAACGGGCCAGCGCCGGCCTGATCCTCAGTGAGGCCACCTCGGTAACCCCCATGGGCGTCGGCTATCCGGACACGCCGGGCATTTGGTCCGACGAACAGGTACGCGGCTGGACCAACGTCACCAAGGCCGTACACGGCGCCGGCGGGCGCATCTTCCTGCAGCTGTGGCATGTGGGCCGTATCTCCCACCCCACCTACCTGAACGGTGAGCTGCCGGTGGCCCCGAGCGCGATCCAGCCCAAAGGCCATGTCAGCCTGGTTCGCCCGATCACCGAGTACCCGACGCCACGCGCCCTGGAAACCGAGGAGATCGCCGACATCGTCGAGGCCTACCGCACCGGTGCCGAGAACGCCAAGGCGGCCGGCTTCGACGGCGTGGAGATCCATGGCGCCAACGGCTACCTGCTCGACCAGTTCCTGCAAAGCAGCACCAACCAGCGCACCGACCGATATGGCGGCTCGCTGGAGAACCGTGCGCGCCTGCTGCTGGAGGTGACCGACGCGGCCATCGAGGTGTGGGGTGCCAACCGTGTGGGCGTGCACCTGGCGCCACGGGCCGATGCCCACGACATGGGCGACGCTGACCGCGCCGAGACCTTCACCTACGTCGCCCGGGAACTGGGCAAGCGTGGCGTGGCGTTCATCTGCTCACGGGAAATGGAAGCCGACGACAGCATCGGCGCGCTGATCAAGGACGCCTTCGGCGGCCCGTACATCGTCAACGAGCGCTTCGACAAGGCCAGCGCCAACGCCGCCCTGGCCAACGGCAAGGCTGACGCGGTGGCCTTCGGCATCCCGTTCATCGCCAACCCGGACCTGCCCGCCCGCCTGGCCGCCGATGCGCCCTTGAACGAAGCACATCCGGAAACCTTCTACGCCAAGGGGCCGGTGGGGTACATCGATTACCCACGGATGTAAGCCAGGGCCGCCCAGGCCCCGATCGCCGGCAAGCCGGCTCTCACAGGTATGGCGGTGTCTTCGAAAACAGCGCAGGACAAGTGGGAGCCGGCTTGCCGGCGATTGGGTCTGGCGATCATCAGGGCCGGGCGTTGATCTGCTGCTGCAGGTTCTGGATCTGGCTCTGCAGGGTATTGAGACTGCGGGTGGTCTGCCCGCGGAACGCATCGAACTCCTGCACCGAGGCACCACCGGCAGCCGGTGCCGGGCGGTTGTCGATCTGGCTCTTGAGCACCAGGATGTCCTGCTCCAGGCTCTGGATCGCCGCGTTCGGATTGCCCTGTTTCTTCAGCGCTGCCACCTCGTTGCCCAGGCTCTTGAGCTGGGCATCGATCCTGCCGCCATCCACCTGCCCTGACTTGAGGGCAGCCAGCTCACCATTGACCGCCTTGAGCTGGGCTTCCAGCTGGCCTTGCAGAGCCGTGATGGTCTTTTGCTGCTGCGCCATGGCGTCTTGTTGCGCGCGGGCATCGGCCAGCACTTTTTCCAAACGCTTGCCCAGATCGCCGGTCTGCCCGGCCACGCCCTGTTGCTGGGCACGTGCCTCGGCCAGGCTGGCCTGCAGCTTGCGAATCTGCAACTTCAACGCTTCGCTGCCGGTACTGGCGCTGGACTCGGTGGCGTCGACCTTGCCGCTGATCGCCTGCAGGCGCCCGGCGGCCTCCTCACTGATGCGCGCGAAGCTTTCCTGGGTCGCCACCAACTGCTGCTCCATCAGCGAGATCTGCTGGAAACTCCACCAGCCCAGACCCGCCAGGGCAATGAACGAGGCGCCGAGCAAGGCCCACAGCGGCCCGTTGCTGGCCGGGCGCGCCGCCTTCTCGCGGCTGCGCGCCACCCGTGCGGGCAACAGCTCGTCATCGTCAGGAGTGCCGGCGCGCAGGACAGGCACGTCGTCGAAATCGTCGTGGACATTGTTACGCATGGGTACGTTCAACCGCGGTAGTAGTAGCAAAGGGGCAGTAGTATAAACCGCTCGCGCGGCGCTCTGATGACCATCATCCCGCCCACTGGTTCACCCGATACCCGGCTGAGCCTTCCACCAGGCGCAGAATTCATCCAGCGCGGTCCACAGGCTGACCTTCGGGCGGTAGTCCAGGTACTGCCGGGCGCGGCTGATGTCCAGGGTAAAATCCTTGCTCATCACCTGCGCGCCCAGGCGCGACAGCGTCGGCTCGGGGCGCCCGGGCCAGAGCAGGCAGGCCGCCTCGTTCAGCGCGCCCAGGCTGTAGGCCAACCCTGGGGCACGGTAGCGGTTGACCGGCGGCAACTGCATCTGACGCATCACATAGTTGACCACGTCCCACACCGGCAAGGGGTGGCCGTTGCTGATGTTGTAGGCCTGGCCGAGGGCCTGCTCATCGGCGAACAGGGCGCTGAGCAGGGCCTCGTTGAGGTTGTGCACACTGGTGAAGTCGGCCTTGTTCAGGCCATTGCCGATGATTGCCAGGCGCCCCTTGCGCTGCATCTGCATCAAGCGCGGGAAGATGCCGGCATCGCCTGCCCCGGTGACGAAGCGTGGCCGCAGAGCCAGCACCTCCAGGCCGAACTCCTGGGCACCGAAGGCCTTCTGCTCGGCCAGGTACTTGGTCGTCGCGTAATGGTCATGCAAGCGACGCGGCACCTGGTCCTCACGAATATCCAGGCGCGAACGGCCATTGAAATAGATCGATGGCGACGACAGATGTACCAGGCGGCGTACACGCGCCTTCAGGCAACCCTCCACCACGTTCTCGGTGACCACCACGTTGCCCTGATGGAAGTCCTGATAGCGCCCCCAGTGCCCGACCGCGCCCGCGCAATGCACCACGGCATCGATGCCCTGGCACAGGCGCCGGGCCAGCTCGGCATCGGTCAGGTCGCCTGGCATGAACTCGGCGCCACGCTTGACCAGGTGCTCCAAGCCCTCGGCACGCCGGCCATTGACCCGTACGTCCAGGCCCTGCTCCAGGGCGAAACGCGCAAAGCGTCCGCCAATGAAGCCGCTCGCGCCGGTGACCAGAATTCGCATGTAAGACTCCGCCTTGCCAGATTACAGATGCAGCTGACGTCGCCCGCGCCTACAAGGGCACCAGCCAGCCTGGCGCCGTCTGGCGCAAGTGCTCCGTCAACTGGGCGAGTAATTGCCCGCCGTTGCGCCAATGATGCCAGTACAGCGGCACATCGATGGGAGTATCAGCGCAGATTTCCACCAATTGGCCCGTCGCCAGTTGCTCCTGGGCCTGCAACTCCGGCACCAGCCCCCAGCCCAGGCCGGCCTCGGTCATACGCAGGAAGCCTTCCGAGGAAGGGCACAGGTGGTGCAGGAAACCATCCTGGATCCCCAGGGACGCCAGATAGCGGTGCTGCAGGAAATCGTCCGGCCCGTACACCACCGCCGGGATGCGTGCCAGGCGCCGGGCTTCGAAGCCTTGGGCGAAGTGCCGCGCCATGAATGCCGGGCTGGCCAGCGCTCGGTAGCGCATCGCCCCTAGCGGCAGGCTGCGCGCCCCGGCCACCGGCCGCTCGCTGCCGCACAAGCAGGCAGCTACCTCGCCTGCGCGCATGCGCTTGAGGCCAACCTCCTGATCTTCTACCACCAAGTCCAGCAGCACCTGCTGGCCGGCGCAGAAATCGCCCACCGCGCCGGCCCACCAAGTGGCCAGGCTGTCGGCGTTCAAGGCGACGCGCAGGCGTTCCGGCATGCCCTCTTCGTCCAGCGCCGGCACCTGGCGCTGCAAGTCGCGCTCGAGCAAGCGCACCTGCTGCACATGGTTGAGCAGTTGGCGCCCCACCTCGGTGGGGCTGGGTGGCGTGGCACGTACCAGCACCGGTTGCCCGACCCGCGCCTCGAGCAACTTGATGCGCTGGGAAATGGCCGACTGCGACAGGCCCAGGACCTGCGCCGCACGCTCGAAACCGCCTTGTTCGATGACTGCAGCGAGGGCGGCGAGCAGCTTGTAGTCGAACATCTATTTTCCTAATGTCTGATCAGCTTTATTTGTTTTTCTTATACAGTGTCGTTGCCCACAATGGCCAGCATCTTCTTTGGCAATAAACGCCGCACATCGCCGGCGTCTGTGGAGTGTTCCCGCTATGTGGCAAAGCTATCTGAACGGCATGCTGGTGGCCTTCGGCCTGATCATGGCCATCGGCGCGCAGAACGCCTTCGTCCTGGCCCAGAGCCTGCGCCGTGAACATCACCTGCCGGTGGCCGCGCTGTGCATCCTCTGCGATGCCATCCTGGTCGCCGCCGGGGTGTTCGGCCTGGCCACGGTGCTGGCCCACAATCCGACTTTACTGGCAGTGGCCCGTTGGGGGGGCGCGGTGTTCCTGATCTGGTACGGCGCCAAGGCCCTGCGCAGCGCCTGCTCCAAGCAGAGCCTGCAGCACCAGGAGGGCCAGGGCATGCGCTCGCGCCGTGCAGTGCTGCTCAGCGCCCTGGCCGTAACGCTGCTCAACCCGCACGTCTACCTGGACACCGTGCTGCTGATCGGCTCGCTGGGTGCCCAGCAGACCGTGCCGGGCGCCTACGTGGCCGGCGCCGCCAGTGCCTCGCTGGTGTGGTTCTCGACCCTGGCCCTCGGCGCGGCCTGGCTGGCGCCCTGGCTGGCCCGCCCGACCACCTGGCGCCTGCTCGACCTGATGGTGGCGGTGATGATGTTCGCGGTGGCGGCGCAGTTGATCTTCAACTGAGGCCTGGGTCGGCGCAGTATATTTATCGCCTGTGAGATCGCACGCCGCGCGGGTGGCGCTCGATCTCACAGGCAACACAATCGCCAAGGCGAACACCACCGGTCGCTATCGCCCATCCATTCGGGAACCTCTATTCCCTATCTTTGTTGCGTGGTTATGCGCCGGGGCCGGTGCTATGATCCAGCCCTTGCGTCGCAAAGAGTACAAACTCCCCGACGCACACCGGGCCGCCCGTGATCGGCCTTGCGCAAACCGCACACAGACCTGAATCAGGAGATCCACCATGGCTTTTGAATTGCCGCCGCTGCCGTACGCCCACGATGCCCTGCAGCCGCACATCTCCAAGGAAACCCTGGAGTATCACCACGACAAGCACCACAATACCTATGTCGTGAACCTGAACAACCTGGTCCCAGGCACCGAATTCGAAGGCAAGACCCTGGAAGAGATCGTCAAGACCTCTTCGGGTGGCATCTTCAACAACGCCGCTCAAGTCTGGAACCACACCTTCTACTGGAACTGCCTGTCGCCGAACGGCGGCGGCCAGCCGACCGGCGCCCTGGCCGATGCCATCACCAAGGCTTTCGGTTCCTTCGACAAGTTCAAGGAAGAGTTCACCAAGACCTCCGTCGGCACCTTCGGCTCCGGCTGGGGCTGGCTGGTGAAGAAGGCCGACGGTTCCCTGGCCCTGGCCAGCACCATCGGCGCCGGCAACCCGCTGACCAGCGGCGACACCCCGCTGCTGACCTGCGACGTCTGGGAACACGCCTACTACATCGACTACCGCAACCTGCGTCCGAAGTACGTCGAGGCGTTCTGGCAGCTGGTCAACTGGGACTTCGTTGCCCAGCAGTTCGAAGGCAACACCTTCAAGGCCTGATCGCCTGGGTAGCCTTCGCAAAAAAAATCCGACGCCCAGGCGTCGGATTTTTTTTGCCCGTTCGCCCGCCATGAAACTCCATCCGCTACCTCTTGCCCCTCCCCGATAGCGCGCTAACATCAATCATCTGGAAAGTTGACATCGCGCTCTCAAGTCACCAGCCACCTCAACCGATACATTGCCACAGGGACCATGAAGGCCCCCTCGCCTGCCGCGGCAACAAGGTCGATAGTGTATCGCCAAGGCTAATGGCAAAATAATGGCACGCGCATGGATTAAGGAAACCCCATTGAAGCTGGAATTTCGGAACAGCTTATCGGTCAAGTTGCTCAGGGTCGTGCTGCTCTCGGCGCTGGCCGTCGGTGTCGTTCTCAGCTGCGCGCAGATCGTCTACGACGCCTACAAGACCCGCCAATCGGTCAGCAACGACGCCCAGCGCATCCTTGACATGTTCCGCGACCCGTCCACCCAGGCCGTCTACAGCCTGGACCGGGAAATGGGCATGCAGGTCATGGAAGGCCTGTTCCAGGACGAGTCCGTGCGCATCGCCTCCATCGGCCACCCCAACGAAACCATGCTGGCGGAAAAGTCCCGGCCGCTGCAGGACACGCCCGTGCGCTGGCTGACCGACCTGATCCTCGGCCAGGAGCGCACCTTCACCACCCAGTTGGTCGGCCGTGGCCCCTACAGCGAATACTACGGTGACCTGAGCATCACCCTGGACACCGCCGACTATGGCGAGGGTTTCCTGGTCAATGCCGTGATCATCTTCATTTCCGGCGTGCTGCGCGCGCTGGCCATGGGCCTGGTGCTGTATCTGGTGTATCACTGGCTGCTGACCCGACCGCTGTCGAAGATCATCGAACACCTTACCCAGATCAACCCCGACCGCCCCAGCCAGCACCAGATCCCGTTGCTCAAGGGCCACGAAAAGAACGAACTGGGCCAGTGGGTCAACACTGCCAACCAGTTGCTGGCCTCCATCGAACGCAATACCCATCTGCGCCACGAGGCCGAGAACAGCCTGCAACGCATGGCTCAGTACGACTTCCTCACCGGCCTGCCCAACCGCCAGCAGTTGCAACAGCAGTTGGACAAGATCCTCGTCGACGGCGGGCGTCTGCAACGCCGGGTCGCTGTGCTGTGCGTAGGCCTGGACGACTTCAAGGGCATCAACGAACAGTTCACCTATCAGGTCGGTGACCAGCTGCTGCTGGCACTGGCCGACCGCCTGCGCGCCCACAGCGGCCGCCTGGGTGCTCTGGCGCGGCTCGGGGGCGACCAGTTCGCCCTGGTCCAGGCCGACATCGACCAACCCTACGAAGCCGCCGAACTGGCCCAGAGCATCCTCGACGACCTGGAGGTCCCCTTCGCCGTCGACCACCAGCACATTCGCCTGCGCGCCACCATCGGCATCACGCTGTTCCCCGAGGATGGCGACAGCACCGAGAAGCTGCTGCAAAAGGCCGAGCAGACCATGACCCTGGCCAAGGCCCGTTCGCGCAACCGCTACCAGTTCTACATCGCCAGCGTGGACAGCGAGATGCGCCGTCGTCGCGAGCTGGAAAAGGACCTGCGCGAAGCCCTGCCGCGCAACCAGCTGTACCTGGTGTACCAGCCGCAGATCAGCTATCGCGACCATCGTGTGGTGGGCGTCGAGGCGCTGCTGCGCTGGCAGCATGCGGAGCTGGGCATGGTCCCACCCGACCAGTTCATCCCTCTGGCCGAGCAGAACGGCAGCATCGTCGCCATTGGTGAATGGGTACTCGACCAGGCCTGCCGCCAGCTGCGCGAATGGCATGACCAGGGTTTTACCGAGTTGCGCATGGCGGTCAACCTCTCGACCGTGCAACTGCACCACAGCGAACTGCCGCGGGTGGTCAACAATCTGCTGCAGATCTATCGCCTGCCACCCCGCAGCCTGGAGCTGGAGGTGACCGAGACCGGCCTGATGGAAGACATCAGCACCGCCGCCCAGCACCTGCTGAGCCTGCGCCGCTCCGGGGCGCTGATCGCCATCGACGACTTCGGTACCGGCTATTCCTCGCTCAGCTACCTGAAGTCGCTGCCGCTGGACAAGATCAAGATCGACAAGAGCTTCGTCCAGGACCTGCTGGACGACGATGACGACGCCACCATCGTGCGGGCCATCATCCAGCTGGGCAAGAGCCTGGGCATGCAGGTGATCGCCGAGGGCGTGGAGTCGGCCGAGCAGGAGGCGTACATCATCGCCCAGGGTTGCCACGAAGGTCAGGGCTACCACTACAGCAAGCCCTTGAACGCCCGCGAGCTGACCGCCTTCCTCAAGCATGCGCAACGCAACCAGGCCACGGTCACGTAGGGCAAGACCGGCACGAGCGTGAAAACGACCCTTCTGCACGAATTACGCGCCGGCCTCTTTACACCAAATGCAAATCTTTCGCATTATGTTGCGGTTTCGTATCCCACAGCACACTGTCCAACCCCACGACGCAGGAAACCTACAATGATTCGAATGCCTCTGGCCTCCGCCAGTCTGCTGGCCATCGCCATCGCCCTCGCCGGTTGCGGCGAGAGCAAGGATGAAAAGGCTCCCGCAGCGCAAGCACCTGCACCTGCCGCCACCACCGCCGCGGCGCCGGGGGCTGTCGACGAAGCGGCCGGCAAAGCCGTGGTCAAGCATTACGCCGAGATGGTCCATGCCGTTTACAGCGACTCGCTGAGCACCGCCAAGGCCCTGCAGAGCGCGATCGATGCGTTCCTCGCCAAGCCCAACGACGAGACCCTGAAAGCCGCCAAGGAAGCCTGGGCCGCTGCACGCGTACCGTACCTGCAGAGCGAAGTCTTCCGCTTCGGCAACACCATCATCGACGACTGGGAAGGCCAGGTGAACGCCTGGCCCCTGGACGAAGGCCTGATCGACTACGTCGACAAGAGCTACGAACACGCCCTGGGCAACCCGGCGGCCAGCGCCAACATCATCGCCAACACCGAAGTCCAGGTGGGCGAAGAGAAGGTCGACGTCAAGGACATCACGCCTGAGAAGCTGGCCAGCCTGAACGAGCTCGGTGGTTCCGAGGCCAACGTCGCCACCGGCTACCACGCCATCGAATTCCTGCTGTGGGGCCAGGACCTCAACGGTACCGGCCCAGGCGCCGGCAACCGCCCGGCTTCCGACTACCTGGAAGGCGAAGGCGCCACCGGTGGCCACAACGAGCGCCGCCGCGCCTACCTGAAGGCTGTGACCCAGCTGCTGGTCCAGGACCTGGAAGAAATGGTCGGCAACTGGGCACCGAACGTCACCGACAACTACCGCGCCAAGCTCGAGGCCGAGCCTGTGGCCGATGGCCTGCGCAAGATGCTGTTCGGCATGGGCAGCCTGTCTCTGGGCGAGCTGGCCGGCGAGCGCATGAAGGTCTCCCTGGAGGCCAATTCGCCGGAAGACGAACAGGACTGCTTCAGCGACAACACCCACTATTCGCACTTCTACGACGCCAAGGGTATCCGTAACGTCTACCTGGGCGAGTACACCCGCACCGACGGCACCAAGTTGACCGGCCCGAGCTTGTCTTCGCTGGTGGCCAAGATCGACCCGGCCACCGACGCCACCCTCAAGGCAGACCTGGAAGCCACCGAAGCCAAGATCCAGGTCATGGTCGACCGCGCGCTCAAGGGCGAGCACTACGACCAGCTGATCGCCGCCGACAACGCGGCCGGCAACCAGGTCGTGCGCGACGCCATCGCTTCGCTGGTCAAGCAGACCAGCGCGATCGAGCAGGCCGCCGGCAAGCTGGGTATCGCCAACCTGAACCCGGACACCGCTGATCACGAGTTCTGATCCGACGCGTAGCGGGTTCGACAGAGGCGGCCTTCCGGCCGCCTTTTTTTGGGGCGTTTTTGAGGATGTGTCAGGGCTGCCAAGTGTTCGTCGTGAAAGGTTCAGCGCCTATCCGATCGAGCGCCGCCCGCGCGGCGCATCGCGAGCTGCGCTCGCTCCTACGTCTGTTTCGGACCAATCCATCCTGTGGATTTTCGCGCGGACGCCTTGGTGTATGGCGCGATATCGTGTCATACGAACCAGGCGGTCGCGCGCGTCTGTCACAGGCGTTACTGGCCGTAAACAAACGTAGGAGCGAGCGCAGCTCGCGATGCGCCGCGCGGGCGGCGCTCGATCTGTGCGTCACCTTAAAACCCCAAGGCATGCACCTGGAAGCCCTCACAGTGAGCTATTCGATAGCAGCGACAGTGACAAGGATTTCATCCAGCAATTGCAAATTGCTCTTATTCAAACTTCTTCACCCTGCTAAGCTTGCACGCCGGTTTTTTAGCCCATAGCCAGGATCCTCGATGTCCGCGTCGCTGTTCCGACTCTCCCCTTTGCTGCTGGCCCTTGCCCTGGCCGCCTGTGACGACGCCCCGCGCTTCACCCAGGCCGAGCCCGGCGAAGCCCTTTCCGGCGGCACGGCAACGGTACAACGCAGCGACCGCAACGCATATTCCCTGCCCTCGGCCAACCTTTCGCCAGAGCGGCGCCTGGACTTCAGTGTCGGCAACAGCTTCTTCCGCAGCCCTTGGGTCATCGCGCCGTCCACCACTACCGCCCGTGACGGCCTAGGCCCGCTGTTCAACACCAACGCCTGCCAGAACTGCCACGTGCGCGACGGCCGTGGCCATCCGCCCGAGCCCGATGCCAGCAATGCGGTGTCGATGCTGGTGCGCCTGTCGATCCCGGACCAGCCGCAGTATGTGAAGGAAATCGAACGCCTGGGCGTGGTCCCGGAGCCGGTCTACGGCACCCAGCTACAGGACATGGCCATCCCGGGCGTGGCGCCGGAAGGCAAGGTGCGCGTGACATACACCACCGAGACGGTCACTTTCGAGGATGGCCACCAGGTCGAGCTGCGCCGCCCGCACCTGCAGATCACCCAGCTCGGGTACGGGCCCATGCACCCCGACACCCGGTTCTCCGCACGGGTGGCTCCGCCAATGATCGGCCTGGGCCTGCTCGAGGCCATCCCGGAAGCCGCGATCCTGGCCAACGCCGACCCGCACGACCGTAACGGCGATGGTATCCGTGGCCGTGCCAACCAGGTCTGGGACGACGCTGCCGGCAAGGCCGTGCTAGGCCGTTTCGGCTGGAAGGCCGGCCAGCCCAACGTCAACCAACAGAACGTCCATGCCTTCTCCGGCGACATGGGCCTGACCAGCACCCTGCTGCCCTTCGACGACTGCACCCCGGCCCAGGCGGCCTGCCTGGCCGCGCCCAATGGCGACGGGGCCGATGGCGAGAAAGAAGTCAGCGACAACATCCTGCGCCTGGTCACCTTCTACACCCGCAACCTGGGCGTGCCGGCACGCCGTGACGTCGCCGCACCGCAGGTACTGGCCGGCAAGACCCTGTTCTTCCAGGCTGGCTGCCAGGGCTGCCATACCCCGCAGTTCACCACCGCCGCCGACACCCCGGAGCCGGAGCTGGCCAACCAGGTGATCCGCCCCTACAGCGACCTGCTGCTGCACGACATGGGCCCGGGCCTGGCGGACGAGCGCAGCGAATTCAAGGCTTCCGGGCAGGACTGGCGCACCGCGCCGCTCTGGGGCATCGGCCTGAGCGAAACGGTCAGCGGCCACTCCCAGTTCCTCCATGACGGCCGTGCCCGCAACCTGCTCGAGGCCGTGCTCTGGCACGGCGGCGAAGCCCAGGCGGCGCGCAACCATGTACTGACCTTCAATGCCGAGCAACGCGCCGCGTTGCTGGCCTTCCTGAACTCACTTTAAAGCGCAAGGAGCCGGGCATGTTCCGACCCAAACTGTTGTTCACCAGCCTCGCCGCACTCGCCCTCGGTGCCTGTTCGCCGCAAGACCCACAGGCGGTGACGTCCGCGGCCATCGCCAAGCAGGTGATCCTGCCGACCTACAGCCGCTGGGTCGAGGCCGACCGCCAGCTGGCCAGCAGCGCCCTGGCCTACTGTGAAGGCAAGGCCTCGCTGGAAAGCGCCCGCGCCGACTTCCTCAACGCCCAGAAAGCCTGGGCCGAGCTCCAGCCGCTGCTGGTAGGCCCACTGGCCGAGGGCAACCGCGCCTGGCAGGTACAGTTCTGGCCGGACAAGAAGAACCTGGTGGGCCGCCAGGTCGAGCAACTGGTCGCCGGCGACAAGCCGATCGACGCCGCGGCACTGGGCAAGGCCAGCGTGGTGGTGCGTGGCCTGTCGGCCTACGAATACATCCTGTTCGACAGCAAGCCGGATGTTGCCACCCCGGAACAGAAAGCCCGCTACTGCCCGCTGCTGGTGGCCATCGGCGAACACCAGAAAGCCCTGGCCGAGGAAATCCTCAAGGGCTGGAACAGCACCGACGGCATGCTCTCGCAGATGACCAAGTTCCCCAACCAGCGCTACGCCGACTCCCATGAGGCGATCGCCGACCTGCTGCGTGCCCAGGTCACGGCCCTGGACACCCTGAAGAAGAAGCTCGGTGCCCCCATGGGTCGCCAGAGCAAAGGCATCGCGCAGCCGCTGCAGGCCGAAGCCTGGCGCAGCAGCTCCTCGCTCAAGAGCCTGGAAGCCAGCCTCAAGGCCGCCCAGGCGGTATGGGTAGGGGTCGACAACCAGGGCCTGCGCGGCCTGTTGGGCAAAGACCAGGACGCTCTGGCCGAGAAGATCGACACCGCCTATGCCACGTCGTTGAAACTGCTGGCCGACAACCAGAGGACCCTGGGCGAGCTGCTCGCCGACGACGCTGGCAAGCAGGCCTTGGACAAAATCTACGACAGCCTCAACGTCGTCCACCGCCTGCACGAAGGCGAGCTGGCCAAGGCGTTGAACATCCAGCTGGGCTTCAATGCCAACGACGGTGACTGATCATGTTGCGACGCCAGGCCCTCAAACTCGGTAGCGTGTTGCTCAGCGCCCTGACCCTGGGTGGCTGGAGCCTGCTGCGCAGCAAGGGCAGCGAACCGCTGCTGCTCTCGGCGCGCGATGACGGCGACGGCAAGCATTATGCCGTCGGTTATCGCCTGGACGGCACCCAAGTGTTCGCCACCCAGGTCGCCCAGCGTTGCCACGCCATAATCCACCACCCTGAACGGCCCATCGCCCTGTTCGTCGCCCGCCGCCCCGGCACCGAAAGCTACCTGGTCGACCTGCGTGACGGGCGCCTGTTGCAGACCGTGGCCTCCCAGCCAAACCGGCATTTCTATGGCCATGCGGTGGTCCACAAGGGCGGTGAGTGGCTGTACGCCACCGAGAACGACACCACCGACCCCGGCCGTGGCGTGCTCGGCATCTACCGCTTCGAGGGTGACCGCTTGGTGCACAGCGGCGAGATTTCCACCCACGGCATCGGCCCCCACGAAGTGGCCTGGCTGCCGAACGGCGAGACCCTGGTGGTGGCCAACGGTGGCATCCGCACCGAGGCCGAAAGCCGTGTGGAGATGAATCTCGACGCCATGGAACCGAGCCTGGTGCTGATGCGCCGCGACGGTACCTTGCTGAGCAAGGAGACCCTGGCCCAGCAGATGAACAGCGTGCGCCACCTGGCCATCGGCAGCGATGGCACCATCGCCGCCTGCCAGCAGTTCATGGGCGATGCCGAGGAAACCGCCGAGCTGCTGGCGATCAAGCGCCCTGGCGAGCCGTTCAAGGCCTTCCCGGTGCCGGAGCGGCAACTGCAGTCGATGGCCCAGTACACCGCCAGCGTGGCCATCCACAGCGACCTGCGCCTGGTCGCGCTGACCGCCCCGCGGGCCAACCGCCTGTTCATCTGGGACCTGGACAGCGGCGCCGTGAAGCTGGACGCACCGATGCCCGATTGTGCGGGCGTGGGCGCGGTCAAGGATGGCTTCGTGGTGACTTCCGGCCAGGGGCGTTGCCGCTACTATGATTGCCGCAAGACCGAGCTGGTCGGCCAACCGTTGAACCTGCCGTCCGGGTTCTGGGACAACCACCTGCACCTGGTCTGAGCCATTGGGCTGCTTTGCAGCCCAATGGAATAACCGACCGTCAGGCCGATCCACCCTTCCCCCTCCTCTAGAAAACAGGCAATACTTCCCCCATCCGCACGTGGGCAGGATCGCCCGTTGTCGTGCCATACGAACAACAACCCTTTTCCAAGGAACCGGAACTATGCTGCGCCGCCGCATGCTGATCATGTTGGCCGTGGTCCTGCTGATCGTGCTGGCCCTGGGTGGCATCAAGGCGTTCTCGATCTACCAGCAGGTCCAGATGTTCTCCGCCCCGAAACCGCCGGTGAGCGTGGCTGCGGCCTGGGCCGAACAGCGCCAGTGGCAAGAGCGCCTGCCCGCAGTCGGCAGCCTCACGGCCTTGCAGGGTGTGGACTTGAGCCTGGAGGTGGCGGGCACGGTCAAGTCGCTGCACTTCGAGTCCGGGCAGAAGGTCAAGGCCGGCCAACTGTTGCTGCAACTGGATCACGACCAGGAGACCGCCCTGCTGGGCACCGCGCAGGCCGACCTGGGCCTGGCCAAGGTCGACTTCGGCCGGGGCAGCCAACTGGTCGGCGACTCGGCCATCTCCCGTGGCGAGTTCGACCGCCTCACGGCCCAGTACCGGCGCAACCAGGCGGTGGTCGAGCAACTGAAGGCTTCGCTTGCCAAGAAAAGCATCAGCGCTCCCTTCAGCGGCACCATCGGCATCCGTCAGGTGGATGTGGGCGACTACCTGCCCAGCGGCACTGTCATCGCCACCCTGCAGGACCTCTCCAGCCTCTACGTCGACTTCAACGTGCCCGAACAGGCCCTGCCGCAACTGACGCTCGGCCAGCAGGTACTGGTACAGGTGGCAGCCTACCCGGGCCAGACCTTCCCAGGCAGCATCAGCGCCATCAACCCCAAGGTCGATGAGAGCACCCGCAACCTGCTGGTACGTGCGACCCTGGCCAACCCCGACGGCAAGCTGCTGCCCGGCATGTTCGCCAGCCTGTTGGTGCTGCTGCCCAATCCGCAGCCACAGGTGGTGGTCCCGGAAAGTGCCATCACCTATACCCTCTACGGCAACTCGGTGTATGTCGTGACCCAGAAGAAAGGCAAGGACGGCCAGGTGGAAAAGAACGCCGATGGCCAGCCGCAGCTGATCGCCGAGCAACGCACGGTCAAGACCGGCGAGCGCCGCGATGGCCTGGTGGTGGTGAGCGAAGGGCTCAAGGCTGGCGAGCAGGTGGTGAGCGCAGGCCAGTTGAAGCTGACCCCAGGCGCCGCCATCCGTATCAGTGCCGACAAGGCGCTCGAGCAGGGTGGCCAGGGCGCCTCCGGCGCCGAGTGAGCAGGAGGCAGGCATGGCGTTCACCGACCCGTTCATCCGCCGCCCGGTCCTGGCCAGCGTGGTCAGCCTGCTGATCCTGCTGCTGGGCTTCCAGGCCTGGAGCAAGCTGCAGATCCGCCAGTACCCGCAGATGGAAAACGCCCTGATCACGGTGACCACCGCCTACCCTGGCGCCAATGCCGAGACCATCCAGGGCTACATCACCCAGCCGTTGCAGCAGAGCCTGGCCAGCGCCGACGGCATCGACTACATGACCTCGGTGAGCCGCCAGAACTTCTCGGTGATTTCCGTCTACGCACGTATCGGCGCCGACACCGACCGCCTGTTCACCCAACTGCTGGCCAAGGCCAACGAAGTACGCAACAAGCTGCCCCAGGACGCCGAAGACCCCGTGCTGAGCAAGGAAGCGGCCGACGCCTCGGCCCTGATGTACATCAGCTTCTACAGCCAGCAGATGAGCAACCCACAGATCACCGACTACCTGTCGCGGGTGATCCAGCC
The DNA here is from genome assembly GCF_048068175.1 of Pseudomonas sp. NY15356. Taxonomy (NCBI): domain Bacteria; kingdom Pseudomonadati; phylum Pseudomonadota; class Gammaproteobacteria; order Pseudomonadales; family Pseudomonadaceae; genus Pseudomonas; species Pseudomonas sp. NY15356. The sequence continues at coordinate 91,862 of NZ_JBLUPW010000015.1, read as the reverse complement.
CAAGCTGGCCACCCTGCCCGGCATGGCCGAGGCCGAGATCCTCGGCAACCAGGTGTTCGCCATGCGCATCTGGCTCGACCCGGTGAAGCTGGCAGGCTTCGGCCTGGCCGCGAGCGATGTGACCGATGCGGTGCGCCGCTACAACTTCCTCTCTGCCGCAGGCGAGGTCAAAGGCGAGTACGTGGTCACCAGCATCAACGCTACCACCGAGCTGAAGTCCGCCGAGGCCTTCGCCAAGCTACCGGTCAAGACTGCCGGTGACCGGCGCGTGCTGCTGGGCGACGTGGCACGGGTGGAAATGGGCGCGGAAAACTACGACACGGTCAGCTCCTTCGACGGCACGCCTTCGGTCTACATCGGCATCAAGGCCACCCCGGCAGCCAACCCGCTGGAAGTGATCAAGGAAGTGCGGCGCATCATGCCCACCCTGGAGTCGGAGCTGCCCGCCAACCTCAAGGTTTCCATCGCCTACGACGCCACCTTGTTCATTCAGGCGTCCATCGACGAGGTGATCAAGACCCTTGGCGAGGCGGTGCTGATCGTGATCGTGGTGGTGTTCCTGTTCCTGGGGGCCTTGCGGTCGGTGCTGATACCGGTGGTGACCATTCCGCTGTCGATGATCGGTGTGCTGTTCTTCATGCAGATGATGGGGTATTCGCTGAACCTGCTGACCTTGCTGGCCATGGTGCTGGCCATCGGCCTGGTGGTGGATGACGCCATCGTCGTGGTGGAGAACATCCATCGGCACATCGAGGAAGGCAAGACACCGTTCGAGGCCGCCCTGGAAGGCGCACGGGAAATCGCCATGCCGGTGGTGTCGATGACCATCACCCTGGCGGCCGTGTATGCGCCCATCGGCTTTCTCGAAGGCCTGACCGGCGCGTTGTTCAAGGAATTCGCCCTGACCCTGGCGGGCGCCGTAATCATTTCAGGCATCGTCGCCCTGACCCTGTCGCCGATGATGTGCGCCCTGCTGCTGCGCCACGAGCAGAACCCCAGCGGCCTGGCGCATCGTCTGGACGTGCTGTTCGAAGGGCTGAAGGTTCGCTACCAGCGCTTGTTGCACAGCACCCTGGACAGTCGCCCGGTGGTGCTGGTGTTCGCCGTGCTCGTGCTGTGCCTGATCCCGGTGCTGTTGATGTTCACCCATAACGAACTGGCGCCGGACGAAGACCAGGGCGTGATCTTCATGATGAGCAATTCGCCGCAGACAGCCAACCTGGACTACCTCAACGCCTACACCGATGAATTCACACCGCTGTTCAAGACCTTCCCCGAGTACTATTCATCCTTCCAGATCAACGGCTTCAACGGCGTGCAAAGCGGCATCGGCGGCTTTCTCCTGAAGCCCTGGAACGAGCGCGAACGCACCCAGATGGAGCTGCTGCCGCTGGTGCAGGCCAAACTCGAGGAAATCGGCGGCCTGCAGATCTTCGGCTTCAACCTGCCATCGTTGCCCGGTACCGGCGAAGGCCTGCCGTTCCAGTTCGTGATCAACACCGCCGGCGACTATCCGGCGCTGTTGGAGGTGGCCCAACGGGTCAAGGAGCGGGCCCAGGCCTCGGGCAAGTTCGCCTTTCTGGACATTGACCTGGCCTTCGACAAACCGGAGGTGGTGGTGAACATCGACCGGGCCAAGGCCGCGCAGATGGGCGTATCCATGGACGATCTGGGCGGTACCCTGGCGACGCTGCTGGGCGAAGGGGAAATCAACCGCTTCACCCTCGAAGGGCGCAGCTACAAGGTCATCGCCCAGGTCGAGCGGCCCTACCGGGACAACCCCGGCTGGCTGAACAGCTACTACGTGAAGAACGACCAAGGCCAGCTGCTGCCGCTATCGACCCTGATCAGTGTCAGCGACCGCGCCCGGCCGCGCCAGCTCAACCAGTTCCAGCAGTTGAACTCGGCGATCATCCAAGGCTTCCCGCTGGTCAGCATCGGCGAGGCGCTGCAGACGGTGCAGGCGATCGCCCGCGAGGAAGCGCCGGAAGGCTTTTCCTTCGACTATGCCGGCGCGGCGCGCCAGTTCGTGCAGGAGGGCAGCGCCTTGTGGGTCACCTTCGGCCTGGCGCTGGCGATCATCTTCCTGGTGCTGGCCGCACAGTTCGAAAGCTTCCGCGACCCGCTGGTGATCCTGGTGACCGTGCCCTTGTCGATCTGCGGCGCGCTGTTGCCGTTGTTCCTGGGGGTCTCCAGCATGAATATCTATACCCAGGTGGGCCTGGTGACGCTGATCGGGCTGATCAGCAAGCATGGCATCCTGATCGTCGAGTTCGCCAACCAGTTGCGTGAGGAAAGGGGGTTGGGCGTGCGCGAAGCGATCGAAGAGGCAGCCGCCATTCGCCTGCGCCCGGTGCTGATGACCACCGCGGCCATGGTGTTCGGCATGGTGCCACTGATTCTCGCCACCGGGGCCGGGGCGGTCAGCCGGTTCGATATCGGCATGGTGATCGCCACGGGGATGTCGATCGGGACCTTGTTCACATTGTTCGTGTTGCCGTGCATCTACACACTGTTGGCGCACCGGACGGCGGTACACGCCTGAGTGCCTGCTTTGGCCCACTCGCCGGCAAGCCGGCTCCCACAAACTGACACTGCGCCTGAGCGGGACGCTTGCTGGACAGCCGCCAATACGGCCCAGGCTCCGCTTGCTTCGTGGGAGCTGGCGGAGCCTGCGATGGGCCGCAAAGCGGCCCCTTGAGTCTGGAGGGGCTCCACCATACGAGGGCTTGGGGCTGCTTTGCAGCCCATCGCAGGCTGTCGCCAGTTCCCACCGAGATTGCGCCGCTCTCAAGACTTGCGAAATCACTGTGGGAGCCGGCTTGCCGGCGATCGGGCCGGAATGAAAACGCCAGGAGCCCGTCGTGGGCTCCTGGCGTTTTCAACCATCACGCGCTCGCTCACCCGAACGGCCGCAGCCCCTGGCGCATGCCGAACAGGAACAACAACAGGTCATTGTCCGGCTGGACCCTGACCTGCTGCTTCACCTCACGGGGCACCGCGCACAGCCCCCCGACCTCTGCCTTGCTGAACACCGCGGGACGCGGCTCTTCCCAGGCCGCCACCGCCGCGGTGGTCACCGCCAGTGCAGCCAACAGGAACAAAGCTCGAGCGATTTCTAGTTTCATTGCTCTAACCCTTTGACAGCGCTGCCAAACGCCATCTGGTAAAAATAGAGCAGTGTCTGCCAGTGCGCCTCATTGAATGACGAATGGCGCCGCAACTGGCGAAGATCGTTGTAGGCCGCACGTTGGCAGCTGATGCGCCGCCGGCACTTTTCCAGGTCCAGCAGGGCGACTTCGGCCCGGGCCTGTTCACCTTCGCCGACAACTTTGACGAATACGTGCTTGCCATACAGGCAACCATGCTGCCAGTGCCCCAGGTGCATGCGCGCCAGGTTGTCCGCCAGGTCCTTGAGCAGGCGCTCATGCAGCGCTTGCGGGTAACGCTCCACGGCACCCTCGGCATGCCAGGTGTCCAGGTCGACGAAGCCGTCCAGGGCCTCGCTCACCAACAGCGCCCGCCATTCATGGTCGGCGCCTCGTTCAGCGCCAGCGAAGACAATTCGCGGTACGCGCACGCCCAATTGTTCGAAGCTGTGCAAGGCGTCCAGCTCACGTAATACCGTCGGCCGGCCGAAGGGATGGCGCAGGCTGCGGTAGATATGCCCGACCTGGCGCTTGGCATACAGCAACTGCCCACCCGCAGCGGTCAAACGTTGCACGCCACTTTCGCCGCCACGGCGCTGATTGGGCGCTTCGACCCATTCGCCCTGTTGGCTCCAGTAGAACTCGAACTGGGAAGCTGTATTGCCGGCCACTGCCATGAAACCTACCCCTTGCGTAATACGTATACCCGCCACATGGCGTAGAACGGCAGGAAGTCCAGGCGATCCTGGATACGGAAACCTGCTGTCATAAATTCTTCTTCGATTGTATCAACTGGTAACACAAAACGATTCTGGTAACTGCCCTGCTCCGCCTTGGCGCTGCGACGGCGCTCGAGTTTCTTGCGACGCCACGCCTTGAAATTGCCATCGACCCACAGCGAGAGGATCACGCTGTCGCGACTAACCCGGTGAAACTCCGAGAGAATCGCCTTGCGATGAGCGGCCTCGCCGATGTGATGGAACAGGCGCATGCAGAAGATGTTGTCGACCGCATTGTCCGGCAGTTGGATATCGAAGGCGGAAGTCTGCAAGGGGCGTACCCGTGACACCACGTCTGCCGGCTGCGAGGCACAGGCGGTCTCGATCATCGCCGCGGAGTTGTCGGCGCCGATGATCACTCGATTGGTTTTTTCCGCCAGCAGCGGCCAGAAGCGGCCGGCACCGCATGGCAGGTCCAGCACCAGCCCCGGCTCCCCGGCCAAGGCCAGAGCACGGCGCGCCAATTGCTCGTCGCGTTGGTGCGAGAGGCGACGCGCCAGGCCGTCCTGGTGCTTGAGGAAGTACTCCTGGGCGTGCTGCCGGTCGTACTTCTCGGAAAATTCGAGTTTGATGGGGCTACGCATGGTGCTCTCCTGACTCCAAGTGCGCTCACTCTAGGGCGCCAAGCGTTGGAATCAGGTCATGCGAATGTGAAAATTACGTCAGCCCTGCAACAGGATATTTCCGAAAAATCAACGGGAAACCGGTATCTGGTCACCGGTTTCGCTATCTTCGGCAGGGGTCTTGCCCTGGCTCAGGTCCACCTGGAAACGGCAGCCATGGGGCTGGGTTGCCGTCAGGGTGACCCGCCAGCCCTGGTCATCGCAGATCCGCTGCACCAGCGACAACCCCAGGCCCAGGCCTTCACCACGACGCTCGTCACCACGCACGAAGGGGCGGAACATGGCTTCGCGCTGTTCTTCCGGGATACCCACGCCGCTGTCCTCGACACTGAAGCCGGCGGGCTCCAGGCTCAGACGTATGTAACCGCTGTCGGTGTAATGGGCAGCGTTACGTAGCAGGTTGCCCATCACCGATTGCAGGAACGTGGCGTTATAGAGCACCCGACTGGCGCTGATGCGGCCGTCGTAGTAGAGCGTCAGCCCCTTCTGCTCGATGGTGTCGCGCCACACACCGATCAAGTCGTCGGCCACCTCGCTCAAGGTCGCCTGGGAAGCTACCGCGCCTTCGTCGCGCTGGGCCCGGGCGAGCATCAGGAAGGTCTTGACCAACTCGCGCATTTCCTCGGTCGCCCGGGCGATGCGCTCCACCTGGCTGCGCGAACGGCTGTCGAGGTTCGGGTTCTCCATCAGCAATTCGCAGGAGGTGGCCAGCACCATCAAGGGCGTACGCAGTTCATGGCTCACGTCACTGGTGAACAGCCGCTCGCGGGTCAGGGCATCGCGCAGGCGGCCCAAGGTATCGTCGAAGGCCACCGCCAGCTGGCCGACTTCGTCCGCAGCGTAATCGGGGGCCAAGGGCGGCGCCAGGCCCAGTAACTGGTCACGATGGCGCACCTGTCGGGCCAGGCGGATGACCGGCGCCATCACGCGCCTGGCCAGCAACCAGCCAAGGGTCACGGCCAGCACCAGGCTGAGCATGAACCCTACGACCACGACGGCGAACAGCACCCGCTCGCGCTCTTCGAAGTCGCTCTGGTCCTGCAGCAGTACGTAATGGCGACCGTCGACGATCTCCACCATGGCGTGGTAGGACAGCTGGTCGCGGAACACTTCGTGGAAACCCGGCTTCAGATGGCGCAGGTCCTTGGGCAATTCGAAATCGTCGCGGCCTCCGCTGAAGTAGAACAGTTGGTCAGGGCGCGGTCGATGGCTCCAGTCACTGATACTGTCCATACGCAGCAAGCGCTGCAGGTCCCCACCGAGCACGGCGGAAATCAGCCGCTCCTCGACCAGGTGCACGGTGGCGACGATACCGAAGGCGAAGGCGCCGGCCACCAGCGCACTCATCAGCGCGAAAGCGATGATGATGCGCTGGGCAAGGCTCTGCTTAAACTCCATCACGGCCCTCGGCGAGGCGATAGCCGACGCCATGGACGGTATGCAGCAGCGGTTTTTCGAACGGCTTGTCGATCACCTGACGCAGTTGGTGGACATGGCTGCGCAGGCTGTCGCTGTCGGGGCAGTCGTCGCCCCACAAGGCTTCTTCGAGCACCTCGCGGCGAAGCACATGGGGGCTCTTCTGCATCAGCACGGCGAGCAGCTTGAGGCCGACCGGGTTGAGCTTGAGCAGGCGCCCCTGGCGGGTGACCTCCAGGGTATCGAGGTCATAGCTCAGGTCCGCGACTTGCAGGGTACGGCGGCCGCCCCCCTGGGAGCGGCGTAGCACCGCCTCGATGCGCGCCGCCAGCTCCGACAGGGCGAACGGCTTGAGCAGGTAGTCATCGGCACCGGAGCGAAAGCCCTGCAGGCGGTCATCGAGCTGATCGCGGGCGGTCAGCATGATCACCGGAGTATCGCGGCGGGCATCCTCGCGCAGGCGCTTGCACAGGGTATAACCGTCGATGCCCGGCAGCATGATGTCGAGCACGATCAGGTCGTAATGCTCAGTGGCGGCCAGGTGCAACCCGGACAAGCCATCCTGGGCGCAGTCGACGGTGTAGCCTTTCATGCCCAGGTAGTCGGCCAGGTTGGCGAGGATATCGCGGTTGTCTTCAACCAGTAGAATGCGCATCGGGGTCTCCTGTGCGGCGCTTTCGCTCTGCGCGGCAGGCGCAGCTTAAGGCCATCGTCCGCGCGGCGCCAGTCTTGGGCATCGATCCAGGAGGCTGACGGATTTTTCACCCATCCTTCACGAACCCAGCATAGCGGCAAGCCGACAATGGCCGGCATTTATCGCCCCTGGAGCCGTCATGCAGCAACATCCCCGCCCCCGCCCACTCAACCTGTGGTTGTACCTGGGCATCCCACTGGCTACTGCCATGGCCTTGATCCTGTTGGAATGGACGTCGCTGGACATGGATGTGGCCAAGCTGGCTTTCGACCCGGTCGCCGGCCAGTTCATCGGCCGTCACAGCTACCTGTTGGAGAACATCCTGCACGACCGGGTCAAGCAGGTGGTCATCGGCCTGGGCCTGTTGTCGATCGTCGCCTTCGTGGCCAGCTGCTTCTGGTCACGGCTGTTCGGCTGGCGTCGCGAGCTGGGCTGTCTGGTATTGTCGCTGGCGTTGTCCACTGCCTTCGTCACCCCGCTCAAGGCCGCGACCGAGGTGCAGTGCCCGTGGAGCCTGAGTCAATTCGGCGGCAAGGAGACCTACAGCAAACTGCTTGAACACCGCCCGGCCACCGACAAGCCCGGGCGCTGCTGGCCTGGCGGCCATGCGGCGACCGGTTTCAGCCTGTTTGCCCTGTTCTTCGTCCTGCGCGACCGGCGCCCACGCCTGGCGCGCGCCGCCTTCGTGCTGGCGTTCACCACCGGCACGGTACTGTCGATCGGGCGCATGCTGCAGGGCGCGCATTTCTTGTCGCACAACCTGTGGACAGCGGTGTTCTGCTGGATGATCGGGCTGGGGTGCTATTACCTGGTGCTGTATCGCCGGGGCGCAGTGACGGTGCCCGAAGCACAAGGTAGCGTTGCCTGAATGGGGGCGCTTTGCGGCCCACAGCTGTAACAAAAAAGCCCCGCACTAGGCGGGGCTTTCTTGTTACAGCAGAGGGTAAGGCTGGCTTACATCATGCCGCCCATGCCACCCATGCCGCCCATGTCTGGCATGCCGCCAGCTGCTGGCTTGTCTTCCGGCAGGTCGGCAACCATCGCTTCGGTGGTGATCATCAGACCGCCGATCGAAGCTGCGGCTTGCAGGGCCGAACGGGTGACCTTGGCTGGGTCCAGGATACCCATCTCGATCATGTCGCCGTATTCGCCGGTAGCAGCGTTGTAGCCGTAGTTGCCCGAACCTTGCTTGACCTTGTCAGCGACAACGCTTGGCTCGTCGCCGGCGTTGGCAGTGATCTGACGCAGCGGAGCTTCGACCGAGCGACGCAGCAGCGCGATACCAACGTTCTGGTCTTCGTTCTCGCCCTTGAGGTCGGCAACGGCTTGCAGGGCACGCACCAGGGCAACACCACCGCCAGGCACCACGCCTTCTTCGACGGCTGCACGGGTAGCGTGCAGGGCGTCTTCGACGCGAGCCTTCTTCTCTTTCATCTCGACTTCGGTGCCAGCACCGACCTTGATCACGGCAACACCGCCAGCCAGCTTGGCCAGACGCTCTTGCAGCTTCTCACGGTCGTAGTCCGAGGAAGTCTCTTCGATCTGGGCACGGATCTGCTTGACGCGTGCTTCGATGTCGGCGTCGGAACCGGCGCCATCGATGATGGTGGTGTTTTCCTTGGACAGGATCACGCGCTTGGCGTTACCCAGGTGCTCCAGGGTGGTGGTTTCCAGGGTCAGGCCGATTTCCTCGGAGATGACCTGGCCGCCGGTCAGGGTGGCGATGTCCTGCAGCATGGCCTTGCGGCGGTCGCCGAAGCCAGGTGCCTTGACAGCAGCGACCTTGACGATGCCGCGCATGTTGTTGACCACCAGGGTGGCCAGGGCTTCGCCTTCGACGTCCTCGGCAACGATCAGCAGCGGACGGCCGGCCTTGGCAACGGCTTCCAGAACAGGCAGCAGCTCGCGGATGTTGGAGATCTTCTTGTCGACCAGCAGCAGCAGCGGGCTTTCCAGCTCGGCAACCATGGTGTCCGGCTTGTTGATGAAGTACGGCGACAGGTAGCCACGGTCGAACTGCATGCCCTCAACGACGGACAGTTCGTTTTCCAGGCCCGAGCCTTCTTCAACGGTGATCACGCCTTCTTTACCGACCTTTTCCATGGCTTCGGCGATGATCTCACCGATGGAGGTGTCGGAGTTGGCGGAGATGGTACCTACCTGGGCGATGGCCTTGGAGTCGGCGCATGGCTTGGACAGGTTTTTCAGTTCGGCGACGATGGCGGCGGTGGCCTTGTCGATACCGCGCTTGAGGTCCATCGGGTTCATGCCGGCAGCAACGGCCTTCAGGCCTTCGTTGACGATGGCCTGGGCCAGGACGGTAGCGGTGGTGGTGCCGTCACCGGCAGCGTCGTTGGCCTTGGAAGCGACTTCCTTGACCAGCTGGGCGCCCATGTTCTCGAAGGCGTCCTTCAGCTCGATTTCCTTGGCGACGGAAACGCCGTCCTTGGTGATGGTCGGCGCGCCGAAGCTCTTGGCCAGGACCACGTTGCGGCCTTTCGGGCCCAGGGTCGCTTTGACGGCGTCAGCCAGAACGTTGACACCAACCAGCATTTTCTTACGAGCGGAATCGCCGAATTTTACGTCTTTAGCAGCCATGATCGTTTATTCCTTGAAAATCTTTGGAGTAACGGGAAGTCGGGGAAATCAGCCTTCGATGACGGCCAGGATTTCGTTTTCAGCCATGACCAGCAGGTCTTCGCCATCGACTTTCACGGTGTTACTGCCCGAGTAGGGGCCGAAAACCACTTTGTCACCCACTTTCACGGCCAGCGCGCGTACTTCGCCGTTTTCCAGGATGCGACCGGTGCCGACGGCGACGACTTCGCCGCGGTTTGGTTTTTCAGCGGCCGAACCCGGCAGGACGATACCGCCAGCGGTTTTCGATTCTTCTTCGCTGCGACGGATGACGACGCGGTCATGCAGAGGACGAAGCTTCATTGTCGATCTCTCCCAAATTGTGGTTTTCATCGGCCGGTGTCGATACCGGCGGGTTGATACGGTCCGGCGTTGCCGGTCGGGGCTCGCCCGGGCGAACCCCGTATATATGTCTGGTGTTGCCACCAGAAACCTTGCGGTGACCCATACATGTGGTCGGCGAAATCAATTACAAGGCTTGGTACGTAAAAATTTTTTTCAGGCAAAAAAACTGGGCCGCTTCGCCCCCCCTTCCTGGCACAAAGCCACGGAAGGGGCGCGAAGCGGCCCCAGCGATATTACTTGTCGCGGCGCTCGTACTCGCCCTCGATCACATTCGGGCGATGACCACCGTCACGCGGCTGCGCCTGGAACGGGTCGTCCTGGAAGGCGCGTTGGCGCATGGCCTGGGCTTCGGCACGCTGGCGCATCTTGCGTGCGGCCAGGTGGCGGGTGAACGGCAACAGGCACAGCAGGCCCAGCACGTCGCTGATGAAACCGGGCAACAACAGCAGGCCGCCAGCGACGGCCAGCATCATGCCCTGGAACATGTCCTCGGCGGGCAGTTCGCCGCGCTGCAGGCTTTCACGGGCACGCAGGGCGGTCGCGAGGCCTGCCACACGCATCACCAGCACACCCAGGGCAGAACCGGCGATGATCAACAGCAACGCCGGGAAGAAACCGATGGCGGCGCTGACCTTGACGAAGACGAACAGCTCCAGCACCGGAAAAATCAGGAACAGCAGTAGAAAAGCACGCATTCAAGGGATCCTCGGCGGAAGAAAACCTTCCAATAAGACCATCAGATGGATGCGTGTGTGCCTGTTTTCAACCCTCGACCTTCGCCGCAACCGGCCATTGGTCGGCGCGAGCCAGTAAAACCAAGGCTTCGCGAACCTGTATCGGCGTATTGCAAACAGTGGGAAACGCCAGCCAGTGGATGCCCTGACCGATTCGCAGGTGCATGCCCTCGCTGTCGATGCCCACCAGTTGCGCCGGCGCCGTGCGCGGCAGGTTGGTGAGCTCGACGTAGTGGGCGATGGCATTGGCATGGTCGTTGTTCATGTGCTCGACCATGCTCGCCTCGACTTGGCCGGCGAAGGGGTTGGCCAGGGTCACCTGGTCGAGCCAGTGGATCGCGCCGAAGCCGCCGATGTAGCGGTGACGTACAGGCTCCAGTACCCAGAAATCGAAGTCGTGCGCCTTGTGGTAGTTCGCCGCATCGGGGAAGTAGCGGTAGTAGCGCTCGGCCGCCGCCTCGATGGCGGCCTCGTCGGTGAGCTTGCAGGCCTGCGCCATGATCGTCAGCCGCCCCACGGCCTGGACATCCTCGGCATCGCGCTCGCCTACCAGTAGCGAACACTTAGCGTCCTTCTGCAGGTTATGGGTGTGCTGGGCGATACGGCTGATCAGGATCAGCGGGTGTCCATCGCCGTCCAGGCAGTACGGCACCACCGAACCAAAGGGGAAACCGGGCATGGACTTGGAATGGGTCGAAAGGACGCCACGGTATTCCTTGAGCAGCAGTTCCCGGGCGGGGCGGATGGCATTGTTACTCACGAAGCGCGCTCCTGGGCGGCGGACTGGATGCGGACAAGATAAGCACTATCACTGCCCACTGCCAATCGCCGCCTTGTCACACCCGTTGCAGGCGCGAGTCACCTTGCGCCCTACCAGGTCACCCCGAAGCCGGCCGTGTAACGGGTCTTGTCCAGGTCGCTGTCCCGGGTTCCGCTGATGATGTCCTTCTCCGCCTTGAGGTTGAGCGAGGCCCATTCGGTGACCTTGTAGCGCAGGCCCGCCTCGGCATCCAGCGAGTAATCGGCCACGCCACCCAGAGGCTTGCCGAATTCGCCATTGGTGAAGATCTCGACGCTCTTGCCGATCAGGTAGCGGTTGTAGTCCCACTTCAGCGCCGCGGAATAGAAGTTGTCCTTGCCACCGTCCCGGTATTCGAAATCGGTGCGGTTGATCAGCGAACCGAGGGAGAACGCCCCCAGCTCGTCGTCCCAGAACTGGTAGCCCGGGCCTGTACCGACGGTACGCTGGCGCGCCAAGTCCTCGATGTGGTCGCGCTTGTATTCCATGCGCCCCTGCCAGAACCACTGGTCGGTGATGAAACGGTCCAGGGCGTATTCAGCGCTCCAGTTGTTGGTGGTGGTGACGTCGTCCTTGGTCTCACGGTTGTATTCGCCTTCGGCATTGTGCCGCCAGCGACCATGGCGCGCGGTGGTCTTGAAGCTGACGTCGTAGTCGTCGGTATCGTTCTCGGCGCGCTTGTAGTCCATGGCCACATCGACGTTGCCCTTCCACAGGAAGTCCTCGACCAATGGCTTGGGCTTCATGATCTGTTCGATGCTCGCCAGGTCCACGGTCTTGGGCGCCTCGCCATTGGCCAGGGTCACCTTGCCCGGTTCGGCAGCCTTGAGCGACTTGGTCTTCTCGCCGTTGTAGGCGTCCTGCTTGACCAGCAGTTCCTGGTCGCTTTCCAGGGTCTGCACTTCTTTCCAGTCCAGGGCGATGGAACCGCCATACGGGGTTTCCAGCAACAACTTGCCGCCATCGAAGACCTTGATCTTGCCGCTGAGCCTGTCGCCGTTCTTCATCCACACGGTGTCGGCGAGCGCCGGCGCGCAGAGTGAAGCGGCAAGGATGCATAGCAGGGTTCTAGGATACATAAGCTGACTACGGGTTCGATTTACCAAAAAAAGCCGGGCATTATCCAGATCACCACGACCAGAGCAAGGACAGACCCAGACCATGCCGTTGAGTTCAACTCTCATTTACCCCGACCGCCGGTCCGCTTTCATCCACAGGCCAGGGCTGCAGTGATGCCGGCGCCCCTTCCTGGGCCAGCGGAAGATGCCGAGGGCCGACGAATGGCGCTTTACTCGGTGCTTGGCCAGATTCCGCCCGGCAAGGTCGTCAGCTATGGCCAGCTGGCCGAGCTGGCCGGCCTGGGGCGCGCAGCCCGCTGGGTCGGGCGCACGCTCGGGCAACTCCCGGTGGACACCCGCCTGCCCTGGCACCGGGTGCTGGGTGCAGGCGGCCGCCTGAGCCTGGCGCTGGGCACGCCATCGGGGGATGAACAGCGTGCTCGTCTGCGTGCAGAAGGCGTTGCAGTCGTGAACAATCGCGTCGATATGTCGCGTCATGGCTGGCGTCCGATGGAGCACAGCGGTTAGAGTGCGCGCTTTGTTTTCGCAAATGTTGAGGCAGATGTTGGCCCATGCCCCGTAAAACCTGGCGCGCTGCGCTCGCTGCCTATGCCAGCCCGTCGACCTTGGTGCTTTTGCTGCTTGGATTCGCTGCCGGCCTGCCCTACATGCTGGTGTTTTCGACGCTTTCCGTGTGGCTTCGGGAAGCAGGCGTAGCACGCGAGACCATCGGCTATGCCAGCCTGATCGGCCTTGCCTACGCGTTCAAATGGGTCTGGTCGCCGCTACTGGACCAATGGCGCCTGCCGGTGCTCGGTCGCCTTGGCCGGCGCCGCTCCTGGCTGTTGCTGTCGCAGGCCCTGGTCGTGGTCGGCCTGGTCGGCATGGGCTTGTGCGATCCACAGAAACACCTGTCCTGGCTGATCGCCCTGGCCGTGCTGGTGGCTTTCGCCTCGGCGACCCAGGACATCGCCGTGGATGCCTACCGCCTGGAAATCGCAGATGACCAGCGCCAGGCCGCCCTGGCTGCCAGCTACATGGCCGGCTACCGTGTCGCGGCCCTGCTCGCCACGGCCGGTGCGCTGTTCTTCGCCGAATGGTTCGGCTCCACCGGTTTCAGCTACCTGCACAAGGCCTGGACCGGCACCTATGTGCTGTTCGGCGTACTGATGCTACCTGCGGTGTTCACCACCCTGGTGATGCGCGAGCCGCCCGTGCCGATGCGTACCCAGCTGTCGGCTGCGCGCTACGGCCTGGTCCACCAGCTGGCGTCGGTGTTCGTGCTGATCATTCTGCTGGTGTCGGTGCCGGCGAGCTTCACGCAGATGTTCAATACCGGCTGGTCCAGCGTGATTGCTGGTGATGCGACCATGCTCGACCTGCTGCTCGAGGATCGTGCCTTCCTGCGCCTGATCCTCTATGTGCTGCTGACCTGGGCTTGCCTGTCGTCCCTGGGCCGAAGAGGCCTGGCACCGGTGTTGACGCCGGTCAACGACTTCATCCTGCGTTATCGCTGGCAGGCGTTGCTGCTGCTCGGGCTGATCGCTACCTATCGCATGTCCGATACGGTGATGGGCGTGATGGCCAACGTGTTCTACATCGATCAAGGCTTCACCAAGGACCAGATCGCCAGCGTCAGCAAGATCTTCGGATTGATCATGACATTGGTCGGTGCCGGGGCCGGCGGCCTGCTGATCGTACGCTTCGGCATCCTGCCGATCCTGTTCATCGGTGGTGCAGCCTCGGCGGCGACCAACATCCTGTTCCTGATGCTGGCCGACATGGGCCCGAACCTGGAAATGCTGGTGGTCACCATCTCCCTCGACAACTTCAGCTCGGGCCTTGCCACCTCGGCATTCGTGGCCTACCTGTCGAGCCTGACCAACCTGAAGTTCTCGGCCACCCAGTACGCACTGCTCAGCTCGATCATGCTGCTGCTACCGCGTCTGATCGGCGGTTACTCAGGGGTGCTGGTGGAGAAGTTCGGCTACCACGATTTCTTCCTGATCACGGCCCTGCTGGGCGTACCGACGCTGATCCTGATCGCCCTGCACTGGCACCAAGAGGCCGGGCGTGGCAAGCCGGCGCCTGTGGACAATTCCGCGGCCGAGCAGCCTTGATGCAGCCCATCGCGGGACAAGCCCGCGCCTACAGAGGGGGTAAGTCCCTGTAGGTGCGGGCTTGCTACGCGATGCGGCCCTAGGACCTAGACCACAGCACCTTGGTCCCGACGCCCGCCTACCACAAACCACAACGGCCACAGCGCCAATGCTCCGGCAAGGCCGGCGCCCAGGGCAAAGTGCACCAGGCTCGCCCCCGCCCCCAGCATCGCCAGCACCGCGCCACCGAGCCCCAGCAGGGCGATGGTGATCATCCCCAGCATCGCCGATACCAGCCCCTTGCTCTGCTCGCTGGCGAACAGCGTCATGCGATACAACACGGCATTGGCCACACCCAAGCCCAGCGCATACAGCGACATGCCCGCTACCAGGCTGGTCACCGTCGGCCAGTACCAAGTCGCCAGCGCCATCAGGCACAGCCCTGCCAGGTATGGCCAAAGCGCCCCGCGCACCAGGCTGGCCAAGGGGTAGCGGTCGGCGATACGGTTGATGATCAGGTTGCCCAGGATCAACCCACCGAACACCGGCAACTGCCACAGGGCGTACTCCATCGTGCTCAAACCTTCGTCAGTGATCAGCAACACCGGCGACAGGCCGATCCAGCCGATCAGCGGCAAGCCCACCAGCCCGAGCGCCGCACTGCCCGCGACGAAGCGAGAGTTGCCCAGCAGTTGGCCATAACCGGCGAGCAACGGCAGCAGGTGGATCGGCGTGAACGGCAGGCGCGAACCATCGCGGCGCTCCACGCCCAGGGTCTCCGGCATCAATCGGTAGAGCAGCGCCCAGGTCAGTACAGCGCCCACGGCAAACGCCACGAACAACCAGCGCCAATCCAGCCATTGCAGCATCAGGGTCCCCACCAGCGGCCCCAGCAGCGGCGACAACAGGGCGATGTTGGCCAACAGGGCCATCATGCGCACGGCATCGGCCTCGCTGAAGGCCTCGTTGAGCGCCGGATAGCTGACCGTCACCACGAAGCCCAGGCCAATGCCCTGCAACAGGCGCAGCAGGTTGAACAGGCCAATGTCGTGCACCCAGTAGGTGGCCAAGCACGCCAGGCCGAAGAACGCACAACCGGCCAGCAGCAGCGGCCGCCGCCCATAGCGGTCGGCCAAGGGGCCGATCAGCCACTGCAGCAGCACACCACCGAGCAGGTACAGGTTCAGGGCATGGGGAATGTATTCGGGGCTGGCCTTCAGATCGTCGACCACCACCGGCATGGCGGGCATGACCGCATCGCTGGCCAGGTAGGTCAGCAATTCGAACAGGGCCAAGGTCAGCCCGAACAGCAAGGCACGCAGGGGCGTGATGTACAGCAATGGTTTCATGGTCGAAGACAGCTTGAAAAACAGGAGGGGCCAGCCTATATGCCAGAAACGGCGGGGCGAGGCTGTGAACAAGTGTAATGGCTACCAACGCATCGCGGGGCAAGCCCGCCCCCACAGTCGTCTGTAGGAGTGGGCTTGCCCCGCGAAAGGGCTGCAAAGCAGCCCCAGGAACACCGGCTTTACTGCGCAGCCGCTTCCTGTACCACGCGGATCACCCGCTGCGGGAACGGAATGTCGATACCCTCGGCCTTCAGGCGATCACGGGCCTGTTCATTGAGCATGAACATCACGCTCCAGTAGTCAGCGGTTTTGACCCAGGCACGCAGGGAGACGGTAATGGCGCTGTCGCCCAGGGTCGACACCACGGCTTCCGGAGCCGGGTCCTGCAGCACGCGCGGGTCCTTGGCCAGCTCCAACAGAACGTTGCGAGCCTTTTGCAGATCAGCGTCGTAATCCACACCCACGTCGAACACCACCTTGCGGGTCGGCTGGCGGTTGTAGTTGGTGATGATGCCGTTGGACAGGTTGCCGTTGGGCATGATCACGGTCTTGTTGTCACCGGTGCGCAGCACGGTATGGAAGATCTGGATACTGTCGACAGTGCCGCTGACTCCTTGGGCCTCGATCCAGTCACCGACACGGAACGGGCGGAACAACAGGATCAGCACCCCTCCGGCGAAGTTGCCCAGGCTGCCCTGCAAAGCGAGGCCGATGGCCAGGGCCGAACCACCGATGGCCGCCACGAACGAGGTCGTCTCGATGCCGATCATGGAGGCCACGCTGATGACCAGCAGAACCTTCAACACGATGTTGGCGATGGTCTTGATGAAACCCTGCAATGCGGGATCAGGCGCGCGCAGGCCCACTAGCCGGCCCAGGCGGTCACTGATCTTGTTGGTCACCCACCAGCCGATGCCCAGGGTCACCAATGCCAGCAGCACACGGCTGCCGTATTCCATGATCAACGGGATCCAGGTCTGCGACTGGCGGACCAGCTGGTCCACTTCAGCATTCAAGTCCATCTATTTCATCTCCTGATGCCAAACGGCATGTACACGAAAAAAACAGGCCGCGAAGATCTCGCGGCCCCAGGTTCCGATGGACATCACTAGGCCATCAAGGTTCCTGTTTCACAAACGGTCAGTCGCGGAAGTTGTTGAACTGCAGCGGCATGTCGAATTCCTTGGTGCGCAGCAGGGCGATGGCTTCCTGCAGGTCGTCGCGCTTCTTGCCGGTGACCCGCACCTGCTCGCCCTGGATGGCGGCCTGGACCTTGAGCTTGGCGTCCTTGATGGTAGCGACGATCTTCTTGGCCAGTTCTTTATCGATACCCTCGCGGAACTTGGCTTCCTGCTTCATTTCCTTGCCGGAGGGGTAGGCATCCTTGACTTCCAGGCATTTGACGTCGATCTTGCGCTTGACCAGGGCCAGGCGCAGGATCTCGATCATCGCCTCGAGCTGGAATTCCGCCTCGGCGGTCAGGAGCACGGTCTGCTCCTTGTCCTTGAACTCGAAGCTGCCCTTGCCCTTGAGGTCGTAGCGACGGTCCAGTTCCTTCACCGCGTTGTCCACGGCGTTGGTGACTTCGTGCTTGTCCAGTTCCGATACCACGTCGAACGAAGGCATGGTTGTTCTCCAAAATAAAAGCGCGCTCGGTCGGATGGAGCGCGCCAGGTTTGACGGTTAAAATGCGGGCTCATTATAACGGGTTGCGAAACGCAGATGAGCAGCACCTGGCATATTCTCGGCGCCGGTAGCCTCGGCAGCCTCTGGGCCTGCCGCCTGGCCCGCGCGGGCAAGGCGGTGCGCCTGGTCCTGCGTGACGAACAGCGCGTGGCCGCCTACCAGGCCGTCGGCGGCCTGACCCTGGTCGAGCATGACCAGGCCAGCCGCTATGCGATCCCGGCCGAGAGCCCCGGTGCCCATGGGCCGATCCATCGCCTGCTGGTGGCCTGCAAGGCCTATGACGCCGCCCCTGCCGTGGCCCGCCTGGCGTCGCGCCTGGCCGAAGGGGCCGAACTGGTTCTGCTGCAGAACGGCCTGGGCAGCCAGGACGAAGTCGCCGAGCAGGTGCCTCGGGCCCGCTGCATCTTCGCCTCGAGCACCGAAGGCGCCTTTCGCGAGGACGACTGGCGCGTACGCTTCGCCGGGCAAGGCTTCAACTGGCTGGGCGACCCCGCCAACCCCACCATGCCGCACTGGTACGACGAACTGGCCGAAGCCGCCATCCCCGCCGAATGGACGGTGGATATCAACACCCGCCTGTGGCGCAAGCTGGCGCTCAATTGTGCGATCAACCCCCTGACGGTGCTTCACGACTGCCATAACGGTGGCCTGTTGGAACACCTGGGAGAAGTCGCCACACTGTGCGACGAGCTCGCCGCACTGCTGCGCCATTGTGGCCAGCCCCAGGCCGCCGACAGGCTGTACGAGGAAGTACAGCGGGTCATCCTGGCCACGGCAGCCAACTATTCTTCCATGTACCAGGACGTACGCCATGGTCGGCGCACCGAAGTGCACTACCTGCTCGGCCATGCCTGCCGGACCGCAGCCCGCCATGGTCTGGGCCTGCCGCACCTGGAACGCCTGCACCAGCGCCTGGTCGATAGCTTGCAGGCCCGTGGCCTGCCCAGCGACTGACGCTGCCCCATCAACCGCACAGAGGACACCGCCTCGCCCATGACCCTGCGCCAACGCCTGGAAAACCTCCCGGTCGGGCAGAAACTGCTGGCGGCCTTGCTGGTACTGCTGGTCACCATCCTGCTGGTAGCCAACCTGGCTTTCATCAGCGCCGCCTATTGGATCACCCAGGAAAGCATGGCGCCCCAGGCCCTGCACACCATCGGCCGGCTGGTATCCAACCCACAGCTGTCGGCGCGTGCCGGCGACTCGCAGGAGGCGGCCAGCGCACTGCTCAAGGAACTGGACAGCTACTCTCCCCTGCGCGCCGCCGCCCTCTATGGCGGCGATGGGCGCATGCTCGCACAGTTGCAACATGGTGACCCGCTGGCGCTGCCCAAGCGTTTTCGCAACATCAGCGGCTGGCGCATGATGGAATTTCGCAGCACCCAGCTGATCCCTCTGCCCCGCGAAGGCCAGCCCCCGGCCCACCTGCTGCTGGTCGCCAGCAGCGAACTGCCGACGGCCTTCTACACTGGCACCCTCACCGCGAGCCTGGCGATCCTGGTCTTCAGTGTGCTGCTGTGGTTGCTCATCGCCCGGCAGATCAAGCGCCTGATCACCGAACCGATCAACCAGCTCGAGGAGCTGAGCCGCCAGGTCACCCGTGAGGAAAGCTACGCCCTGCGCGCCCAACGCGGCAACGACGACGAGATCGGCAGCCTGGCCAACGCCTTCAATACCATGCTCTCGCGCATCGAGGCTCGCGAGCAACAGCTCAAGCGCACCCGCGACGAATTCCAGATGGCCTATGACCAGGCCCAGGGCCTGGCCGAAGAAACGCGACACACCAATCGCAAGCTGGAACTGGAAGTCCAGGTCCGCAGCAAGATCGAGAAGAAGCTCACGGGCTTCCAAAACTACCTCAACAGCATCATCGACTCCATGCCTTCGGCCCTGATCGCCCTCGATGAACAGCTCTACGTGACCCAGTGGAACCATGAAGCCACGGTGCTCTCCGGCACACCGCTGGACGAGGCACTGAACCAGCCGATCTTCATCGCCTTCGAGCCGCTCAAGCCGTTCCTTCCGCAACTCAAGGAAAGCGTGGAAAAACACCGCGTGGCGAAGATCGAACGGGTCACCTGGCCCAAGGGCGAGGACGTGCGCCACTACGCCCTGACCTTCTACCCGTTGACGGGCGGCGGAGGGCGTGGCGTGGTGATCCGCATCGACGACATCACCCAGCGCCTCTCGCTGGAAGAGATGATGGTGCAGTCGGAGAAGATGCTCTCGGTGGGCGGGCTCGCCGCGGGCATGGCCCACGAGATCAACAACCCCCTGGGGGCCATCCTGCACAACGTGCAGAACATCCGCCGACGGCTGTCGCCGGAGCTGCCTCGCAACCAGGAGCAGGCGGCCGAGCTGGACATCGACCTGTCCAGCGTCAACCGCTACCTGGAAAGCCGCGAGGTGCCCCAGCTGCTCGATGGCATCCAACAAGCCGGCGCGCGCGCAGCGAAGATCGTCACCCACATGCTCAGTTTCAGCCGCCGCAGCAACCGTCAGCTGGCGCCCTGCGATCTGCCGGCGCTGATCGACCAGGCCGTGGAAATCGCCGGCAACGACTTCGATTTGGCCATCGGCTTCGACTTCAAGGGCCAACACATCGTGCGTCAATTCGACCCGGCACTCGGGCCAGTGCCCTGCACGGCCAACGAGCTGGAGCAGGTGCTGCTCAACCTGCTCAAGAACGCCGCCCAGGCCATCCACCAGCGCCCGCAAACCAGCGAACCGGGGCGCATCACCCTGCGCACCCGGCTCAACCCGCCGTGGGCGGAAATCCAGGTGGAAGACAATGGCGTCGGCATGCCCGAAGCCGTACGCAAGCGAACCTTCGAACCGTTCTTCACCACCAAGGAGATTGGGCAGGGCACCGGCTTGGGCTTGTCGGTCTCGTATTTCATCATCACCAACAACCACAAGGGGCAAATGGAAGTGCATTCCGCCCCCGGCCAGGGTACCTGCTTCACCTTGCGCCTGCCCCTTGGCCAACCGGCGCCGACGGCACCGGGCACCACGGAGGCATGACATGGGCTATCGCCTGTCGAAGATCTACACCCGCACCGGCGACAAAGGCGAGACCGGCCTGGGCGATGGGCGCAGGGTGCCTAAGGACCACCCACGCATCGAAGCCATTGGCGAGGTGGACAGCCTCAACAGTCAACTGGGCCTGCTGCTCGCAGGGCTCGCCAGCGAAGGGCTGCAGGAGGTGATCGAGGTCCTTGCGCCCTGTCAGCACCGGCTGTTCGACCTGGGTGGCGAGTTGGCGATGCCCAGCTACCAGGCGTTGGATTCCCAAGAGGTCGAACGGCTGGAAGCGGCGATCGACCGCTGGAACGAAGAGCTGGGGCCGCTGAAGAACTTCATCCTGCCCAGCGGCTCGGCGCTGGTGGCCCAGGCCCATGTGTGCCGGAGCCTGGCGCGGAGCGCGGAGCGGCGTTGCCAACAGCTGAATGCGCTCGAGCCGCTGGAGGGGGTCGGGTTGGCGTATATCAACCGATTGTCGGACCTGCTGTTCGTGGCGGCGCGGATCATCGGCCGGCGGCAGGGGGTGGCTGAGGTGTTGTGGCAGCCTGCGGATAAGCCTAACGGCTGATTTTTGGGGCTACTTTGTAGCCCATCGCCGGCAAGCCGGCTCCCACAAGGACCGCACAGGGCTTGAGTTCTGTGCAGGCCCTGCGGGAGCCGGCTTGCCGGTGATGGGCCGCAAAGCGGCCCCGATTACTCAGACTTCAGGCCAGAACGCCCGGATCCCGGCAACACCCTGTGCTCCGGCATCCCAGGCTTGCTCCCGCTCACCGGCACCGACGCCTCCGAGCAGGAACACCGGATGGTTGATCCCCTGGATCAACCGCCTCGCCTGCTCCCATCCCAGCGGCGTGGCGTCCGGATGAGTCTGGGTCGCCTGCACCGGCGACAGGGTGACGAAGTCCACGCCCATTTGCTCGGCCAGGGCCAACTCCTCGGCATCGTGGCAGGACGCCGCCAGCCAGCGCGCCTTGGGGAAGGGGCGGCCATTGGCAGCGTACTTGCGCAGCTGTGCCGAGGTCAGGTGCCAGCCGGCGGAAGGGAAATCCCCCAACCACTCCAAGGGCCCCTTGAGCATCAGCTGGGCCTTGCCGGCACACAGGCCGACCGCATCCACCGCCACGTCGCGATACTTGGGGTCGTACATGTCCGGTGCACGCAGCTGGATCAGGCGGATACCGCCGGCGATGGCCTTCTGGATACCGCGCAGCAGCTGCGGCGCGTCCAGCCCGTCCGGGGTGATCAGGTACTGGTCTGGCAGGCGGGCGGCTGCCACGATCGGCGTGTTGGCCTCGGGGAAGTCATACTGCCCCAGGTCCCGGGGCGCCACCCAGGCCAGCGGCTGGCCTTCGGCGCCATGGGGCTCGCCGGTGAAACCGTCGACTTCACGGACATCCAGCAGCACCTGCTTGTCCGGGTAATCATGGCTGACCTTGATCAGCGGCCGGGAACGGGTCACCTCGATGCCCAGTTCCTCGCGCAGCTCACGGGCCAGCGCCGCCTCGACGGCCTCGCCCTCCTCCACCTTGCCGCCGGGGAACTCCCACAGGCCGCCCTGGTGCTGGGTGTCGGCGCGCCGAGCGATCAGGATGCGCCCATCGATACCACGAATGACTGCTGCTACCACATGAATCCGCTTCACCCTTCACGCTCCGCCAGGCCTGCCTTCTGCCAGGCCTGGAAGGCCGGCCACTGGTAGATGGTCTCGATGTACGTGGCCGCTTGCGCAGGCACTTCGACGCGGTAGGTACGCAGGCGCACAGCCACCGGGGCGAAGAAGGCGTCGGCCAGGCTCGGCTTGCCGAACAGGAACGGGCCGCTTTCCTTGGCCGCCAGCCGGCATTCGGACCACAGGGCGACCATACGATCGATATCCACCTGGACATCCAGCGGGATGCTTTCCAGGCCCTCGTCGCGAGACAGGTCGAATGGCATGGCACTGCGCAGGGCCATGAAGCCGCTGTGCATCTGCGCGCAAGCCGAGCGGGCCTGGGCACGGGCAGTGACATCGGCAGGCCACAGCTGGGCGTCGGGGTGGCGCTCGGCCAGATACTCGGCGATGGCCAGGGAATCGGCGATCACACCATGCTCGGTCTTGAGCAGCGGCACCTTGCCACTGGTCGAGAACTCGAGGATGCGCTTGCGGGTGTCGGGCTGGTTCAGTTTGATCAGCGTTTCTTCATAGGGCACGCCAGCCAGCTCCAGGGCCAGCGCGCCACGCAGCGACCAGGAGGAGTACAGCTTGTCGCCGATGATCAGGTGATAGCTCATGGTTCGGCTCCATTGGTTTGGAAATTCGTGGCTGCCTTGCAGCCCATCGCGGCACAAGGCCGCGCCTACCTGGGCCCGGGAGTAGCCGCCGTTTGCCCCGAAAGGGCCGCGTCGCGGCCCCACCGGAATCAGGGGCCGTATTCAGCGGTGATCTTCACGTACTCGTGGGACAGGTCGGTGGTCCAGATGGTTTCGCTGCATTGGCCACGGCCCAGCTCGATGCGAATGGTGATTTCCTCCTGGGCCATCACCTTGGAACCCTGCTCTTCGGTATAGCTCGGGCTACGACCACCCTTGCTGGCGATGCAGACGTCATCGAGGAACACGTCGATCAGGCTGACATCCAGCGCCGGTACGCCGGCACGGCCGACCGCGGCGAGGATGCGGCCCCAGTTGGGGTCGGAGGCGAACAGCGCGGTCTTGATCAGCGGCGAGTGGGCCACGGCGTAGCCGACGTCCAGGCACTCCTGGTGGTTGCCGCCGCCATTGACCTGCACGGTGACGAACTTGGTGGCGCCTTCACCGTCGCGCACGATGGCCTGGGCCACTTCCATGCACACCTCGAACACGGCCTGCTTCAGGGCGTCGAACAGCGCACCGCGGGCTTCAGTGACTTCCGGCAGGTTGGCCTTGCCAGTGGCGACCAGCATGCAGCAGTCATTGGTCGACGTGTCGCCGTCGATGGTGATCCGGTTGAACGACTTGTTGGCGCCGTCGAGCAGCAGGTCCTTGAGCACGCCCGGCGCGACCTTGGCGTCGGTGGCGATGTAGCCGAGCATGGTGGCCATGTTCGGGCGGATCATCCCGGCGCCCTTGCTGATGCCGGTGACCGTGACGGTGACGCCGTCGTGCTGGAACTGGCGGCTGGCACCCTTGGGCAGGGTGTCGGTGGTCATGATGCCGGTGGCGGCTTGCGCCCAGTTGTCTTCCGACAGGTCGTCCAGGGCGGCCTGCAGCGCACCCTCGATCTTCTCGACCGGCAGCGGTTCGCCGATCACGCCGGTGGAGAACGGCAGTACCGTGCTGGCATCGACACCCGCCAATTCGGCCAGCTTGGCGCAGGTGCGCTCGGCGGCGGCGAGGCCCGGCGCGCCGGTGCCGGCATTGGCGTTGCCGGTGTTGGTCAGCAGGTAGCGCACGGTGCCTTGTACACGCTGCTTGGAGAGGATCACCGGTGCTGCACAGAAGGCGTTGAGGGTGAACACACCCGCGACGCTGGAGCCTTCGGTGCAACGCATCACCACCACGTCCTTGCGCCCAGGGCGCTTGATGCCGGCAGACGCGATGCCGAGTTCAAAACCGGGAACCGGGTGCAGGGTGGGCAAAGGACCAAGACCAACAGCCATTAGAGCGCTCCTAGAAAATACGGTGGACAGGTGATGGAAGAGCGAGGCCGCTTCGCACCCCATTCGCGGCACAAGGCCGCTCCTACAGAACCATGCTCGAGTCTCTGTAGGAGCGGCCTTGTGCCGCGAATGGGCCGCACAGCGGCCCAGGTTTGTCACGTTACAGCAAGCGGATCAGATCATTCGATCTGGCCGTGGCAATGCTTGAACTTCTTGCCCGAACCGCACCAGCATGGCTCGTTGCGGCCCAGCTTCTGTTCGTTGCGCACCGGCGCGGTGGCCACGGCCACTTCGGCACCTTCCTGGGCAGCTTGCTCTTCGCTTTCCAGGCCAGGGGCGGCGGCATGCTGGAACTGCATGCGCTGGGCCAGTTCCTCGGCCTCGCGACGCAGGCGCGCTTCCTCTTCGGCCGGGTCCTCGCGACGGACCTGGACATGGGACAGCACACGGATGGTGTCGCGCTTGATCGATTCCAGCAGCTCCTGGAACAGGCTGAAGGACTCGCGCTTGTACTCCTGCTTCGGGTTCTTCTGTGCATAGCCGCGCAGGTGGATACCGTGACGCAGGTGGTCCATGGTGGACAGGTGGTCCTTCCACAGATCGTCCAGTACACGCAGCAGGATCTGTTTCTCGAAGGTACGCAGGGCTTCCTCGCCGGCCTGGTCTTCCTTCTCGTTGTAGGCTGCGGTGATTTCGCTGAGCAGCTTCTCGCGCAGGGTCTCCTCGTAGAGGCGCTCGTCCTCGTCGAGCCACTGCTGGATCGGCAGCTTGATGGCGAAATCGCTGGCCAAAGCAGCTTCCAGGCCGGCCACGTCCCACTGCTCGGGCAGCGACTGTGGCGGAATGTGCTGGCTGATGGTGGCATCGAGCACTTCCTGGCGGAACTCGGCGATGGTGTCACCGATGTTGTCGGCCGCCAGCAGGCTGTTGCGCATGTGGTAGATCACCTTGCGCTGCTCGTTGGCCACATCGTCGTATTCGAGCAACTGCTTGCGGATGTCGAAGTTACGGCCTTCGACCTTGCGCTGGGCCTTCTCGATGGCGTTGGTGACCATGCGATGCTCGATGGCCTCGCCGGACTGCATCCCCAAGGCCTTCATGAAGTTCTTCACCCGGTCGGAGGCGAAGATACGCATCAGGCTGTCTTCGAGCGACAGGTAGAAACGGCTGGAACCCGGGTCACCCTGACGGCCGGCACGACCGCGCAGCTGATTGTCGATACGGCGGGATTCGTGGCGCTCGGAGGCGATCACGTGCAGGCCGCCAGCCTCGATCACCTGCTGGTGACGCTTCTGCCAGTCGGCCTTGATCTGGGCGATCTGCTCAGGGGTCGGGTTCTCGAGCGCTGCGACCTCGGCTTCCCAGTTACCACCCAACAGGATGTCGGTACCCCGACCGGCCATGTTGGTGGCGATGGTCAGCGCGCCCGGCGCACCGGCCTGGGCGATGATTTCGGCTTCCTTCTCGTGGTACTTGGCGTTGAGCACCTTGTGGTCGATACCTTCCTTCTTCAGCAGGTTGGACATGTGCTCGGAGGTTTCGATGGTGGCCGTACCGACCAGGACCGGGCGGCCCTGCTTCATGCTTTCCTTGATGTCGGCGATGATCGCCGCGTACTTCTCGTCGGCGGTCAGGTATACCAGGTCGTTGAAGTCCTTGCGCGCCAATGGCTTGTTCGGCGGAATGACCATCACGTTCAGGCCGTAGATCTGAGCGAACTCGAAGGCCTCGGTGTCGGCGGTGCCGGTCATGCCGGCCAGCTTGGTGTAGAGGCGGAAGTAGTTCTGGAAGGTGGTCGAGGCCAGCGTCTGGCTCTCGGCCTGGATGTTCAGGTTTTCCTTCGCCTCGATGGCCTGGTGCAGGCCTTCGGACAGGCGGCGGCCCGGCATGGTACGGCCGGTGTGCTCGTCGATCAGCAGGACCTGGCCGTCCTGGACAATGTATTCGACGTTGCGATGGAACAGCTTGTGGGCGCGCAGGCCGGCATAGACGTGGGTCAGCAGCCCCAGGTTGTGCGCCGAATAGAGGCTCTCGCCCTCGGCCAGCAGGCCGGCCTGGGTGAGCATCTCCTCGATGAACTGGTGGCCGGCTTCGTTGAGCTCCACCTGACGGCTCTTCTCGTCGATGGTGTAGTGACCTTCCTGGGTCACCTGGCCTTCGACTTCTTCGATGTGCTGGGTCAGGCGTGGGATCAGGCGGTTGATCTCGATGTACAGCTTGGAGCTGTCCTCGGCCTGGCCGGAGATGATCAGCGGGGTACGAGCTTCGTCGATGAGGATGGAGTCGACTTCGTCGATCACGGCGAAGTTCAGCTCGCGCTGGAACTTCTCCTCCTGGCTGAACGCCATGTTGTCGCGCAGGTAGTCGAAACCGAATTCGTTGTTGGTGCCGTAGGTGATGTCGGCGGCGTAGGCGGCGCGCTTCTCCTCCGGCGGTTGGAAGGCCGAGACGATACCCACGGAAAGACCGAGGAACTCGTACAGCGGACGCATCCAGTTGGCGTCACGGCGGGCCAGGTAGTCGTTCACCGTCACCACGTGCACGCCCTTGCCGGACAGTGCGTTGAGGTAGACGGCCAGGGTACCGACTAACGTCTTGCCTTCACCGGTGCGCATTTCTGCGATCATGCCCTCGTGCAGGGTCATGCCGCCGATCAGCTGCACATCGAAGTGACGCATGCCCATGACGCGCTTGCCGGCCTCACGGGCCACGGCGAAGGCTTCGGGCAGCAATTGGTCGAGGGTCTCGCCTTTGGCCAGGCGCTCCTTGAACTCTGCGGTCTTGCCCCGCAGCTGCTCGTCGGAGAGGGCCACCATCTTCTCTTCGAAGGCATTGACGATATTCACCGTCTTGAGCATGCGTTTGACTTCACGCTCGTTCTTGCTTCCAAAAAGTTTCTTTAACAAAGGCGCAAACATATCGACAGGATCTTCCACACTTAGGGATGGAGGGCGGCCCCGTGAGTCGCCCGTGCAGCCCATGGGCTGCATGCGAACGAGCATTCTACCCGGAAACGATGGTGAGGAAAGTGGTGGATTTCCACGATGCTGGCACAGCGCTTTGGCGGGGGCCCTCCTAACATAAGGGCTTTTCGGGCAAGTTCAAGGTGCTGGAAGATGAAACGTATCTGGGACATTTCCGAAGCGGATCAGGCGGTTGCGTTGCGTTTACTGCCCAATCGCGGGACAGGCCTGCTCCCGCAGGGGTTCGGCAAGACAGGCCGTGAGGCGTGCAGCTTCTGTTAAGATGGCCACCCAGCAACCCACTGTGTACTCCAATGGCCTACAAGCCCTCCCCCGCCCGCCCACCGGCCGCCCTGCTACGCCAGGCCCGGCCGCTGCGCCTGCTGCTCAACCAGGCCGAACGCCTGGAATACCTGCAGCGCCTGCTGGAGAGCCAGCTGCAGCCGGCTGCTCGCGAGCATTGCCATGTGGCGTCCTGGCGCGATGGCACATTGTTGCTGGTGGTGACGGATGGTCATTGGGCGACACGCCTGCGCTACCAGCAGAAAAGGCTGCAACGTCAGCTGCAAACGCTGGAGGCGTTCGGCAACCTGCAGCGCATCCTGTTCAAGGTGCAGCCGCCGCTGGTCCCGGCCAAGCGCGAGGGGCAAGGGGTCGAACTGTCGAGCAAGGCAGCCGAGAGCATTCGCGATTCGGCCGAAGGCATTGCCGACCCCAGGCTGCGCGCAGCCCTGGAGCGGTTGGCCAGTCACGCCCGCGACAAGCGATAGGCCCACTGGGACCGCTTCGCGCTCCGTCAGCAAGCATAAAAAAGGCCACCCGAAGGTGGCCTCAATGAACTAGAGAGTGTTCGAACTTACACGGCCGCAACAGGGCGCATGTAGGAGATCGGTGCCGTGCTGGCATCTTCGAAGGTGACCACTTCCCAGGCGTCTTTCTCGGCAATGAGCTTGCGCAGCAGCTGGTTGTTCAGCGCGTGTCCGGACTTGTAGCCCTTGAACTCGCCGATCAGGCTGTTGCCCAGCAGGTAGAGGTCGCCGATGGCGTCGAGGATCTTGTGCTTGACGAATTCGTCTTCGTAACGAAGGCCGTCTTCGTTGAGCACGCCGTCCTCATCGACCACGATGGCGTTTTCCACACTGCCGCCCAACGCAAGGTTGTGCTTGCGCAGGTACTCGATGTCGCGCATGAAACCGAAGGTACGGGCGCGGCTGACTTCCTTCACGAACGACGTGCTGGAGAAGTCGACGCTGGCGCTCTGGGTCCGGTTGCGCAGTACCGGATGATCGAAGTCGATCTCGAAGCTCACCTTGAACCCGTCGAAAGGCAGGAAGGTAGCGCGCTTGTCGCCCTCCTCCACCGTCACTTCGCGCAGGATGCGGATGAACTTCTTGGCTGCGTCCTGTTCTTCCAGGCCGGCGGATTGAATCAGGAATACGAAGGGGCCCGCGCTGCCATCCATGATCGGTACTTCCGAGGCGGAGAGCTCGACGTAGGCGTTATCGATGCCCAGGCCCGCCATAGCGGAGAGCAGGTGCTCGACCGTATCGACCTTTACGTCACCGTTGACCAGCGTCGTCGACATGGTTGTCTCGCCGACGTTGGCCGCGCGCGCCGGGATCTCGACGACAGGGTCGAGGTCGGCACGGCGGAAGACGATGCCGGTGTCCACAGGCGCTGGCTTGAGGGTCAGGTAGACCTTCTCCCCGGAGTGCAGGCCGACACCTGTGGCACGGATGGTATTCTTCAGGGTGCGTTGTCTAATCATGGCATTGGCCGCTTCAGCGCAAATTGCGAACAGGTATCAACAAAGGCTGGGGATGATAACAGACCCGGCCTTTGCTGAACACCAATCACCCCTATACCCCTGATAAATTCCATTAATCGGCCTGACGACGCAGGAACGCCGGGATGTCGAGGTAGTCCAGATCATCCTGTGGGTTGAGTTTAGCGGCTGCGGCAGCACCGCCATGGGCCTGGTTGCGCATCACGGTCGGACGCTCCAGGTCACGGTAGTTGACCGCTGGTTGCTCCTGGCGGGCCGGTGCCGGGATGGACGCCTCGTAGGCCTGTTGGGCGTTCTGCAGGGTGTTGTCCACGACCTTGACCGGCTTCTCGATGCGCGCGCCCAGGCCGGTGGCCACCACGGTCACGTGCAGTTCGTCGCGCATGTCCGGGTCGATCACGGTGCCGACCTTGACCATCGCGTGGTCGGAGGCAAAGGCTTCGATGATGCTACCGACGTCGGAGTACTCGCCCAGGGACAGGTCCGGGCCTGCGGTGATGTTCACCAGGATGCCGCGGGCGCCCTGCAGGTTGACGTCCTCGAGCAGCGGGTTGCGGATCGCCGCCTCGGTCGCTTCGCGGGCACGGTTCGGGCCACTGGCGCAACCGGTACCCATCATTGCCATACCCATTTCGCCCATCACGGTGCGCACGTCGGCGAAGTCGACGTTGATCATGCCTGGGCGCTTGATGATGTCGGAGATACCGCGTACGGCACCGGCCAGTACGTCGTCGGCCTTGGCGAAGGCAGACAGCAGGCTGGCATCCTTGCCCAGGATGGTCAGCAGCTTCTCGTTGGGGATGGTGATCAACGAGTCGACGCTCTCGGCCAGCATGCGAATGCCTTCATCGGCGATCTGCATGCGCTTGCGGCCTTCGAACGGGAACGGACGGGTCACCACCGCAACGGTGAGGATGCCCATTTCCTTGGCCACTTCGGCGATGATCGGCGCAGCACCGGTACCGGTACCGCCACCCATGCCGGTGGTGATGAACACCATGTTGGTGCCCTGCAGCACTTCGGCGATGCGCTCGCGGTCTTCCAGCGCAGCCTGGCGGCCGACTTCCGGATTGGCACCTGCACCCAGGCCCTTGGTGACGCCGGTACCCAGTTGCAGGATGGTGCGCGCGCCGATGTTCTTCAGCGCCTGTGCATCGGTGTTGGCGCAGATGAACTCGACGCCTTCGATGTTGCTTTTGACCATGTGGTTGACGGCGTTGCCGCCACCACCGCCGACACCGATCACTTTGATGACCGGGCTTTGCGGGACGTTGTCTACGAGCTCGAACATTTTCCCTCTCCTTACAGTTCTCTAGTTTTTGCGCCTACCACTACTGCTTTGAAACTTAGAAGTTGCCCTGGACCCAACGCTTGAATCGCTCAAGCACCGGGGCCTTCGGTTCATCGCCATAGCTGTTGTTGCTGCTGTTACCGGTCAAGGGCAGGTCCTCGGTCTGCTTTTGCAGGCCATAGGTGAGCAGGCCCACGCCGGTGGAATAGATCGGGTTGCGTACTACATCGCTCAGCCCCCGAACGCTGTGCGGCACGCCCAGGCGTACCGGCATGTGGAAGATTTCCTCGGCCAATTCCACGGCGCCTTCCATCTTCGCGGTGCCGCCGGTAAGGACGATGCCGGCCGGCACCAGGTCCTCGTAACCGCTGCGACGCAGCTCGGCCTGGATGAGGGTGAAGAGCTCGTCGTAACGGGGCTCCACCACCTCGGCCAGGGCCTGGCGCGACAGCTCGCGCGGCGGGCGATCGCCCACGCTCGGCACCTTGATGGTCTCGCCGGCGCCGGCCAACTTGGCCAGGGCGCAGGCGTAGCGGATCTTGATTTCCTCGGCGTACTGGGTCGGCGTACGCAAGGCCATGGCGATGTCGTTGGTCACCTGGTCGCCGGCGATCGGGATCACCGCGGTGTGGCGGATAGCGCCTTCGGTGAAGATGGCGATGTCGGTGGTGCCTCCACCGATGTCCACCAGGCACACGCCCAGTTCTTTTTCGTCATCGGTCAGCACCGAGTAGGCCGAGGCCAACTGCTCGAGGATGATGTCGTCGATTTCCAGGCCGCAGCGGCGCACACATTTTTCGATGTTCTGCGCGGCATTGACCGCGCAGGTGACCACGTGAACCTTGGCCTCCAGACGTACGCCCGACATGCCCAGGGGCTCGCGCACGCCTTCCTGGTTGTCGATCACGTAGTCCTGCGGCAGGGTGTGCAGCACCCGCTGGTCGGCCGGAATGGCTACAGCCTGGGCAGCGTCGAGCACACGCTCGAGGTCAGCGGTGCTCACTTCCCGGTCGCGGATGGCGACGATGCCGTGGGAGTTCAGGCTGCGGATGTGATTGCCGGCGACACCGACGAACGCCGAGTGGATGCGGCAGCCGGCCATCAGCTGCGCCTCTTCCACGGCGCGCTGGATCGACTGCACGGTCGATTCGATGTTCACCACCACGCCCTTCTTCAGGCCGCGGGACGGGTGGGTGCCGATCCCCACGATCTCCAGGGAGCCGTCGTCGGCCACTTCACCCACCAGCGCCACCACCTTGGAGGTGCCGATGTCCAGCCCGACGATCATTTTGCCGCTATGCGCGTTTGCCATGGTCCTGCCTCTCTCTAATTCTTCGCAACGGCGGGTTGGGCCGTCGTCGGTGCAATCGGTTCCCGCCAGCCAACGGCAAGCCCGTTGGCGTACCGCAGATCAACGCGGGCGATGTTTGTGATCTGCTCTTTGAGTGTCTTGTCGTAAATGGCAATGAAACGGCGCATCTTCTCCACCAGGTGGTCGCGCCCCAGCAGCAGCTCGATCCCAGGCCCAGCGCTGCCCGCGCCGGTGGTCAGGAACCAGCTGCCTCGCTCGCGCAGCTCCAGGCGAGCGATGGAAAAGCCCAAGGGGCGCAGCATCTGGCTCAATACCTGATACTGCTGCATGACTTGTTGCTGAGCGCGCTGCGGCCCGAACAGCTGCGGCAGATGCTCATAGTTGGCCAGCTCGCGCGGGGTGAAGGCCTGCCCCTGGTTGTTGAGCAGGGCCTCGTCGCCCCAGCGCGCCACCGGCAACTGTTCTTCCAGGCGGATCACCACCTCGTCCGGCCAGACACGACGGACTTCGGCATGGGCGATCCACGGCATCTGTTCGAGCTCCGTACGCATCGCTGTGAGGTCGACGCTGAAGAAGCTCGCCGCCACGTAGGGCGCGATCCGCTGCTGCACCGCCTGCTGGCTGATGTAGCTCAGGTC
The DNA here is from genome assembly GCF_048068175.1 of Pseudomonas sp. NY15356. Classification (NCBI taxonomy): domain Bacteria; kingdom Pseudomonadati; phylum Pseudomonadota; class Gammaproteobacteria; order Pseudomonadales; family Pseudomonadaceae; genus Pseudomonas; species Pseudomonas sp. NY15356. Next base: position 59,863 of record NZ_JBLUPW010000015.1, on the reverse strand, counting down.
GCCCTGCACGGCGACCTTGGTGATCGGACGGTCGGCGTACGGCATCAGGCGCACGGCACCTTCATAGGCACCGAAGCCCGCGGCCACCAGCAGCACCGGCCACAGCAGGCGCTTGAACACACTGAAGTTGGCCTTGGGCAGGCGCGCCGACATTGGCTCCTTGGCCACCAGTCGGCTGGCACCACGCGGCACCGGCTTGCTACGGCCGGTGGCGGGTTGCTGATGACGTAACATCGCGCCTTGCATGGCTGTTAACCTCGCGTCTCGACGCTGGCGGCCAGGATCGCCAGCACCAATTGCTGGAAGTCCAGGCCGGCCGCGCGGGCCGCCATGGGCACCAGGCTATGGTCGGTCATGCCGGGTGCGGTGTTGACTTCGAGCAGCCAGAACCGGCCCTGCTCGTCCTGCATCACGTCCAGCCGGCCCCAGCCTTCGATGCCAATGGCATCGCAGGCGCGTGCGGTCAGGTCGATCAGTTCCTGTTCCTTGGCACTGTCCAGTCCGCACGGGATGCGGTACTGGGTGTCATTGGCGATGTACTTGGCGTCGTAGTCGTAGAACACATGCGGGGTGCCCAGCGCGATCGGCGGCAGTACCTGGCCACGCAGCACCGCGACGGTGAACTCCGGGCCGCGAATCCACTGTTCGACCAACACTTGGGAATCGTACTTGGCGGCATCCTTCCAGGCAGCAACCAGCTCTTCGACGCTGTTCACCTTGGCCATGCCGATACTGGAACCTTCATGGGCCGGTTTGACGATCAAAGGGAAGCCCAGTTCCGTGCCGGCCTCGACACAATCGTTTTCGTTACCCAGCACGGCGTGGCGCGGGGTCGGGATGCCCAGGCTTTGCCAGACCTGCTTGGTACGCAGCTTGTCCATGGCCAGCGCCGAGGCGAGGATGCCGCTGCCGGTGTAGGGAATGCCCAAGCACTCCAGCAGGCCCTGCATGCTGCCGTCTTCGCCGCCACGACCATGGAGGATGATGAAGGCGCGGTCGATCTTCTCGCTCTGCAGGCGAGCCAGCAGGTCATCGCCTACGTCGATGCCGACCACGTCGACACCGGCGTCGGTCAGTGCCTGCAGCACGGCCTTGCCAGACTTGAGCGAGACTTCGCGCTCGGCGCTCTTGCCTCCGTACAGCACGGCGACCCGCCCGAAGGCCTTCACGTCCAGGGTGGAATGCAACTTGGCGTATGCGCTGCTCATTTCGACTTCTCCGGGCTGGCGACGGCGCCAGCGAACAGCGGGCTCTTGATCAGTTGCGGGGCCAGGCCGCCGATGTCACCGGCGCCCTGGCACAGCAGGATGTCATCGGCGCGCAGCAGCGGCTTGACCAGCGGTGCCAGGTCGACACCACGCTCGATGTAGATCGGGTCCAGCTGGCCGCGCTGGCGGATGCTGTGGCACAGCTGGCGGCTGTCGGCACCGGGGATCGGCTCTTCGCCGGCCGGGTACACCTCCATCAGCAACAGCACGTTGGCGTCGGCCAGCACCTGCACGAAATCGTCGTACAGGTCGCGGGTACGGCTGTAGCGGTGCGGCTGGTAGACCATCACCAGGCGCCGGCTCGGCCAGCCGCCACGCACCGCCTTGATCACCGCAGCCACTTCGGTCGGGTGGTGGCCGTAGTCGTCGACCAGCATCACGCTGCCACCTTCGACCGGCAGCTCGCCATACACCTGGAAGCGTCGGCCGACGCCCTGGAAGCCGGACAGCCCCTGGACGATGGCTTCGTCGCTGATGCCTTCGTCAGTGGCAATGGCGATGGTGGCCAGGGCATTGAGCACGTTGTGGTTGCCCGGCATGTTGACCGAGACGTCCAGCGGCTCGCGGTCGCGGCGCAACACGGTGAAGTGCGTTTGCATGCCATGCTGGCGCACGTTGATCGCGCGGATGTCGGCCTCGTCGCTGAAGCCGTAGGTGACGGTCGGGCGCTTGACCTGCGGCAGGATCTCACGCACCACCGGGTCGTCCAGGCACATCACCGCCAGGCCGTAGAACGGCAGGTTGTGCAGGAATTCGACGAAGGTTTTCTTCAGCTTGTTGAAGTCGCCTTCATAGGTAGCCATGTGGTCGGCGTCGATATTGGTGACCACCGCGACCATCGGCTGCAGGTGCAGGAAGCTGGCGTCGCTCTCGTCCGCCTCGGCGATCAGGTAGCGGCTGGTGCCGAGCTGGGCGTTGGTGCCGGCCGCGGTCAGGCGGCCGCCGATGACGAAGGTCGGGTCCAGGCCGCCGGCGGCGAATACCGAAGCCAGCAGGCTGGTGGTGGTGGTCTTGCCATGGGTGCCGGCCACGGCGATGCCATGGCGGTAGCGCATCAGCTCGGCGAGCATCTCGGCGCGCGGCACCACGGGAATGCGACGTTCCAGGGCGGTGGCAACTTCCGGGTTGGCCGGGTTGATCGCGCTGGATACCACCAGCACATCGGCGTTGGCCGCGTTCTCGGCGCGGTGGCCGACGAAGATCTCGGCACCGAACGACTCCAGGCGCTCGGTAACCGGCGAGGCCTTGAGGTCGGAGCCGGACACCTGGTAACCCAGGTTCAGCAGCACTTCGGCGATGCCGCACATGCCCACGCCGCCGACACCGACGAAGTGGATACGACGGATACGGCCCATCTTCGGCTGGGGCATGGCTTTCTGGCTCTCAACCATGGGCCACCTCCAGGCAGATGTCGACCACGGTGCTGGTTGCGGCAGGTTTGGCCAGGCGCCGTGCGGTGCTGGCCATGGTGTTGAGTTTCTCGGGTTGCATCAGCACCTCGTTCAGGCGTTCAGCGAGCTGCGCTGCGCCAGTTGTCGCTTGTGGCATCAGGAAGGCGGCGCCTTCACGTGCCAGGTATTGGGCGTTATGGGTCTGGTGGTCATCGATGGCGTGGGGCAAGGGCACCAGCACCGAGGGCAGGCCTGCGGCCGCCAGTTCGCTGACGGTCAGGGCACCGGCCCGACAGACCACCATGTCGGCCCAGCCATAGGCGTGGGCCATATCCTTGATGAAGGGCTCTACCTGAGCCTCGACCCCGGCCTCGCGATAACGCTCGGCGGTGATCGGCGCATGCTGCTTGCCGGCCTGGTGGAACACCTCTGGGCGTACACTGGCGGGCACTTCCGACAGGGCCTTAGGCAGCAATTTGTTCAATGGTTCCGCACCCAGGCTGCCGCCGAGTACCAACAGGCGTGCACGGCGCTCGGCCAGGGGCGTGCGATGGGCGTCCAGGAACAGTTCCGGGCGTACCGGATTGCCGGTGGTGCGGCGCTTGTCGCTGGCCCCGAAGGTGTCCGGGAAAGCCTCGCAGACACGGGCCGACAATGGCACCAGCAGCCGATTGGCGGTACCGGCCCGGGCGTTCTGCTCGTGGATCACCAGCGGAACGCCGCACAGCCGTGCGGCAACGCCGCCGGGGCCGGTCACATAACCGCCGAAGCCCAGCACGCATACCGGCTTGAGCTGACGAATGACACGCCGCGCCTGGAGCACAGCCTTGACCAAGGTGAACGGCGCCTTGAGCAGCGACAGCTTGCCCTTGCCGCGCAGGCCGCTAACCTGGATCAGGTGCAGCGGCAGGCCCGCCTGGGGCACCAGTTCGTTCTCGATGCCACGCGGGGTACCCAGCCAGTGCACGCTGTAGCCGCGGGCCTGGAATTCGCGGGCACAGGCCAGGGCCGGGAACACATGCCCTCCGGTGCCGCCAGCCATGATCAGGACGTTCTTGCCGTCAGCGGCCATGATAGGTCTCCTCGGCAAAATCGCTTTCCTTGAATTCGTGCTCCTCGCTGCCCAGGTGCGTGCGGCTCTCCCATTCGATGCGCAGCAACAAGCCCACACAGGCACAGCAGATCACCAGGGAACTGCCGCCGTAGCTGAGGAACGGCAAGGTCAGGCCCTTGGTAGGCAGCAGGCCGACGTTCACCCCGATGTTGATCAGGAACTGGCCGATCCACAGGAAAGCCAGGCCGAATGCCATGTAGGCGGCGAAGAACTGCTTGGCCTTCTCGGCCCATAGGCCGATGTACAGGGCACGCACGGTGACGAAGACGAACAGCGCCACGGTGCACAGCGAGCCGACCACACCCAGCTCCTCGGCCAGTACCGAGAACACGAAGTCGGTGTGCGCCTCGGGCAAGTAGAACTGCTTCTGCACACTGTTGCCCAGGCCCACGCCCAGCCATTCGCCGCGACCGAAGGCGATCAGCGCCTGGGTCAGCTGGTAGCCGGAACCGAACTGGTCGGCCCACGGGTCGGTGAAGGTGATCAGGCGCGCCATCCGGTAGGGTTGCGCCTGGACCAGGACGAACACCGCCACCACCGCCAGCGCCACCATCAGGCTGAAGCGGAACAGACCCACCCCGCCGAGGAACAGCATGGCCGCCGCGGCGCCCATCATGACCACGGTGGCCCCGAAGTCCGGCTCCATCAGCAGCAGGCCCGCCATCGGCAGCAGGACGATGAACGGCTTGAAGAAGCCCATCCAGCTTTCGCGCACTTCCTGTTGCCGGCGAACCAGGTAGCCAGCCAGGTAAATGACCACGAAGACCTTGGCGATCTCCGAAGGCTGGACGTTGAAGAAGCTGAAGCCGATCCAGCGCATCGAGCCGTTCACTTCCCGGCCGATGCCCGGCACCAGCACCAGTACCAGCAGGCCGAAGGCGCCAACCAGCATGGTGAAGCCCATGCGTTGCCAGGTGGCGATCGGGACCAGCAGGGTGGCGCCGCAGGCGACCAGGCCCAGGGCTACATACACCAAGTGCCGGAACATGTGGTACAGCGGGTTGCCCGACTGTACCGCGGCGACTTCCGACGACGCCGAGGTGATCATCACCAGGCCCAGGCCGAGCAGCGCCAGGCAACCGGCGAGGAAGGCGAAGTCCAGGTCGATGCCGCGACCGCTGATCAGTGGCGATGGGTAGGGCTTGAGGATGCCGAAGATCATGCCAGCCCTCCCGCCGCCTGGGCGAACAGGCGCCCGCGTTCTTCGAAATTCTTGAACATGTCCAGGCTGGCGCAGGCCGGCGACAGCAGCACGGCGTCCCCTGGCTGGGCCAGCTCGGCGCACTGCTGCACCGCTTCGTCCAGGGTCTTGACCCTGACCTGGCGCACGCCCTCGCCCAGCGACTCGGCCAGGCGTTCAGCGTCACGGCCGAGCAGCACCACCGCGCGGCAGAAACGCGCCACTGGTTCGCGCAGGGCAGAGAAATCTGCGCCCTTGCCATCGCCACCGGCGATCAACACCAGCTTGCCGTCGATATCCGCGCCCAGGCCTTCGATCGCCGCCAGGGCGGCACCGACATTGGTGGCCTTGGAGTCGTCGTACCAGTTGACGCCATTGCGCTCGCGCACCCATTGGCAGCGGTGGGCGAGCCCGGCGAATTCGCGCAGGGCCTCGAGCATCGGGGCGAACGGCAGGCCCACGGCATGGCCCAGGGCCAGGGCGGCCAGGGCGTTGCTCTGGTTGTGGGCACCACGGATCTTCAGCTCGCGCACCGGCATCAATGCCTGGAACTCGAAGGCCAGGTGCTTCTCGCCGTTCACTTCACGCAAGCCGAAGGCCTTGAAGTCCGGAGTATTGAGACCGAAGGTCCAGCATGGGCGGCCTTCGACCGGCAAAGGCCGGCTCAGGGCGTCCTGGCGGTTGACCACCACCTGACGCGCGCCACGGAAGATCCGGTGCTTGGCCAGGTGATAGGCCGGCAGACCGCTGTAGCGGTCCATGTGGTCTTCACTGATGTTCAGCACGGTGGCCACTTCGGCGTTGAGCTGGTCGGTGGTCTCCAGCTGGAAGCTGGACAGCTCAAGAACGTACAGCTCCACGGCGTCGTCCAGCAGGTCCAGCGCTGGAGTGCCCAAGTTGCCGCCCACGGCCACGCGCTTGCCGGCCTTGGCCGCCATCTCGCCGACCAGGGTGGTCACGGTGCTCTTGGCATTGGAACCGCTGATGGCGACGATCGGCGCCTTGGCGAAACGTGCGAACAGCTCGATGTCGCCGGACAGCTTCACGCCACGTGCGGCAGCCTGCTGCAGCGCCGGGGTGGCCAGGGCCAGGCCAGGGCTGACATAGAGTTCGCTGGCGCGGCACAGGAAGTCCACGTCCAATTCGCCACAGCGCACTTCCACCTGCGGGTATTCACGGCGCAGGGTGTCCAGTTCCGGCGGCTGCTCGCGGGTGTCGGCGACCGCAAAGGCGATGCCCCGGTTCGCCAGGAAGCGAACCAGGGACATGCCGCTCTTGCCGAGGCCGACAACGATGCGGAATTGGTCGGAAGCGATCAGTGACACGCTCGTCTACCTCAGTTTCAGGGTGGCAAGGCCGATCAGCACCAGAATCACGGTGATGATCCAGAATCGGACGATCACCCGCGGCTCGGGCCAACCCTTGAGTTCAAAGTGGTGGTGAATCGGCGCCATGCGGAACACGCGCTTGCCGGTCAGCTTGAAGGAGGCCACCTGGATCACCACCGAAAGGGTCTCCATGACGAACACGCCGCCCATGATGAACAGCACGATCTCCTGGCGAACGATGACCGCGATGGTGCCCAGGGCCGCGCCCAGCGCCAATGCGCCGACGTCGCCCATGAAGACCTGTGCCGGATAGGTGTTGAACCACAAGAAGCCCAGCCCGGCACCGATCAGCGCGCCGCAGAACACGATCAGCTCGCCGGCGCCCGGCACGTAGGGAATCAGCAGGTATTCGGCGAACTTCACGTTGCCCGACAGGTAGCAGAAGATGCCCAGGGCACCGCCGACCATCACCGTCGGCATGATCGCCAGGCCATCGAGGCCGTCGGTCAGGTTGACCGCGTTGCTCGAGCCGACGATGACGAAATAGGTCAGCACGACGAAGCCGATGCCCAGCGGAATGGTCACATCCTTGAGCATCGGCACGATCAGGGTGGTCTCCACGCTGGTCGGCGCAGTCATGTAGAGGAACACTGCGGCGCCCAGACCGAACACCGACTGCCAGAAGTACTTCCAGCGGCTTGGCAGCCCGCGGGAGTTCTTCTCGATCACCTTGCGGTAGTCATCGACCCAGCCGATGGCGCCGAACAGCAGGGTCACGATCAGCACGACCCAGACGTAACGGTTGGTCAGGTCGGCCCACAGCAAGGTGCTGATGCCGATGGCGGACAGGATCAGCGCACCGCCCATGGTCGGGGTGCCGGACTTGGACAGGTGCGATTGCGGGCCGTCGTTGCGCACGGCCTGACCGATCTGGCGAATCTGCAGGGTACGGATCATCCACGGCCCCAGCCACAGCGCCAGGGACAATGCGGTCAACACGCCCAGGATCCCGCGCAGGGACAGGTACTGGAAGACCGCGAAGCCCTTGTGGAACTGTTGCAGATACTCAGCCAACAGCAGCAGCATTAATGTTTCTCCCCGCTGGCACCGCACAAGGCCGCCACGACGTTTTCCATCGCAGCGCTGCGCGAGCCCTTGATCAAGATAGTGGTGTCGCTGGCAGTCTCGGCGCGAACGGCATCGATAAGCTCAGCCTGAGTAGCGAAATGACGGCCATTGGCACCGTACGCCGCAACCGCATGGGCCATGTTGGTACCCACTGCGTACAGGGCGTCGACCTTGCCGCGTGCATAGTCGCCCACCTGACGGTGGCCTTCCTGCGCCCATTGCCCCAGTTCGCCGATATCCCCGAGCACCAGGACGGTGCGGCCGGAAAAGCCGGCGAGTATATCAATGGCGGCGCACATCGAGGTGGGATTTGCGTTGTAGCTGTCGTCGATCACTCGCACGCCATTGGGCGCGATCTGCGCCACGGTACGGCCCTTGACCGGTTGCACAGCGCCAAGGCCTGCGGCGATACCGCTCAGGCCCAGACCGACGGCATGGGCGGCGGCTGCGGCAGCCAAGGCGTTGCTGACGTTATGGATGCCCAGCAGGTTCAGTTGCACCGGGACGCTGCCGTCCGGGCCATGCAAGGTGAACGACGGGCAGCCCCGGGCGTCGCGACCGATGTCGCTGGCGTGGAAGTCGGCCTGCGGGTTGTCCAGGGCGAAACTCAGGACGCGGTGCTCGCCCGCACGCCTGCGCCAGGTATCGAAGGCCTTGTCGGCCAGGTTGAGGATGGCGGTCCCCCCCTCGCTCAGGCCTTCGAGGATCTCGCCCTTGGCCTCGACGATCTTCTCGGGGCCACCGAACTCGCCCACATGGGCAGTGCCGGCATTGTTGATGATGACCACCTGGGGTTGGGTCAGGCCGACGGTGTAGCGGATCTCGCCGATACGCGAGGCCCCCAGCTCGATCACCGCGGCGCTGTGTTCAGGCGCGATCTCCAACAAGGTCAGCGGCGCGCCGAGGTCGTTGTTCAGGTTGCCACGGGTCGCCAGCACCGGGCCACGGGTACGCAGGATGCTGGCCAGCATTTCCTTGACCGTGGTCTTGCCGCTGGAGCCGGTGATGGCCACCACCGGCTTGTCGAACGCGGCACGGTTCAGGGCGCCGAGCTGGCCCAGGGCGACGCGGCAGTCTGCGACCAGCAGCTGCGGCAGGTCGACATCGGCGACTTCGCGCTCGACCAGGGCGGCGACGGCGCCCTTTGCCTTCACATCGGCCAGGTAATCGTGGCCATCGAAACGCGGCCCGGCCAGGGCGACGAACAGCTGGCCGGCGGCCACGGTCCGGCTGTCGATGCTCACGCCGGTGAAGCGGGCATCGGCACCGACCACACGCGCCTGCAGCGGCGCGGCCAGCTGGCTGAGTGTCATGGGCTTAAGCATCGGTCGCCTCCCAGGCTGCAAGTGCCTTTTCGGCTTCGATCAAGTCGGAGAAGTCATGGCGCTGGCCGTCGATCTCCTGATAGTCCTCATGCCCTTTGCCGGCCAGCACGATCACATCGTCAGCCGCAGCCGTGGCGATCAGGTGGCCGATGGCCTCGCCACGGCCGGCGACGAACTCGACCTCGGCGGGCCTGGCAAAGCCGGGGCGGATGTCATCGAAGATCCGCAGGGGGTCTTCGGTGCGCGGGTTGTCATCGGTGACCAGCACGCGATCGGCCAGGCGTTCGGCCACTTCGGCCATCAGCGGACGCTTGCCGCGATCGCGGTCGCCACCACAGCCGAACAGGCACAGCAGGCGGCCGTGGGCGTGGGGGCGCAAGGCTTCCAGTACTTTTTCCAGGGCGTCCGGGGTGTGGGCGTAGTCGACCACCACCAGCGGCTTGTCGCCGCCTCCCAGACGCTGCATGCGACCGACTGGGCCTTGCAGCTGCGGGGTGACCTTGAGGATTTCGTCCAGCGGGTAGTCCAGCGCCAACAGCGTGGCGACCGCGGCGAGCATATTGCTCAGGTTGAAGCGGCCCAGCAACTGGCTGCGCAGGGTATGTTCACCCTGGGCGGTGACGAGGATGGCGCGCACGCCATCGTCATCGAAATGGGCTTCGCGGCAGAACAGCGAGGCGTCCGGGTTTTCCAGGCTGTAGCTGAGCAGCCGGGTTTCGACATGCTCGGGGCTCGGACGCCGGGCAAAGTCTTCAGCCAGGCGACGCCCGAACTCATCGTCCAGGTTGACCACCTGGCAACGCAGGTTCGGCCAGGCGAACAGCTTGGCCTTGGCGGCCTCGTAGGCCTCCATGCTGCCGTGGTAGTCCAGGTGATCGCGGGACAGGTTGGTCATCACCGCGATATCGAAGGCCAGGGCGGCGACCCGGCCCTGTTCCAGGGCATGGGAGGAAACTTCCATGGCCACGGCCTTGGCGCCACCTTTCTTGAGGTCGTTCAGGGTCGCCTGCACAGCGATAGGGTCTGGGGTGGTCAGGCGGCCGCTGCGCAGCTCGCCATAGAAACCGGTACCCAGCGTGCCGATCAGCCCGCAGCGCTGGCCCAACGCATCGAGGGCCTGGGCCACCAGTTGGGTGACGCTGGTCTTGCCGTTGGTACCGGTGACACCCACCAGGTCGAGCTGGCGGCTGGGCTCGCCGTAGAAGCGCCCGGCGATCTCCGACAACTGGCCGATCAGGCCACGCACCGGGATCAAGGGCGCCTCGGTGAGCGGCAGGACGCTGGCGCCCTGCTCTTCGTAGGCTACGGCGGCAGCGCCGCGAGCCAGTGCATCGGCAATGTGCGCACGGCCGTCGACCTTGGCACCGGGCACCGCCAGGAACAGGTCACCCGGCCGGACCAGCCGGCTGTCGAGGGTCAGCTCGCGGATCAACGGATCGCGGCTGGCATGGGCGAAAAGCTTGCTCAATGGCATTGTCATCAACCACGCCCTCCATTGGCGGGTACTGCGCTGGCCTGCTGGGTCTGGGGCTGGGTCGCCGAAGGGGGCGGTGGCGGTGGCAGGTTGTCCGGCGGCACGTTCATCAGGCGCAGGGTGCCCGACATCACCTTGCTGAATACCGGGGCCGATACCAGACCGCCGAAATAGCCACCCTTGCTCGGCTCGTCGATGACCACGACGATGGCGTAGCGCGGGTCGCTCATCGGGCCGAAGCCCGCGAACAACGAGCGGTAGGCGTTTTCCCGGTAGCCCTTGGCGCCCACGGAAACCTTACGCGCCGTACCCGACTTGCCGCCCACGTGATAGAACGGCACCTGCGCACGGAACACGCCCCGCGGCGCCTCGATCACCTGTTGCAACATCGCTTGGACGGTCTCAGCCGTATCTTTCGGGATCGCCTGCACAGCATCAGGAGCCTTGTCGACCTTGACGATGGACAACGGCACCATCTTGCCGTCGTTGGCCAAGGCCGCGTAGGCATGCACCAGTTGCAAAGCGGTCACCGAAACGCCATAGCCATAGGACAAGGTGGCGGTTTCAGCCTTGCGCCACTCACGATGGTTAGGCAGGTTGCCAACGCGCTCGCCCGGGAAACCCAAGCCGGTGTATTGGCCAAGCCCCAGTTGCGACATGACCCGGTAGATCGCCTCGCCGCCGATGTCGAAGGCGATCTTGCTCATGCCCACGTTACTGGAGTTGATCAGGATGCCGGTCAGGTCGAGGATCGGCCCCTCGCTGCGGGACACGTCCTTGATGGTGTAGCGGCCGATCTGCAGGCTGCCGGGGTAGACCTCGACCTTGTCGGTAGGTTTCCAGCGACCGCTCTGCAGGGCGGCACTCATGGAGATCGGCTTGACCGTGGAGCCTGGCTCGAACACGTCGATGATCGCCCGGTTGCGCATGGCCGCGGGGAACATGCTGCGGCGGTTGTTCGGGTTGTAGGTCGGCTGGTTGACCATGGCCAGGACCTCGCCGGTCTTGACGTCCATGATCACCAGGCTGCCGGCCTTGGCTTCCTGCTCGGCGATGGCGTTGCGCAGCTCGCGGGTGGCCAGGTATTGCAGGCGCAGGTCGATCGACAACGCCAAGGTCTTGCCGGCCTTGGCGTTCTTGGTCACCTGGATGTCCTTGATCAACCGGCCGCGCCGGTCCTTGATCACCTGCCGCTTGCCGGGCACCCCGGCGAGCCATTCGTCATAGGCCAGCTCCACCCCTTCGCGACCGTGGTCGTCCAGGTCGGTGAAACCGACCATGTGCGCGGTGACATCACCGGCCGGATAGAAGCGCCGGAATTCCTCCATGCCGTAGACACCCGGCACCTTGAGGTCAAGCACCTGCTGCCCCTGCTCCGGGGTCAGGCCTCGCACCAGGTAGATGAATTCCTTGCCGGCCTGCTGGGTCAGGCGGTCGGCCAGCTGCTGCGGGTTCTGCCCGAGTGCGGCGGCCAGTTGTGGCCAGCGCTCGCGGGAGGCCTGCATTTCCTTGGGGTTGGCCCACAAGGTGGTGACCGGCGTACTGACTGCCAACGGCTCGCCGTTGCGGTCGGTGATCAGGCCACGGTGCGCGGGAATGGGAATATGGCGCAGGCTGCGGGCATCGCCCTGGCCCTTGAGGAAGTCGCGGTCGACCACCTGCAGGTCGATGATGCGCCAGGCGATCGCGCCGACCATCAACGCCAGCAATGCGATCACCACCCGGAAGCGCCAGGGGTAGAGTGCGCCTTCAAGCTTCATCATGGCGCCACCATCCGCACTTCGTCGGCGGCCGGCACGCGCATCTTCAATTGCTCGGAGGCCAGGTTCTCGATACGGCTGTGAGCCGTCCATGTGCTTTGCTCGAGGATCAGCCGGCCCCATTCGGCCTGGGCCTTGTCACGCTCGTTCAGTTCACCGTACAGCGTGTTGAGCAGTTGGCGGTTCCAGTGGGCGCTGTAGGACACGGCAATGGCCGAAACCAGGACGCCGACGAACAGCAGAAGCATCAGGAAGCTTCCGCCTGGCAGGGGCTTGGCGAACAGCCGGCTCACCGCAATTTCTCCGCCACCCGCATGACGGCGCTGCGCGCCCGCGGGTTGGCCTTGAGTTCGGCTTCAGAGGCGAACTGTGCTTTGCCGATCAGGCGGATCTTCGGCTCGAACACCTTGTGCTGCACCGGCAGGTTGCGCGGCAGGTTGTCCGCCTCGCCCTTGGCCAGTTTGCGCATGAACAGCTTGACGATGCGATCTTCGAGCGAGTGGAAGCTGATCACCGCCAGGCGGCCACCGACCTCCAGCGCCTCGATAGCAGCCTCCAGGCCCGCCTCCAGGTCGCCCAGTTCGTTGTTGACATGGATGCGCAGGCCCTGGAAGGCGCGGGTCGCCGGGTTCTTGCCCTTCTCCCAGGCCGGGTTGGCGACCTTGAGGACTTCGGCCAGGTCGGCCGTGCGGGTGAACGGCTGCTGCTCGCGGCGCTGCACCACGGCGCGCGCCATGCGCTTGGCGAAACGCTCTTCGCCGTACTCCTTGAAGACACGGGCGATTTCTTCTTCGGGTGCGGTGGCGATGAACTCGGCAGCGCTGATGCCCTGGTCCGGGTTCATGCGCATATCCAAAGGGCCATCATTGAGGAAGCTGAAGCCGCGCTCTGGGTCGTCCAGCTGCGGCGACGACACGCCCAGGTCGAGCAGTACGCCGCTGACCTTGCCGTCCAAGCCACGCTGGGCGACTTCATCGCCCATCTCGGCAAAGCTGCGCTGCACAATGACAAAGCGGCCGTCTTCGGCCGCCAGCGCTTGCCCCGTGGCAATCGCTTGTGGATCTTTGTCGAAGCCCAGCAGCCGCCCTTGCGGCCCGAGCTTGCTGAGGATCAGGCGGCTATGCCCGCCCCGGCCGAACGTGCCGTCCAGATAGCAACCGTCGGCGCGCAGGGCCAATGCCTCGACAGCCTCGTCGAGCAGCACGGTGATGTGGTTGAAGCCGCTATCTATCGTCACAGGATCAGGTCACGCAAATCGTCGGGCATGGCGCCCGGTTGTTGGATAGCTGCAAGATCAGCTGCCGAAACCGCGTTCCAGGCATCCTCATCCCACAGCTGGAATTTGTTCAGCTGCCCCACCAGCATCGCCTTCTTGTCGAGCTTGGCGTATTCGCGCAGGCGGGGCGGTACCAGGAAACGGCCACTGCCATCGAGCTCCAGGTCCACCGCATTACCGATCAGCAAACGCTGCAAACGGCGGTTTTCCTCACGCAGCGACGGCAAGGCACGCAACTTGGCTTCTATCTGTTCCCACTCATCGAGGGGATAAACACACAAGCAGGGGTCCACCGCGTCGATGGTCACGATCAATTGACCATTGCAACGCGAATCGAGCTCGTCACGGTACCGACTCGGCATGGCGAGTCGGCCCTTTGCATCGAGGCTGACGGCGTTAGCTCCGCGGAACACGGCTGCGATTCCCCACAATGTTAGCTTTTTTGTGTCAGAAAACCCACTTCATCCCACTTTCTGCCACTTGCGCACACTATAGGAATCCGTCCGGCACACCGTCAAGGCACGTTCAGAAGGAAATCCCTTACAGGACGGAGATTTAGCGCAACAAAGGAAGGAGGAAGCATTACCGGAAGGAAAAACTGGCGAGAAAAATCAAGTTCACTCAAGCGGATAGAGTGAGAACTTAAAGTGATTTATTAAGAGTAAGATTTTTTTGGTATTACCGGGACGTATCTGCTGACGATTCAAGCAGGGAAGGAAGGAGGTGGAGAGTCGATCTGTAAGCCGGGTTCTGTCGAGGACAGTCATTCCTCTACGACGGCCATCACTGGACGCCTTTAGCAACCTACCCGGTTCCGACGCGGGCCACGCCGTATGGAACCCTATTTGGTCTTGCTCCGAGTGGGGTTTACCTAGCCACGAACTGTTACCAGTCGCGCGGTGCGCTCTTACCGCACCTTTTCACCCTTACCGGCACCGAAGTGCTTAGGCGGTTGTTTTCTGTGGCACTTTCCGTAGGCTCGCGCCCCCCAGGCATTACCTGGCACTCTGCCCTATGGAGCCCGGACTTTCCTCCCCCCTCTTTTGCGGAACAAAAGAAGGCAGCGACTGTCCAATCGACTCTCCGCCGACAAGGTTAACGGCACAAGCGCCCAAGAACAAGTGACACGATGAACTATGTCACTTTGCCACTACTGCGTTTTTTGTTTTTCCAATGCCACTTGGTAGAGCAGATTCTTGCGCACACCGGTGATTTCCGCCGCCAGTGCAGCCGCACGCTTGAGTGGCAGCTCCGCCAGCAACAGGTCCAGCACGCGCTGCGCTTCGCTGCCGATGGCCTGCTCGTCCTCGGGAGCACTCCAGCCGCCCACCAGAACCACGCACTCACCACGCTGTTGGTTGCTGTCGCCTGCGACGAAGGCTCGCAACTCACCCAACGGCAACCCCTTGAGCGTCTCGAAGGCCTTGGTCAGCTCACGGCCCAGCACCGCCGGGCGCTGCGCGCCGAATACCGCTTCCATGTCCTCCAGGCACTCGAGGATACGGTGCGGCGCCTCGTAGAAGATCAAGGTACGCGGCTCCTCCTTGACCTGCTCCAGGCGCGCGCGACGGCCAGCCGCCTTGGCGGGCAGGAAACCTTCGAAGATGAACCGGTCCGACGGCAGGCCGGCCGCAGACAACGCGGCGATCAAGGCGCAAGCGCCCGGCACCGGCACCACCTGCACCCCGGCGGCGCGCGCCTGGCGCACCAGATGGTAGCCGGGGTCTGAAATCAACGGCGTGCCCGCGTCGGACACCAGGGCCACGTCATCACCGGCCAGCAGGCGAGTGATGAAGCGCCCACCCTCGTCGCGCTCGTTGTGCTCATGGCAGGCGGCCAGAGGCGTATCGATGCCGAAGTGCTGGAGCAGGCGCACCGAGTGACGGGTGTCCTCGGCGGCGATCAGCGCCACGTTGGCCAGCACCTTGAGGGCCCGGGCACTCATGTCGTCGAGGTTGCCGATTGGCGTGGCGACCACGTAAAGCGTGCCCACCGTGGATTTCGAAGCCCCTGCACCATCAGTCACTGCGCATACCTGTCATGTGGATCAAAGGCGCCATTGTAGCCCGAGCGCCCGCAACAACGCGCAAAGAACTTCACCGGCAAGCCCCGCAAGGCGACCTATATTGAAGGATCAACGTCAGCGACATCGCACCCCGGCCGACGCTTGGGTACAATTGCCGGCCAACTTGATCGAGTAATAGGACTTTTACATGATCGCTTGCCTGCGGCTGTTCACAGCCCTCTGCCTGGCTGCCCTGCTGGCAGCCTGCGCCAGCTCGCCCTCATCCAGCCTGGGCGAACTGCCACGCACCCCGGATGCCAGCATCGAGCAACTGCTCGACAAGGCCGCCACCAGCAAGTCCGCTGAAGATGCCGCCCTGCTGCGCCTGAGCGCCGCCGACCTGGCCTACAAGCAGAAGGACTACCCACGCGCCGCACGCATTCTCGAGCAGGTCCCGCTGGACTCGCTCAAGCCTGCCCAGCAGGTGTTCGCCAGCACCCTCGCTGCCGAGCTCGCCATGAGCCGCAACCAGCCCAAGGCCGCCCTGACCGCCCTCGCCCACCCGAGCCTGCAGCGCCTGGGCGAACTGCCGCAGGAGCAGCAGGCACGCACCTACAGCGTCCATGCCGCCGCCCTCGAGGCCGATGGTCAGGCACTGGCCGCCGCCCAACAGCGCGTGTTGCTCGCGCCTCTGCTCAGCGACCAGGCTGCTGCCGCCAACAACGACTCGATCTGGGCATTGGTCGCCTCGCTGCCGGCCGAACAGCTGCAACAGCCCGCCGCCAACGAAACCCTGGCCGGCTGGACCAGCCTGGCCCTGGCGGTGAAGAGCGCCGGCACCCTGGAGCAGCAACAGGCCGCCATCGACACCTGGCGCAACCAGCACCCGGAACACCCTGCCGCCAAGCAACTGCCCCTGGCCCTGGTCAAGCTCAAGGAGCTGGCCAGCCAGCCGCTGACCAAGATCGCCCTGCTGCTGCCCCAGGAAGGCCCGCTGGCCGGCGTCGCCCGCGCCCTGCGCGACGGCTTCATGGCGGCCCACTTCCAGGCCCAGCAATCCGGTCAGCCGGCTCCTGCCGTACAGGTGTTCGACAGCTCGCGCCTGACCTCGCTGGACGATTTCTACCGCCAGGCCCAGGCCGCCGGCGTGCAGCTGGTGGTCGGCCCGCTGGAAAAACCACTGGTGAAGAAGCTCGCGGCCAACCCGCAACTGTCGATCACCACCCTGGCACTGAACTACGCCGATGCCGGCCAGAAAGCACCACCCCAGCTGTTCCAGTTCGGCCTTGCCGCCGAGGACGAAGCCCGCGAAGTCTCGCGACGTGCCCGCGCCGATGGCCTGGTCCGCGCCGTAGCCCTGGTACCGAGCGGTGAGTGGGGCGATCGCGTGCTCGCCGCCTTCCGCCAGGATTGGGAAGGCCATGGCGGCACACTGCTGGCCGCCGAACGCATCGCCCAGCCGGTCGCCCTGGCCCAGCAGATTGCCGAGCTGTTCCAACTGCGCCAGAGCGAAGGTCGTGCCAAGAGCCTGCAGAGCACCGTTGGCGGCAATATCGCCGCGCAACCGTCGCGTCGCCAGGACATCGACTTCATCTTCCTCGCCTCCACCCCACAGCAGGCCCAGCAGATCAAGCCGACCCTGAACTTCCAGTACGCAGGCGATGTGCCGGTCTACGCCACCTCCAACCTCTACAGCGCCAGCGGTGACGTGAACCAGTACAACGACATGAACGGCATCCGCTTCTGCGAGACCCCCTGGCTGCTCGACAGCAGCAACAGCCTGCGCCAGCAGGTGGTCCAGCAGTGGCCCCAGGCGGCCGGCAGCCTCGGCCGCCTCTACGCCATGGGCGTGGACGCCTACAGCCTGGCCCCTCGCCTGGGCCAGCTGAAGGCCCTGCCGGACAACCGCATCGAAGGTCTCTCCGGCAGCCTGACCATGAGCCCCAGCCAGCGCGTCGAGCGCCAACTGCCCTGGGCCGAGTTCTCCGGTGGCCAGGTCAAGCGCCTGCCGGACACCCCACGCTGATGCCCGACGCATCGCCTTCCAGCGCAGGTCTTGCCGCGGAAAACCATGCCCTCGAATACCTTCGAGGACATGGCCTGCGACTACTGGCGCGCAATTGGCGATGCAAGGGCGGTGAGCTCGATCTGGTCATGCTCGACGCCGATACAGTAGTATTCGTCGAAGTCCGCTACCGGTTGCATGCGGCCTTCGGCGGCGCCGTCGGCAGCATCGACAGACGCAAGCAGAAGCGACTGGCGCTAGCCGCCAACCTGTTCCTGCAGAAGGAGCCGCGCTGGGCCAACCAACCCTGCCGCTTCGACGTTGTCGCCCTGCAGGGCAGCCACCACGCGGGCCAGCCGCTGCAATGGCTGAAAAACGCCTTCGAATGCTGAACCCATTCCGATTTTTTAGCTCTATGTTTCGCGGGCTGGTTCCTGTCGCGCGTCGCGTCGGCCACCGCCCCACTTAAGGTCACACCAGATGGACATGCAATCCCGAATTCGCCGGCTGTTCCAGGCCAGCATCGATACCAAGCAACAGGCGATGGACATCCTGGCACCCCACATCGAGCAGGCCAGCCTGGTCATGGTCAATGCGCTGCTCAACGAGGGCAAGATGCTTGCCTGCGGCAACGGCGGCTCGGCCGGCGACGCGCAGCACTTCTCCTCGGAGCTGCTCAACCGCTTCGAGCGCGAGCGCCCCAGCTTGCCGGCCATTGCCCTGACCACCGACAGCTCGACCCTGACCTCGATCGCCAACGACTACAGCTACAACGAAGTCTTCTCCAAGCAGATCCGTGCCCTGGGCCAACCGGGCGACGTGCTGCTGGCGATCTCTACCAGCGGCAATTCCGCCAACGTGATACAAGCGATTCAGGCCGCGCACGACCGTGAAATGATCGTCGTGGCACTGACTGGGCGTGACGGCGGCGGCATGGCCTCGCTGTTGCTGCCTGAAGATGTGGAGATCCGCGTGCCGTCGAACGTCACCGCGCGAATCCAGGAAGTCCACCTGCTGGCGATCCACTGCCTGTGCGACCTGATCGACAGCCAACTGTTCGGGAGTGAAGAATGATCCCCAAGCGCCTTGGCCTGATGGCCCTGACCCTGTGCCTGAGCATCTCCGGCTGCAGCTCGGTACTGACCTCGGCTCGCAATTCGCCCATCGAGGATGATCGCGGCACCCGCACCATCGGCAGCAAGATCGACGACTCGCTGATCGAAACCAAGGTCTCGGTGAATATCGCCAAGGCCAACGCGGACCTCGACAAAGGCTCGCACATTGTCGTCAGCAGCTACAACGGCATCGTCCTGCTGGCCGGCCAGACCCCGCGCGCCGACCTCAAGAGCCTGGCCGAACAAACCGCAGGCCAGGTACAGCGGGTCAAGAAGGTGCACAACGAACTGCAGGTCATGCAGCCCTCTTCGATCCTGGCGCGCAACAATGACGCCTGGCTGACCACCAAGATCAAGGCACAAATGCTTGGCGATGCCAACGTACCAAGCACGCGCATCAAGGTGATCACCGAGAACGGCATCGTCTACCTGCTGGGCCTGGTGACCCAACAGGAAGCCAACGCCGCCACCAACGTGGTCCAGGGTGTGTCGGGCGTGCAGAAGATCGTCAAGCTGTTCGAATACATCGATTGATACCCAACTGCATCGCCGGCTTGCCGGCGATGAGGCCATGACTGGCAACAACAGCGTTCAACCAAAACCCAGGAAGTACCCATGAAGAAGTCCCTGCTGTCCGTCCTTGCAATCGGCGCCTTCGCCGCCCTGGCCGGCTGCTCCACCCCGAGCCAGATCACCCTCAACGACGGCCGCGAATTCCAGACCACCGACGCCCCAGAATACGACGCCGATTCGGGCTTCTACGAGTTCGAGCAACTGGACGGCAAACGCACCCGCGTCAACAAGGACCAGGTGCGCAGCATCAAGGATCTGTAATCACAGGCCCCGCGACACAAAAAAGGCGATCCATCCGGATCGCCTTTTTTGTTTACTTGACCACTTTGAGGCTGGGCCGGCCACTCGGGCGCGGTGGCTCGGGCGGGCCATCGTCATCCGGCTCGACGCTTTCGTCGTCCAGATCGTCGCCGCCCATCAACGGCGGCTCCAGCTCGAACACCATGCCCTGGCCATTCTCCCGGGCATAGATGCCCAGGATCGCGCCCACCGGCACGAACAGCGAATGGGCCACACCACTGAAGCGACCTTCGAAGCTCACGGCGTCGTTATCCATGTGCAGGCTGCGCACGGCATTGGGGGAGATGTTCAGGACGATCTGGCCGTCACTGGCGAATCCCTGGGGAACCTGGACAGCCGGATATTCAGCGTTGACCAGCATGTGGGGGGTGCAATCGTTGTCGACGATCCACTCGTACAGCGCTCGAACCAGATAGGGGCGACTGGAGTTCATCAACGGCTCCTTAAAGCTTGCGCATTTCACGTTCTGCAGCGGACAGGCTCGCCTGGAAAGGCTCGCGGGCAAACTGCCGCTCCATGTAATCCAATAGCGGCTTGGCCTGCCGCGGCAATTCGATACCCATGACCGGCAACCGCCACAATATGGGTAATAGACAACAATCGACCAGGCTTTGCTCCTCACTCATGAAGCAGGAGAACTCGCCGAACAACGGCGACACGCCTGTCAGGCTTTCGCGCAGCGCCTTGCGCGCCTCGGCACGCGCCGCATCCGTGCTGCGCGGGTCGAGGATGGTGTCCGCCAACACGCACCAGTCGCGCTGGATGCGATGCATCAGCAAGCGGCTGTTGCCCCGGGCCACCGGGTAGACCGGCATCAAGGGCGGGTGCGGGTAACGTTCCTCGAGGTACTCCATCACCACGCTGGGCTCGTAGAGCGCCAGGTCACGATCGACCAGCGTCGGCACACTGCCGTAAGGGTTCACTTCGACCAGCTTGGGCGGCAGACGACCGGGGTCGACGTCGACAATCTGTACACTGACGCCCTTCTCGGCGAGAACAAGGCGTACCCGATGAGAATAATGATCAGCGGGGTCGGAATAGCAGGCTAACCTGTTGGTTGCGCCCATGTAGCGCCTCCTCGCATGGGGATGCTTGTGAAACTCCAAATGCAAACGCGCCCTGGAGGACCCCGACGCAATCGCGAAGGGGCGCCCCAGGGCGCGTTCAACTACCAGAAACTACTGCGTGATCAGTGCACGTCCTTCCAGTATTCGCGCTTGAGCAAGTAGGCGAACACGAAGAAGAAAGCCAGGTACAGCAACACATAGGTACCGATGCGCTGGCTTTCCAGTTTGACCGGGTTGGCCGAATAGGCCAGGAAGGTCACCAGGTTCTTGACCTTCTCGTCGAACTGCTCGGTCGTCAGGGTACCGGAATTCGGCTCGATGGTCAGCTGGTCACAGGCTTCATGGGTCAATGGGCTGCCGGTCAGCGGGTCGAATTGCTTCTTGCCGTCGACCACAGTCTGCACTTGCTTGCAGCCGATCACCTGGTTGCCTTGCAAGCCCACCAGCACGTTAGGCATGCCGACGTTCGGGAACACCTTGTTGTTCACCCCATAAGGACGCGACTTGTCCTCATAGAAGCTGCGCAGGTAGGTGTACAGCCAGTCGGTGCCGCGCACGCGGGCGACCAGGGTGAGGTCCGGCGGCGCCGCACCGAACCAGGTCTTGGCATCGTCGGGCTGCATGCCGATCTTCATGTGGTCGCCAATCTTGGCCCCGGTGAACACCAGCTTCTCGAGCATCAGCTCGTGCGGGATGTCCAGGTCGTCGGCGACCCGCTCGTAACGCTGGAACTTGGCGCTATGGCACCCCATGCAATAGTTGGCGAAGGTACGCGCACCGTCCTGCATGGCGGCCTTGTCGGTGAGGTCGATATCGACCTTGTCCAGCACCGGGCCGTGCTCGCTGGCGGCAAAGGACAAGGCGGGCATCACTGCCAGGAACAATACTGCTATTAGCTTTTTCATCAGCCAGTCACCCTTTCCGGAACCGGTTTGGTCTTCTCGAGCCTGGTGTAGAACGGCATCAGGAGGAAGTAGGCGAAATACAGCACGGTGCAGACCTGCGACAGCAAGGTCCGACCCGGCGTCGGCGCCAGTACGCCCAGCACACCCAGGATCATGAAGGCCACGCAGAACACGAGCAGGAAGATCTTGCTCAGCCAGCCCTTGTAGCGCATGGAGCGCACGGGGCTGCGGTCAAGCCAGGGCAACACGAACAGTACGGCAATGGCGGCGCCCATGGCGATGACGCCGAACAGCTTGTCAGGGACGGCACGCAGGATCGCGTAGAACGGCGTGAAGTACCATACCGGCGCGATGTGCTCGGGGGTCTTGAACGCGTTCGCCTGCTCGAAATTCGGTTTCTCCAGGAAGTAGCCACCCATTTCAGGGAAGAAGAACACCACGGCGCAGAACACGAACAGGAACACCACCACCCCGACGATATCCTTCACGGTGTAGTACGGGTGGAAAGGAATGCCATCGAGCGGCACGCCGTTCTCGTCCTTGTTCTTCTTGATGTCGACGCCATCGGGGTTGTTGGAACCCACCTCATGCAGCGCCAGGATGTGCAGCACCACCAGGCCCAGGATGACGATCGGCAAGGCGATCACGTGCAGGGCGAAGAAGCGGTTCAGGGTGATGCCCGAGATCAGGTAGTCACCACGGATCCACTGGGTCAGGTCGTCGCCGATCACCGGAATGGCACCGAACAGCGAGATGATCACCTGTGCGCCCCAGTAGGACATCTGGCCCCAGGGCAGCAGGTAGCCCATGAACGCCTCGGCCATCAGTGCCAGGTAGATCAGCATGCCGAACAGCCAGACCAGCTCGCGCGGCTTCTGGTACGAGCCATAGAGCAGCCCGCGGAACATGTGCAGGTACACCACGATGAAGAACGCCGAAGCACCGGTGGAATGCAGGTAGCGCAGGATCCAGCCGTACTCCACGTCGCGCATGATGTATTCGACCGAGGCGAACGCCTCTTCGGCCGACGGCGTGAAACTCATGGTCAGCCAGACGCCAGTGACGATCTGGTTGACCAGCACCAACAAGGCCAGGGAGCCGAAGAAGTAGAAGAAGTTGAAGTTCTTGGGCGCGTAATACTTGCTCAGGTGGTCTTCCCACATCTTGGTAGCGGGGAAGCGAGCATCAATCCAGTCCATGAACTTGCTCATCATGCGTTCTCCTGATCGACGCCGATGACGATGATGTCATCCGACTCGTACGAGTGCGGAGGCACTGGCAGGTTGAGAGGTGCCGGCTGCGCCTTGTAGACGCGACCAGCCAGATCGTAGTGCGAACCGTGGCAAGGGCAGAAGTAGCCCCCCACCCATTTCGGCCCCAGGTCGGCGGGCGCCACTTCAGGACGGAACGTGGGCGAGCAGCCCAGGTGGGTGCATAGACCGACCAGCACGAGGATCTCGGGTTTGATGGCGCGGTTCTGCGGATCGACATAGGTCGGCTGCACCGACGACTTGGACTCGGGGTCGGACAAATCCCCGGTGATCTTCTTCAGGTTGCCGAGGATCTCCTCGGTTCGTCGCACAATGAAAACAGGTTGCCCCCGCCACTCAGCCACCATCTGCTGACCCGGCTCGACCTTGGCGATATTGACCTTCACCGGTGCACCTGCGGCTTTCGCCTTGGCACTGGGGAACCATGACCCCACGAACGGTACCGCAGCCCCCACTGCCCCCGCTGCGCCTACCACGGATGTGGCGGCTACGAGGAAGCGGCGCCGGCCTGCGTTGACGCCGTCATTGCTCATTCAGTCCTCTCCCATCAGCTGCTTTGGCCTGTTGGATCAGGCATCTACTTAGTAATGTCTGTGGCACTAAAAATTGGCCGCAATGGTAAGGAACAAGTCCACACACTGACAAGGTGATTACCCCCCGGTCGGGCTGCAACCCTCGCTTTGCTTGATCTGTGTCTATGCGGCAAGTCGTCACTGACATGCTGACAGGTTAGTTCAAGACATAAAAAAAGCCCGGTTCCAAATATGGAACCGGGCTTTTTTTCGACTGCCGAAGCGGTATTAACGCTTGGAGTACTGAGGACGCTTACGCGCTTTACGCAGACCCACTTTCTTACGCTCGACTTCACGAGCGTCGCGGGTGACGTAGCCAGCACGACGCAGGGCGCCACGCAGGGTTTCGTCGTATTCCATCAGCGCACGGGTGATACCGTGACGGATCGCACCGGCCTGACCGCTGACACCACCACCGGCGACGGTGACGTAGATGTCGAACTTCTCGACGGTCTCGGTCAGCTCCAGCGGCTGGCGAACAACCATGCGAGCGGTTTCGCGGCCGAAGAAGGTGTCCAGAGGACGGTTGTTGATGGAGATGTTACCAGTACCCGGACGCAGGAAAACGCGAGCGGTTGCGGTCTTGCGACGGCCAGTGCCGTAATTTTGAGTCGCCGACATAATGAACTATCCCGTTAGATCTTCAGTTCTTGAGGCTGCTGAGCAGTGTGAGGGTGAGCAGCACCCGCGTACACTTTCAGCTTGCGGTACATGTCGCGACCCAGCGGGTTCTTCGGCAGCATGCCTTTGACCGCAGTTTCGATAACACGCTCAGGGGCTTTGTCGATCAGCTTCTCGAAGCTGATTTCCTTGATGCCGCCTGGGAAACCGGAGTGGGAGTAGTACATCTTGTCCGAAGTCTTGGCACCAGTGACACGTACCTGCTCGGCGTTGATGACGACGATGTAGTCGCCGGTGTCAACGTGAGGGGTGTATTCTGGCTTGTGCTTGCCACGCAGGCGACGAGCGATTTCGGTAGCCAGACGACCCAGGGTCTGACCAGCGGCGTCAACTACGTACCAGTCGCGCTTTACTGTTTCCGGTTTAGCAGTAAAAGTTTTCATTCTCTAAAGCCTCAGAGGCCGCCCAGCGAAAAATAGACGGCGAATCTTACTGGATAGTGCACAGCTTGCCAAGGGCAAGCGCGCAGCCGCACACGGACGCTATTGGGGGCTCGGGTCGGCGCGTCCAATGTTCGACAAGGGTTCCTCCTGCATGGTGGTGCATCACTTCCGCCACACGGAGAGGGGCAGAATTATCCAGATTGCGCAAAAAATTTCAACCTGATTTGATGGCTTCATTTGCAAGGAGACGATACCTGATGGAATACCGCCAGCTCGGCCGTACCGACCTCAACGTCAGCGCCCTGTGCCTGGGGACCATGACCTGGGGCGAGCAGAACGACGAGGCCGAAGCCTTCGCCCAGATCGCCCTGGCCAAGGCCAGTGGGGTCAATTTCATCGATACCGCCGAGATGTACCCGGTGCCCCCGCGCCCGGAAACCTACGCTGCCACCGAGCGCATCATCGGCAACTGGTTCCGCCGCCATGGCGATCGCGACGACTGGGTCCTGGCCAGCAAGGTGGCCGGCCCCGGCAACGGCATCAGCCACATCCGCGATGGCCAGCTCAAGCACAACCGCCAGCACATCGTCGCCGCCCTGGACGAAAGCCTGCGCCGCCTGCACACCGACCGCATCGACCTGTACCAGCTGCACTGGCCCGAGCGCAGCACCAACTTCTTCGGCAAGCTGGGCTACCAGCACTTGCCGCACGATCATTTCACGCCGTTGGAAGAAACCTTGGAAGTGCTCGACGAGCAGGTGCGCGCGGGCAAGATACGCCACATCGGCCTGTCCAATGAAACGCCCTGGGGCACGATGAAGTTCCTGCACCTGGCCGAAACCCGCGGGTGGCCGCGAGCAGTGTCGATCCAGAACCCCTACAACCTGCTCAACCGCAGCTTCGAGGTGGGCCTTGCGGAAGTGGCGATACGTGAACAGTGCGGGCTGTTGGCCTATTCGCCTCTGGCGTTCGGCATGCTCTCGGGCAAGTACGAAGACGGTGCCCGGCCGGAGCGTGCGCGTCTGACCCTGTTCAGCCGCTTCGCCCGCTACTCCAACCCGCAGACCGTGGCGGCCTGCAGCCGCTACGTACAACTGGCCCGGGCCCATGGCCTGGACCCGGCGCAGATGGCCTTGGCGTTCGTGACCCGCCAACCGTTCGTGACCAGCAATATCCTCGGCGCCACCAGCGTGGAGCAATTGCAGAGCAACCTGGACAGCCTGGCCCTGACCCTGAGCGACGAACTGCTCGCGGCCATCGAGGCGATCCATCAGGAGCAGCCCAACCCGGCGCCTTGAGCGCAGCCCCGTACCGCCCTCTTCGCGGGTAAACCCGCTCCCACTGGGCCTCGCTGCCCTTCTGGCCTGTCGAGCACTTGTGGGAGCGGGTATATCCGCCAAGGAACCCGCGCGGTATGCCAGGGTAGACACAACCGCCAAAAAATAAGACGATCCAGCCGGTGATTGACCACTCTACCCTATAAGAACAATGACAATGATGTTCACCCAACCCTCCGCGTCGCTGCGGCGCGTCAGCATCCTGGCCATCGACAAGGTGTTCGCTTCGACCCTCATGCAGGCCAAGGACTTCTTCCACCTGGCCAGCCTGCGCTACAGCAAGCAATTGGGCCTGGGCCTGCAACCGATGTTCGACATCAGCCTGGTGAGCCCGGACGCCAAACCCGTGGACAGTTTCAGCAACGTGCAGGTGCCGGTCGATGGTGGCCTGGGTGATGCCGACGTGATCATTCTCCCGGCGTTCTGGGAAGACTTCGACATCTTGCAGCAACGCTACCCGCAGGTCCTGCCGTGGTTGCGCGAACAGCACGCCCGCGGCGCCGTGCTGTGTGGCGAGGCCAGTGGCGTGTTCTGGCTCGCCGAGGCCGGCCTGCTCGACGGCAAGGAGGCGACCACCTACTGGCGCTTCTTCAACAGCTTCGCCGAGCGCTTCCCGAACGTGCGCCTGAACCAGGACAAGCACCTGACCGATGCCGACAACCTTTACTGCGCAGGCGGCTCCACCTCGGCGTGCGATCTGTACATCTACCTGATCGAGCGTTTCTGCGGCGCCAACGTCGCCCGCGCCGTGGCACGGGACATTCTCTACGAGGTCCAGCGCAGCTATACCCCGGGGCGCATGGGTTTCGGCGGGCAGAAGCTGCACCAGGACCTGATCATCCTGCAGATCCAGCACTGGCTGGAGGAGCACTTCGCCGACAAGTTCCGGTTCGAGGACGTGGCGCGCAACCACGGCATGAGCATTCGCAACTTCATGCGTCGCTTCCAGAGCGCCACCGGTGACAAGCCCCTGCACTACCTGCAGCGCCTGCGCATCGAGACGGCCAAGGGCTTGCTCTCGAGCACCCGCAAGAGCATCAAGACCATCAGCTACGAAGTGGGCTATGACGATGCCAGCTTCTTTGCGCGGTTGTTCCGCCAGCATACCGAACTGTCGCCGAACCAGTATCGGCAGCAGTTCATGCAGGAAGCCTGAAACAAAAAAGGCCGCTTCGCCCCCCAATCGCCGGCCAGCCGGCTCGCACAAGTCCAGCGCAGAACTTGTGGGAGCCGGCTGGCCGGCGATTGGCCGCGAAGCGACCCCTTTTCACCCAATCAAGGCTTGTGCGCGCGGGACAGGAACTCGTGGGACTGCATCTCCAGCAGGCGGCTCAAGGTGCGCTGGAACTCGAAGCTCAGACGCCCGCCCGTGTACAGGTCCTTGAGCTCCACCTCTGCCGAGATGATCAGCTTCACGTTCCGGTCGTAGAACTCGTCGACCATGTTGATGAAACGGCGGGCGATATCGTCGGTGGTCACACCCATCTGCTCGACGTTGCTCAGCAGCACGGCATGGAAGATCTTGCCCAGCTCGATGTAGTCGTTCTGGCTGCGCGGGCCGTCGCACAGGGCGCGGAAGTCGAACCAGGCAACGTCGTCGCAGGTGCGGATGGCCTGGATCTCGCGGTTCTCGATCACCAGCACGTCGTTCTCGACCGCCTGGGTGCACTCGGGTGTCAATGCCCGGAAGCTCTGGCGCAGGCTCTCGTGAGCGGCATCGTCGAGCGGGTAGTGATACAGCTCGGCCTGCTCCAGGTGGCGCAAGCGATAGTCGACGCCGCTGTCGACGTTGACCACTTCGGTGTTCTGCTTGATCAGGGCGATGGCCGGCAGGAAGCGCGCGCGTTGCAGGCCGTCCTTGTACAGGCCATCGGGGACGATGTTGGACGTCGCCACCAGGGTCACGCCGTTCTTGAACAGCTCTTCCATCAAGGTGCCGAGGATCATGGCATCGGTGATGTCGGAAACGAAGAACTCGTCGAAGCAGATCACCTTGGCTTCCTCGGAGAAGCGCTTGGCGATAATGGTCAGCGGGTTCTTCTCGCCCTTGAGAGTCTTCATTTCTTCGTGCACACGCTTCATGAAGCGGTGGAAGTGCGTACGCATCTTCTGCTTGAAGGGCAACGCCTCGAAGAAGGTGTCGACCAGGTAGGTCTTGCCTCGCCCTACCCCACCCCAGAAGTACAGGCCCTTGACCGGCGCCTGTTCCTTCCTGCCGAACAGCTTGCCGAACACGCCCGGCTTGTTGTTCTGCGCCGCCAGCAGGTCGTCGTACAGGCGCTGCAGGTGACGCACCGCAGTTTCCTGCGCCGCATCATGGAAGAAGTCGGGACGTTTCAGATCTGCTTGATATCGTTCGAGGGGCGTCATGATTCGTTAGCGAGGCAACAAAAAACGGGCCGTCACTGTAGCGACAGGCCCGCATAATGGCAATTGGCGTTGCGGCGAATTGCCTCAGCCCTGCTGCGGCGCCAAGGCCTCGTGCAGGCTCTGGATGGCCGAATCACGGGCCTCGACGCTATCGAACTGCGGCCCGTCGGCAACCTGCTCGCCGTTCAGCCAGAGCGAGAAACCCAGGCCTTCGACGCGCACATCAGCGTCACCGCCCTGCTGCAGCTGCTTGCTCACGGCGCCGGCGCTCTTGCCATCGGCGAAGCGGCGCGAAAGCAGCAATTGCTCGCCATCGGCGGCCAGCAGGCGGAAGCGGAAGCTGCCGTCTTCATCACGGAAGCTGACGAAGCGGGCGCTCTTGGCAGCCTTCTTCTTCACTTCGGTGGACACCTGCACGGCGGTGCGGAAGGAACGCAGGCCAACAGCTTCGCGCAGCTGCTCGAGGAACGGCGTGGCGATCTTGCGGGCCTTGGCGGCACCAGCCAGGAGAATGTCTTCCAGGTCCGAAGGGCGAGCGATCAGCTGGTGGTACTGCTCGCGAGGCCCGGCCAGCTGGCCGTCGAGCAACTGGAACAGGCGCTGCTTGGCCTCGCCCCAACCCAGGCCCTGCAGCAGCTCTTCGCGGAACTCGGCCGACTGCGCCGGGGTGGAGAAGGCCTGGAATAGGGTGAACAGGTGGGAGGTGTCCGGATCCTTCGGCTCGCCCGGGGCACGGGAATCGGTGACGATGCGGGAGATGGCATCCTTCATGTCCTTGGCGCTGGTGAACAACGGGATGGTGTTGTCATAGCTTTTGGACATCTTGCGGCCATCCAGGCCCGGCAGGGTGGCCACGCTTTCCTCGATCACAGCCTCCGGCAGGGCGAAGAAGTCCTTGCCCTGGCCGAACAGGTGGTTGAAGCGCTGGCCGATGTCGCGGGCCATCTCCACGTGCTGAATCTGGTCGCGGCCAACCGGCACCTTGTGGGCATTGAACATCAGGATGTCGGCGGCCATCAGCACCGGGTAGCTGAACAGCCCCATGGTCACGCCGGCGTCCGGGTCTTCGCCGGCCTCGACGTTCTTGTCCACGGAGGCCTTGTAGGCATGGGCGCGGTTGAGCAGGCCCTTGGCGGCCACGCAGGTCAGGAGCCAGGTCAGCTCGGGGATCTCGGGGATATCGGACTGACGGTAGAAGGTGACCTTGGCTGGGTCCAGGCCGCCGGCCAGCCAGGTGGCGGCGATTTCCAGGCGCGAGCGCTGGATACGCAGCGGGTCGTCGCACTTGATCAGGGCGTGGTAGTCGGCCAGGAAGTAGAACGAGTCGGCGCCGGGCTGCTGGCTGGCGAGGATCGCCGGGCGGATGGCGCCGGCGTAGTTGCCCAGGTGCGGGGTGCCGGTGGTGGTGATACCGGTGAGGATGCGCGTAGTCATGGGTTATCGCTTGATCAGGCTTGGCTCAGTTCGAAAGACGCGGCAGCACCAGATCCTTCAGATCGGTCAGCTTGCCATGGAAGAAGTGTCCGCATTCTGCCACTTTCAGCAGCTCATGGGGGCGCGGCAGCTTGTCGGACCAGTCGTATACCAGCTGTGGGTCGACGACTTCGTCGGTTTCCGGCTGCACCACGGTCAGCGGGCAACGCTGGGGCAGCGGGAACTGCTCGCTCAGGCGCATCACGGCCGGGGCAATCATGAACAGATGCTGCAGCTCGACGGCATCGACCTCCAGGCGACCGGCCAGGCTGGCGGCGACGAAACCGCCGAACGAGAAGCCCATCAGCACCAGCGGCAGGCCAGGATGCTTGGCACGCAACCAGGTGGCGGCGGCCTCGGCATCGGCGACTTCGCCGGCGCCCATGTCATGGCTGCCAGCACTCTGGCCCACGCCACGGTAGTTGAAGCGCAAGGTGATGTAGCCGGCATCGCGGGCAGTGCGCTGCAGGGTCGAGACCACCTTGTTGAGCATGGTACCGCCCTGCACCGGGTTCGGGTGGCAGATCAGCACCGCACCGCGGGCATCGGCCACATCCAGGTACAAGGCTTCCAGCTGGCCGCAGGGACCATCGATGAACAAGGGGGTTTCGCGGATAAGCAAGGCACAACTCCGTGACCTCGGGAAGGGTCGACTCGTCTAGCTGAAGAATTCTGTTCTGATTTGCGATCGCTCGCGGTATACAGCGCAGGTCTGAGCCGTTAACGTAAAGCAAAGCCGTTTATAGAGGAAGGACTCGTGGAACTCTCGCTCCTTGTTTGGTTGTTGCCGACCCTGGCCCTCGTCGTCGGCGTGGTGGTCGGCTTCGTCGTGGCCCGCCTGCTGCCCAACGCAGCGCCCAGCAATACCCAGCGCCAGCTGGATGATATCCAGCAGCGTTTCGACAATTACCAGAATGAAGTGGTCACCCATTTCAACAGCACTGCAGCCCTGGTCAAGAAACTGACCCAGAGCTACCAGGACGTACAGGACCACCTGGCCGACGGTGCCAACCGCCTGGCCCTGGATGACCTGACCCGCCAGCGCCTGCTGGCCGCGCTGCACTCTGAAGCCGCGCAGGGCCCACGTGACCGCCTGACCCCGCCGAAGGACACCGCCGAGGTACCACGCGACTACGCGCCCAAGGCACCGAACTCGCCGGGCATGCTCGACGAGAGCTACGGGCTCAAGCGCTGAACATCGAAAAGGCCTCGCAAGAGGCCTTTTTCATTGATGCCGCCGGGCGGGCTACGCCCTCGCCTCAGCAATACCAGGGAGCCATACGCTCGCCCACCCCATACCGCTCCCTCGCCTGCGCCAGCACCTCCTCACTCAACCGCCCCTGCCCGACCAGGCTGTACAACGCTCCCATCACCACGCTGTACTGGTCCACCTCGAAGAAGCGCCGCAATTGCGGGCGGGTGTCGCTACGCCCGAAGCCGTCGGTGCCGAGGGTCATATAGGGCGCCTGTACATATTCGGCAATCAACTGCGGCCAGGCCCGCGCATAGTCGCTGGCCGCGACCACGGGCGCATCACCGGCTAGGCAACGGCTTACATGGCTTTCCTGCCCACCGCCGTGCCCACGTACCGACGCACGCTGCGCATCCCGCGCCTCGCGGGCCAGTTCGCTGTAGCTGGTCACGCTGAACACCTCGCTGTCGACCTGCCATTCGGTGGCCAACAGCTCACTGGCGGCGACGACCTCGCGCAGGATTGCACCCGAGCCCAGCAGCCGCACCGTGCCACGCGACTGCAGCGCGTGCTGGCTGGCGAACAGGTACATGCCGCGCAACACATCCGCATGCTTGCCCTCGGGGAGCGAAGGCTGTGGGTAGTTTTCGTTCATCACCGCCACGTAATGGAACTCGTCCTGCTGTTCCACCAGCATGCGCCGGGCGGCATGGTCGAGGATCACCGCCAGCTCACCGGCAAAGCAGGGGTCCCAGGCTCTGCAATTGGGGACCAGCGCCGCCATCACCAGGCTCGAACCGTCTTGGTGCTGCAGCCCTTCGCCACCCAAGGTGGTACGCCCGGCCGTGGCGCCCAGCAACAGGCCGCGAGCACGCTGGTCCGCGGCCGCCCAGATCAGGTCGCCGACCCGCTGGAAGCCGAACATCGAATAGTAGATGTACACCGGCAGCATGGGCTCACCATGCACCGCATAGGACGTTGCCGCAGCCACCCACGAGGAAATCGCCCCAGCTTCGGTGATGCCCTCCTCCAACAACTGACCGTCCCTGGCTTCCCGGTAGGTCAGCAGAGAACCTGCATCCTCCGGCTCATAACGTTGCCCGCAGGACGAGTAGATGCCGATCTGCCGGAACAGACTGGCCATGCCGAAGGTACGCGCCTCGTCCGCGACGATGGGCACTACCCGCGGCCCCAACCCTGGCGCCTTCAGCCAATGCCCAAGCAGGCGCACCGCCGCCATGGTGGTGGACATCTCCTTGCCCTGGGCCTGCAGGGCGAAGTCGCCGAAGGTTGCCAGGTCAGGCACCGGCAGTCGGGGGCAATCGCTGCGCCGTACAGGCAAAGGCCCACCGAGAGCCGCACGACGCTGGTGCAGGTACAGCATTTCCGGGCTGTCGTCTGCCGGGCGATAGAAGCGCAACTGCGCCACCGCTTCGTCCGATAACGGCAGGTGGAAGCGATCCCGAAACGCCAGCAGCGCCTGGACATCCAGCTTCTTGGCCTGGTGCGCGGTCATCCTTGATTCGCCGGCACTGCTCATGCCGTAGCCCTTCTTGGTCTTGGCCAGGATCACCGTTGGCCGGCCCTTGCAGGCCTTGGCCGCAGCGTAGGCCGCATGCAACTTGCGAAAATCGTGGCCACCCCGTTTGAGGGCGTTGATCTGCTCGGCGCTCATGTGCGCCACCAGCCGCTGCAGGGCCGGGTGCTGGTTGAAGAAGTGCTCGAGGTTGTAGGTGCCGTCCTTGGCGCCGAGGGTCTGATACTGCCCATCCGGCGTCGCGGCCAGCTGGCGCAGCAGCACGTGCTCATGGTCGCGGGCGAACAGCGGGTCCCATTCCGAGCCCCAGAGCACCTTGATCACATTCCAGCCGGCGCCACTGAACAGTGCCTCGAGTTCCTGGATGATCTGGCCGTTGCCGCGTACCGGGCCATCCAGCCGCTGCAGGTTGCAGTTGACGATGAAGGTCAGGTTGTCCAGCCCCTCCCGCACCGCCAGGGTCAAGCCGGCGATGGATTCCGGCTCGTCCATCTCGCCGTCTCCGAACACGCCCCAGACATGCCGCGAGTCTGTGTCGGCCAGGCCGCGATGCTGCAGGTAGCGCATGAAGCGCGCCTGGTAGATTGCATTGAGCGGGCCGATGCCCATGGAGCCGGTGGGAAATTGCCAGAAATCGGGCATCAGCCAGGGGTGTGGATAGGAGCACAGGCCATTGCCAGTGACCTCCTGGCGATAGTTGGCCAGTTGCGCCTCGCTCAGGCGCCCTTCGAGAAAGGCACGCGCATAGATGCCCGGTGCCGAATGGGGCTGGAAGAACACCAGATCGCCGGTGCGCTGTTCTCCACCGCCTTCGCCGCGGAAGAAATGCTGGAAGCCGACCTCGAAGATCTCCGCAGCCGAAGCGTAGCTGGCGATATGCCCGCCCAGGTCACCATAGGCGTGGTTGGCTCGCACCACCATGGCCAGGGCGTTCCAGCGCAGGATGCCGGTGATGCGTTCGTCCAGTTCCAGATCACCGGGATAGGCGCCCTGCTGCTCCACCGGCAAGGTGTTGCGGTAGGCGGAAAACGGCAGGGCATCGCGCGCCAGGCCCAGCGCCAGGGCATGGCTCTGCAGGCGCTGCAACAGGTAGCGTGCCCGCGCCGGGCCGCAATGGGCCAGCGTGGATTCGAGTGCATCGCACCATTCAGCCGTTTCGGCCGGGTCGCTGTCCAGGTCGACATCTTGAGCCGAGGATGGCTCGTTCGGGTTGATCATTGCCACCATCGGGTGTCCCCTTCGCAGAACAAACGCATCACTGTCTGATTTCGCGGTCCCTGTAGGAGCGGGCTTGTCCCGCGAAGCCCTTGCCAGGCAACCGCGATGGCAAGACCGGCCCAATCGCGGGGCAAGCCCGCTCCCACAGCGTTCAGCGTTGCCCCGAGAAAGCACAGGCCTTCAACGCCTGGGCGATATCGGCGACCAGGTCCTCGATGTCCTCCAGGCCCACCGACAGGCGCACCAGGCCCTCGGAAATGCCATGGTGGGCACGCTCCTGCGGCGTATAGCTGGAATGGGTCATGCTCGCCGGGTGCTGGGCCAACGACTCGGCGTCGCCCAGGCTCACGGCGCGGCTGAACAGTTGCAGCGCATTCATGAACCGCCGCCCCGCCTCGATGCCGCCTTTGAGTTCGAAGGCGATCATCCCACCGGGCAGGCGCATCTGCCGCTGGGCCAGCGCATGCTGAGGGAAGCTGGGCAAGCCTGGATAGTGGATCAGTTCCACCTGGGGCTGGCGCGCCAGGTACTCGGCCAGTTGCTGGGCATTGCTGCAATGGCGCTCCATGCGCAGGGTCAGGGTCTTCATGCCACGCATCAGCAGCGAGGCATCATGGGGTGAGAGCACCGCACCGGTCATGTCCTTGAGCCCTTCCAGCCGGATTCGGTCGATCAACGCCTTGCGCCCCACCACCAGGCCTGCCGTGATATCGCCATGGCCGCTCAGGTACTTGGTGGCCGAATGCACCACCAGATCGGCGCCGAGCTCCAGCGGGCGTTGCAGGTAGGGCGTGCAATAGGTGTTGTCGACCACGATGTGGATGTCATGCCCGCGCACCGCGTCGGCCACGGCCGCGATATCGAACAACTGCATGTTGGGGTTGGCCGGGCTTTCGAAATAGATCATCCGGGTTTTCGCCGTGATGGCCGCCTTCAGGGAGTTTTCGTCGTTGAGGTCGACGTGGCGGATCTTCACGCCGAACTCGCCGATGCCGTGGTGCAGGTAGGCGAAGGTGCAGCCATACAAGGTGCGCCCGACAATCAGCTCGTCGCCCGGACGCAGCAAGGTCCATAGCGTCGAGGTGATGGCGCCCATCCCCGACGCCAGCGCCAAGCCCGCCTCGCCGCCTTCCAGCGACGCCATGCGCTGCTCGAGCAGGGCCAGGGTCGGGTTGGAGATGCGGCTGTAGAAATGCCCGCTCTCCTCCCCGGCGAAACAGGCAGCACCGTACTCGACAGTCGGGAAGGCGTAGGTCGCGGTCTGGTATACCGGCGGCACCAGTGCGCCGCCATGGGACAGTGGGTCGTAACCATGGTGGATGGCCCGCGTGGAAAAACCGGTCTTGTTATCGCAGTCGCGCATGGCAACAGCCTCTGGTGGTTTGTTATAAGCTTATGCCACCAGGCAGCGGGTATTTTTCCAAAATCGCCCACTCAGCTGCAGGTTTTCTGGAATAAAAACAACAATCATGACATCGGGAGGGCAAGAAATGCCTTCGACCCTGGACCGCACCGACCGCGCCCTGCTCGCGGCCCTGCAAGACAATGCCCGCCTCACCGTCGCCGAACTGGCCGACCAGGTTTCCCTGACCACCTCGCCCTGCTGGCGGCGCGTCAAGTTGCTCGAGGACAACGGCTATATCACCGGCTACCAGGCCATCCTTTCGCCCAAGTCACTGGGCTTCGGCGTCACGGCCTTCGTCAGCATCATGATGGATTCGCACACCAAGGAAATGGCCCTGGCATTCGAAAAGCGATTGCTGGAGATCCCGGAGATCGTGTCTTGCCACAACATTTCCGGGCGGTATGACTTTCTGCTGGAGATATTGGCGCGGGACTTGGAGTCGTTTGGGGAGTTCACCCGGGAAGTGTTGCAGCGGTTGCCAGGGGTGAAGGAGATCTATTCGAGTTTTTCGTACAAGGCGGTGAAGGAAAAGCGGGTCATACCGGTGTCGGAAGCCCATATCTAATGCCCTATAACGACCGCCAAGCTACAAAGAGCTTATAGCTTGGGGGCTACGCCACATGGCCATCATTTGTTGGTCATGGAAAGTCATGCGGTATATTAATGAGCGGCTTAGGGACAGGAGGGTAAATTTCTGGGTATATCTTTATCCTTCTACATCTCTTACATGCCTCACCCTCCTGAAAACCGAGTCAATTTCCGCCCTAATCAATGAAAAACGTCCTACATCACAGAAGGATTTTTCCCACATAGAATAATCAGATCTGGGCGCCCTTAATCGACAATAATTCATCGAGCACAAACGGCCAGTCAAAAAAAATAGATTACGGGCTCCCCATGAAGCAATTAGCAGTGATGACCATGTTCTTGCTATGTGGATGCAGCGGCGAAATGCCCATGATTCTCCCAGACAAGCAAGATATCCATTTCCAGTGCGATATGGACCCCTACAAGCAAGGCTGCGAGCGGCAGATGGATTATCAAGAGCATTTTCGATGGATAAAAGACCCTACAGCTTGAAGCGGGTAACACGGCCTGGAAAGCAGAAAGGTGGCTGAAATTCAGCCCATAAGAAAAGAACACCCGCCGTGGCTCAAGGGCGCACATTCAAGCAGTTGGGCCGCTACGCCTCCCATCACGGGACAAGCCCGCTCCTACAAGGGGCTCGTTCACCTTGAGGATTGTGTGGTCCTGTCGATGGGCTGCATAGCAGCCCCTTGGCGGGGTTGCTATGCATGTGCGGAACAACAGGATCATTGCCCGTTTAAACCCGACTCACGGCTTACGCCAGGTGTGGCCGCCCTCGTCAT
Source organism: Pseudomonas sp. NY15356 (assembly GCF_048068175.1). Taxonomy (NCBI): domain Bacteria; kingdom Pseudomonadati; phylum Pseudomonadota; class Gammaproteobacteria; order Pseudomonadales; family Pseudomonadaceae; genus Pseudomonas; species Pseudomonas sp. NY15356. The sequence goes on along the minus strand of NZ_JBLUPW010000015.1, from coordinate 23,840 downwards.
CGCCACCACGGCGGAGGTCGATAATGCCCTGCTGAATTGCTGCTTTCATGGTCATGCTCCTTGTGCAAAAGCTGGCGGCGTTGCCAGCTTGGGTAGCATGCCGGGTGGTAGCGACCGGGATGCAGCATGCAGCGATTCCTGGATTGGTTTGTGAGCCGGAGGCCGGTGCTGCGTTGTCTAGGCAGCCGCAATCGCAGGGCAAGCTGCTCCCACAGGATCGGCGCTACGCGCCTGCTCTAACAGCGCAGCCCGGCTCGCGGGACGTCAATGATGAGCGGCCTGGGCCTTTTCCAGCACTTCGATACGCTGGTTCAGCTCACGTACCGACTCGATCAGCGGGCCCACCAGCTTCTCGTAATCGACCGTCAGCAGGCCATCCTTCTCATGCACCAGCTCGGGGTAGACCTCTTTCACATTCTGCGCAACGACACCGATGTCCTCGCGCCCCGACGCCTTCCACTTGAAGCGCACACCATGGATCTTGGTCAAGGTGTTGGTCGAGTCCAGCAGGGTCTCGACATTGGTCTTCAAGCGCTCATCGCTGAACGGGCAGCACTTGGCGCCGAGGTCGGCGTAGGCAGTGCTTGCAACGGTACCGGAAAGAGCGAGTAGCGCAATGGAGACGACTTTCTTGAGGGACATGAATTTTCCTACACGGATTGTTTATTTGCCGCGCAACGATGTCGCAGCGAGGCAACGCGCAAAAGCTGGCTTTTCAACAGCACCCTGGGGAAAACAGCCAAATGCAAAAAAGAAAACCCCGCCGAAGCGGGGTTTTCCATTGACGCATCGCAGATCAGATCACGCCGCGTTTGCGCAGCACATCCAGCACCTGCTTGACGCCTTCTTCGACGCTGGTGACCTGGGTGTCGATCACCAGGTCCGCGTCCAGCGGCACATCGTACGGGAAGCTTTCGCCCGGGATGTTGTCGCCACCAGCAGCATAGAGGCCTTGCGGGTCGCGCTCACGGCAGGCGATCGGCGATGCCTGCACGTAGACGGTGACCAGGCGCTCCTTGCCGATCAGTGCCTTGGCCTGCTCGCGGCCTTCGGCGTCCGGCGCCACGAAGGCGGCCAGGGTCAGCATGCCGGCTTCGTTGAACTGGCGCGCCACATGGGCGGCACGACGCCAGTTCTCGGTACGGCCGGCGCGGTCCTGCGGCAGGCCCTTGTTCAGGTCATGGCGCAGGTTCTGGCCGTCGAGCACGTATACTGCACGGCCCATGTCGAACAACTTGCGTTCGACGGCATAGGCCAGGGTGCTCTTGCCCGCGCCGGACAGGCCGCTGAACAGCACGGTGGCCGGCTGCTGGCCGAAGCGCAGGGCACGTTCCTCGGTGGAGACGTGAGCCAGCTTGCCATGGTGGCCGGTGCTGCCGTGCGGCAATACGGGCGGCGCGATGATCATGCCGGCGCCGACGGTGCCGTTGGTCAGGCGGTCGATGACGATGAACGCGCCGGTGGTGCGGTTGCTGTCGTAACCGTCCAGGGCGATAGCGGCGTCCAGGCTGACCTTGACGCGGCCGATCTCGTTCAGTTGCAGCGCACTGGCAGCGCCCTGCTCCAGGGTATTCACATCCACCTTGTGGGTGATGCTGGCGATAGAGCCCGGCACGTAGCTGGTGGCGCGCTTGATGTCGTACTTCTTGCCCGGCAGCATCGGCTCCTCGGCCATCCACACCAGCATGGCGTCGAACTGGTCGGTCACCGGTGGGACGTTGTCAGCATGCACCAGCAGGTCGCCACGGGAAATGTCGATCTCGTCTTCCATGGTCAGGGTCACGGCCTGGCCTGGCCCTGCGTTTTCCAGCTCGCCTTCGAAGGTAACGATGGACTTGACCCGGCTGCTCTTGCCCGACGGCAGCACGACCACTTCGTCACCCTTGTGCACGATGCCGCTGGCGATGGTGCCGGCGAAACCGCGGAAGTTCAGGTTCGGACGGTTGACGTACTGCACCGGGAAGCGCAGGTCGGTGAAGTTGCGATCGGCCGCCACTTCCACGGTCTCGAGGATTTCCATCAGCGCAGGGCCGGTGTACCACGGCGAACGCTCGCTGCGGTTGACCACGTTGTCGCCCTTGAGCGCCGACATCGGCACGAAGTGCAGGCTCGATGGCTTGAGGTTGATGCCCTCGGCGAACTTCAGGTAGTCGGCTTTAATCGACTCGAAGACCTGCTCGTCGAAGTTTTTCAGGTCCATCTTGTTGACCGCGACCACGATATGCTTGATGCCCAGCAACGAGGCGATGAAGCTGTGCCGGCGGGTCTGGGTCTGCACGCCGTAGCGGGCATCGACCAGGATGATCGCCAGGTCGCAGGTCGAGGCGCCGGTGGCCATGTTGCGGGTGTACTGCTCGTGGCCCGGGGTGTCGGCGATGATGAACTTGCGCTTGGCGGTGGAGAAATAGCGGTAGGCGACATCGATGGTGATGCCCTGCTCGCGCTCGGCCTGAAGGCCATCGACCAGCAGCGCCAGGTCCACGTCCTCGCCGGTGGTGCCGACTTTCTTGGAGTCGCGGGTGATGGCCTCGAGGTGGTCCTCGTAGATCATCTTGGAGTCGTGCAGCAGGCGCCCGATCAGGGTGCTCTTGCCGTCATCCACGTTGCCGCAGGTGAGGAAACGCAGCAGTTCTTTGCGCTCGTGCTGAGCCAGATAAGCGACGATGTCTTCGCTGATCAAATCGGATTGGTGCGACATGGAGTAACCCTGAGAATTAGAAATAGCCCTGACGTTTCTTGTCTTCCATGGAGCCTGCGCCATCGTGGTCGATGACACGGCCCTGGCGCTCGGAAGTGCGCGTCAGGAGCATTTCCTGAATGATGTCGGTGAGGCTGTCGGCCTCCGACTCCACCGCGCCCGTCAACGGGTAGCAGCCGAGGGTACGGAAACGCACCTTCTTCTTGACGATACGTGCCTTCTCCTCATCGGTAAGGTGCTCGAGGATGCGCTCGTCGTCGATCATGATCAGGGTGCCGTTCTTCTCGATGACCTCGCGCTCGGCGGCGAAGTACAGCGGCACGATCGGGATGCCTTCGAGATAGATGTACTGCCAGATGTCCAGCTCGGTCCAGTTCGACAGCGGGAAGACGCGGATCGACTCGCCCTTGTTGACCTTGCCGTTGTAGATGTTCCACAGCTCCGGGCGCTGGTTCTTAGGGTCCCAGCGGTGCTTGCTGTCGCGGAAGGAGTACACGCGCTCCTTGGCCCGGGACTTCTCCTCGTCGCGGCGGGCGCCGCCGAACGCGGCATCGAAGCCGTACTTGTCCAGCGCCTGCTTCAGGCCCTGGGTCTTCATGATGTCGGTGTGCTTGGAGCTGCCATGAGTGAACGGGTTGATGCCCTGGGCCACGCCTTCGGGGTTGACGTGAGTGATCAGTTCCAGGCCCATCTCCTCGACCATCTTGTCGCGGAAGCGGTACATCTCCTGGAATTTCCACTGGGTGTCGACGTGCATCACCGGGAACGGCAGCTTGCCCGGGAAGAAGGCCTTGCGCGCCAGGTGCAGCATCACGGCGGAGTCCTTGCCGATCGAGTACAGCATCACCGGGTTGTCGAACTCGGCGGCCACCTCGCGGATGATGTGGATGCTCTCCGCCTCCAGCTGTTTCAAGTGCGTCAGTTTGTCGACCATGGCTACTCACGAAAAACGATCTTATGGACGGCCAGCGGGCCGTGTTCGAGGCTGGCACTGTATCACAGCACTTGATTCTATTTAGGAGGCTGGCTAGACCGAAAGAATCTAACGATATGACTGGGGGTTTGGGGTGAATCGAGGGCAGCTGCGCAGCCCAATCGCCAGCAAGCCGGCTCCCACCGGCCTGCGCTGTTCCAGAGACATCGCCATAGCAGTGGAAGCCGGCTTGCCGGCGATTGGCCGATGAAATCAGATCGGGTTCGGGCAGTCGATGAACAGGTGCTCCAGCGCAAAGCGCCGAGCCAGGTAGTCGCCCAGCGCCTGGACGCCATAACGCTCGGTCGCGTGGTGGCCAGCGGCGATGAAGCTGATGCCGTTCTCGCGGGCGCTGTGGAAGGTCTGCTCGGACGCCTCGCCGCTCAAGAACAGGTCGACCCCTGCAGCAATGGCGGTGTCGATGTACCCCTGCCCACCGCCGGTGCACCAGCCCACCCGACGGATCATCTGCTCGCCCTCGATCACCAGCGGTTCGCGCCCCATGACCTCCTGCACCCGCCGAGCGAAATCACGCGCCGACACCGGCTCGGCGAGCGACCCCACCAGGCCGACCACCTTGGGGTTGTCCGGGTCCAGCAGCCCCTCGACAGTGATATCCAGCTGGCGAGCCAGCTGCACGTTGTTGCCCACCTCCGGGTGCAGGTCCAGCGGCAGGTGATAGGCCAGCAGGCTGATGTCATGCTTGAGCAGGGTCTTGAGGCGGCGCTGCTTCATGCCGGTGATGCAGGGATTCTCGCCTTTCCAGAAGTAACCGTGATGCACCAGCACCAGGTCGGCCTCGGCCTCGACCGCGGCGTCGAGCAAGGCCTGGCTGGCGGTGACACCACTGACGATGCGGCTGACCTGCGGCCGGCCCTCGACCTGCAGGCCGTTGGGGCAGTAATCCTGGATCTTGGCGCTGGCCAGGTAGCGCTCGGCTTCCTCCACCAGGGTGCTCAGGGCGACGGCCATGGAAAATCTCCTCGAAATCTGCACGTTCGGTGGGCGCAACGCCCGTATAATGGCCGCCATTATGGGCCGTCGCCGGCTTCGGGGAAACCGGCTGCAATCGGCTGGGGATCCGTGCGTGGCATCGTCAGTCGCGGGTAAATCCGCTCCCACAGGGTCGATACACCCCGTGTAGGAGCGCTGCTACCAGTGTATGATCGCGCGCGCTCGCTCCCCGCTGCGTAGCCACCGGCCCCTGCCCTACTCCCAGGATTCATTCGATGCTCAAGGCTTTGCGTTTTTTTGGATGGCCCCTGCTTACCGGCGTGCTGATCGCCATGCTGATCATCCAGCGTTTTCCCGAATGGGTCGGCCTGCCCAGCCAGGACGTCAACCTGCAGCAGGCCCCCCAGACCTCGCGCATCGTGCAGGGGCCGGTGTCCTATGCCGACGCCGTGACCCTGGCCGCCCCGGCCGTGGCCAACCTGTACACCACCAAGGTGGTGAACAAGAGTTCGCACCCGCTGTTCGAAGACCCGCAGTTCCGCCGCTTCTTCGGCGACAACCTGCCCAAGCAACGGCGCTGGGAGTCGAGCCTGGGTTCGGCGGTGATCATGAGCCCCGAAGGCTACCTGCTGACCAACAACCACGTGACCAGCGGCGCCGACCAGATCGTGGTGGCGCTCAAGGACGGCCGTGAAACCCTTGCGCGGGTGATCGGCAGCGACCCGGAAACCGACCTCGCGGTCTTGAAGATCGACCTGAAGAAACTGCCGGCCATCACCATCGGCCGCTCCGACACCATCCACATCGGCGATGTATCCCTGGCTATCGGCAACCCCTTCGGCGTCGGCCAGACCGTGACCATGGGCATCATCAGCGCCACCGGCCGCAACCAGCTGGGCCTGAACAACTACGAAGACTTCATCCAGACGGACGCGGCGATCAACCCGGGCAACTCGGGCGGGGCGCTGATCGATGCCAACGGCAACCTGATCGGCATCAACACTGCGATCTTCTCCAAGTCCGGTGGTTCCCAAGGCATCGGTTTCGCCATCCCGGTCAAGCTGGCGTTGGAGGTCATGAAGTCGATCGTCGAACATGGCCAGGTGATCCGTGGCTGGCTGGGCATCGAGGTGCAGCCGCTGAGCCAGGAACTGGCCGAGTCCTATGGCATGAAGGACCGCCCGGGCATCGTGGTGGCAGGCATCTTCCGCGACGGCCCGGCGCAACGTGCAGGCCTGCAGCTGGGTGACGTGATCCTGAGCATCAACGGCGAACCGGCCGGCGACGGACGCAAGTCGATGAACCAGGTGGCGCGGATCAAGCCCAACGAGAAGATTTCCATCGAAGTGATGCGCAATGGCGAACAGCTCAAGCTGATCGCCGAAGTGGGGTTGCGGCCGCCACCGGCGCCGGTTGCGGCGCAGGAACAGAAGTAAACCAGGGGCTGCTTTGCAGCCCTTTCGCGGCACAAGGCCGCGCCTACAGGAAATCGCGTGTCTCCCGTAGGAGCGGCCTTGTGCCGCGAAAGGGCCGCAACGCGGCCCCAACACATCAATGCAGGATCTGGCTGAGGAACAACTTGGTCCGGTCACTGCGCGGCCGGTCGAAGAAGTCATCCGGCGCCGCCTGTTCCACGATCTCGCCCTTGTCCATGAAGATCACCCGGTTCGCCACCGTCCGGGCAAAGCCCATCTCGTGGGTCACACAGAGCATGGTCATGCCGTCCTCGGCCAGGCCCACCATGGTATCGAGCACCTCTTTGACCATCTCCGGATCCAGGGCCGAGGTCGGTTCATCGAACAGCATGATCTTGGGCTTCATGCACAGCGCCCGGGCGATCGCCACGCGCTGTTGCTGGCCACCGGACAACTGCCCCGGATACTTGTGCGCCTGTTCGGGAATGCGCACCCGCTCCAGGTAGTGCATGGCGATTTCCTCGGCCTTGCGCCGGGGCATCTTGCGTACCCACATCGGCGCCAGGGTGCAGTTCTCCAGGATGCTCAGGTGCGGGAACAGGTTGAAGTGCTGGAACACCATGCCCACCTCACGGCGGATCGCCTCGATCTGCTTGAGGTCATTGGTCAGCTCCACGCCATCGACCACGATACGGCCCTGCTGGTGCTCTTCCAGGCGGTTGAGGCAGCGGATGGTGGTCGACTTACCCGAGCCCGACGGCCCGCACAGCACGATACGTTCACCCTGGCGCACGTTCAGGTTGATGTCCTTGAGCACGTGGAACTGCCCATACCACTTGTTCACACCCTGCATCTGGATGATGCCTTCGGGGCCGACAGGCTGCTTGCTCGCTTCACTCATTTCGAAACTCCTAACGCTTGTGGCCAGTGTCCAGCTTGCGCTCCAGGTGCATGGAGTAGCGGGACATACCGAAACAGAAAACCCAGAACACCAGGGCAGCGAACACGTAGCCCTCGGTGGCCATGCCCAGCCAGGCCGGGTCGGCGGCGGCCTGCTTGACGCTGTTGAGCAGGTCGAACAGGCCGATGATGATCACCAGGCTGGTGTCCTTGAACAGGGCGATGAAGGTGTTGACGATGCCGGGGATCACCAGCTTCAGCGCCTGGGGCAGGATCACCAGCCCCATCGCCCGCCAGTAACCCAGGCCCATGGCCGCAGCCGCCTCGTACTGGCCCTTGGGAATGGCCTGCAGGCCACCGCGAACCACCTCGGCGATGTAGGCCGACTGGAACAGGATCACCCCGATCATCGCCCGCAGCAGCTTGTCGAAGCTCATGCCCTCGGGCAGGAACAACGGCAGCATCACCGAAGACATGAACAGCACGGTGATCAGCGGCACACCACGCCAGAACTCGATGAAGGTCACGCACACCACCTTCACCGCCGGCAGGTTGGAGCGCCGCCCCAGCGCCAGCAGGATGCCCAGCGGCAAGGCACCGACGATACCGACGGTGGCGATCACCAGGGTCAGCATCAGGCCACCCCATTGGCTGGTGGAGACTGTGGCAAGGCCCAGGTAACCACCATGCAGCAATGTGTAGGCCAGCACCGGGTACGACACCAAGAAGCCCAGGCCGTAGGCCACCTTGCGCGGGAAGCGCTTGATGAACAGCGGCGCGGCGCCGAGCACGGCGAGCCAGACGGTCAGATCGACCCGCCAGCGCAGCTCCACCGGGTAGTAGCCATACATGAACTGGCCGAAGCGCTGCTGGATGAACACCCAGCAGGCGCCCTCCTGGGTGCAGTCGGCACGGGTGGTACCGACCCAGTTGGCATCGATGAACGCCCACTGCACCAGCGGTGGCACGATGAGCCAGACCAGGTACAGGGCGAACAGGGTCAACAAGGTGTTGAGCCAGTTGGAGAACAGGTTGGCACGCATCCATGCGAGCGCGCCGACGGTCTTCACCGGTGGCGGCATGTCGGGTTTGAAAACATGGGCTGTCACAGGCGTACCCTCACCGCTCGATCAGCGCGATGCGCTTGTTGTACCAGTTCATCAGCAGCGAAATGCTGAGGCTGATGGCGAGATAGACACTCATGGTGATGGCGATCACCTCGATGGCCTGGCCGGTCTGGTTGAGCACGGTACCGGCGAACAGCGAGACCATCTCCGGGTAGCCGATGCCGGCCGCCAGGGATGAGTTCTTCGCCAGGTTCAGGTACTGGCTGGTCAGCGGCGGCACGATCACCCGCAAGGCCTGGGGGATGATCACCTTGCGCAGGGTCGGCCCCTCGCGCAGGCCCAGCGAACGCGCGGCCTCGGTCTGGCCATGGCTGACCGAGCGGATGCCCGAGCGCACGATCTCGGCGATGAACGCTGCGGTGTAGATGGTCAGCGCCAGGGTCAATGCCAGCAGCTCGGGGATCAGCACCCAGCCGCCGACGAAATTGAAGCCTTTGAGCTGTGGCACCTCCCAGTGCACCGGGCTGCCGAACAGCAGCACGCAGATCCCAGGGATGCCGATGAACATCAAAAGCCCCACCCAGAACTTGTGGAACGGCTCGCCAGTCTCGTCGAACCGCTTGTTGGCCAGGCGCACCATGAGCACGATGGCGAGCACCGCCAGCACCAGCGCCAGCACGAACGGCCAGAAGCCTTCGGCCAAGGTCGCACCGGGCATGTTCAGGCCACGGTTGCTGATGAAGAAGGTGTCGTCGAGGTTGATGCTGCCCCGCGGCCCCGGCAGGGTGAGGAACACGGCGAAATACCAGAACAGGATCTGCAGCAGCGGCGGGATGTTGCGGAAGATTTCCACGTACACGGTCGCCAGCTTGCTGATCATCCAGTTCGGCGACAGCCGCGCCACGCCGATGACGAAGCCCAGCACCGTGGCCAGGATGATGCCGATGAAGGTCACCAGCAGGGTGTTGAGCAGGCCGATGACGAATACCCGGGCATAGCTGTCCGACTCCACATAGGGAATCAGGTGCTGGGCGATGCCGAAGCCCGCACTGCGCTCGAGGAAGTCGAAGCCCGAGGTGATGCCCCGGTGTTGCAGGTTGGCCTGGGTGTTATGGAACAGGTACCAGCCCAGGCCGACCACGAACACCACCGTGACCACCTGGAACAGCCACGCGCGCACACGTGGATCGCTCAGGGAAAGCCCCTTCTGCGCGCCGATTCGATTTTGCATGAAATGCCCCGCAAGGATGGGATCGAACAACCTGCGGCGGCGGGATGCCGCCGCAGGGTGCAGCCATCAGCGCACTGGAGGCGCGTACTGGATGCCGCCGTTGTTCCACAGGGCGTTCATGCCACGGTCGATCTTCAGGTCGGTGCTCTGGCCCAGGTTCTTCTCGAACACTTCGCCATAGTTGCCTACCTGCTTGACGATCTGCACCACCCAGTCTTTGGGCAGCTTCAGGTCCTTGCCGTATTCGCCGTCGGTGCCCAGCAGGCGGGCGACGTCAGGGTTCTTGGTGGACTTGGCCTCGGCTTCGACGTTCTTCGAGGTAATGCCCGCCTCCTCGGCGTTGAGCATGGCGAAGAGCGTCCACTTGACGATGCTGAACCACTCCTCGTCGCCCTTGCGCACCACCGGGCCCAGCGGCTCCTTGGAGATGGTTTCCGGCAGGACCACGTATTCGCTCGGTGCGGCCAGCTTCGAGCGCTGGGCGAACAGCTGCGACTTGTCCGAGGTCAGCACGTCGCAACGGCCGGATTCCAGCGACTTGGCGCTTTCGTCGGAGGTGTCGAAGGTGATGGGGGTGTACTTCAGGCCATTGGCGCGGAAGAAGTCCGAGACGTTCAGCTCGGTGGTGGTACCGGCCTGGATGCAGATGGTCGCGCCATCGAGCTCCTTGGCACTGGAGACGCCCAGTTTCTTGTTGACCAGGAAACCGACGCCGTCGTAGTAGGTGACACCGGCGAACACCAGGCCCATGCCGGCATCGCGCGAACTGGTCCAGGTGGTGTTGCGCGACAGCACGTCGACTTCGCCCGACTGCAGCGCGGTGAAGCGTTCCTTGGCGTTGAGCTGGCTGAACTTGACCTTGGTGGCGTCACCGAACACCGCCGCCGCCACAGCGCGGCATACATCGGCGTCGATACCGACGATCTTGCCGGTGCTATCCGGTACCGAGAAGCCCGGGAGGCCGTCACTCACGCCACACTGGACGAAGCCCTTCTTCTTGACCGCATCGAGGGTGGCGCCGGCCTGGGCGAAACTGGTGGCGCCCAGCGCAGCGGCAGCGGTCAGGACTGCCAGGGTGGTTTTCAACATCTTCATTCACAACCTCCAATCGCTCTTGTTGTAGCGAGCCGGAATTGCACCGCACCCTTATGAGGCGCATCCGACCCTGGTTGGCTTGTTATTGGGTCAATGGCGCAATGAGCTGTTCTGATGACAGCCTTACTCTCCGCACAGGGGTGTTACCGTCGCCGGCCTCTCCCCTCGCATCGGTTGATCCGTAGCAAAGGGCGTACCACAGTCGCGCGCTTAAGCGTTTAAGCGGTCGTCAAGCCGGAAAAGTTGTAGAGTTGCGACATCTTCTTGTGGCATTACCCATGCACGCCTTCTTTTCACGCACAAGAACCTGCGCGTGCGCACACTTTCGGAGCAGCCATGACCAACCCGTTGATCCTCGAACCCCAGAACACCGCCGACGCCTGTGTGATCTGGTTGCACGGCCTGGGGGCCGATCGTTACGACTTCCTACCTGTGGCCGAATTCATGCAGGAGCGCCTGCTCAGCACCCGCTTCGTCATGCCCCAGGCACCCACCCGGCCGGTGACCATCAATGGCGGCTACGCCATGCCCAGTTGGTACGACATCAAGGCCATGACCCCGGCACGCGCGATCGACGAGGTGCAACTGGAGGAGTCGGCCGAGCAGATCATCGGCCTGATCGAAGCGGAACGGGCCAAGGGCATCGACCTGACCCGAATCTTCCTGGCCGGTTTTTCCCAAGGCGGCGCCGTGGTCCTGCACACAGCCTATATAAAGTGGCAAGAGGCGCTGGGTGGCGTGATCGCGCTGTCTACCTACGCCCCGACCTTCAGTGACACCCACCAGCTGAGCGCCTGCCAGCAACGTACCCCAGCCCTGTGCCTGCATGGTGTGCACGACCCGGTGGTGATCCCCTCCATGGGCCGTACCGCCTTCGAATACCTGAACAGCTGGGGTGTCGCCGCCCGCTGGCATGAATACCCGATGGAACACGAAGTGGTGGTCGAGGAACTCGGCGATATCCACGACTGGCTGGGCAAGCAGCTGCAATAAGCAGGGTTCGCCTGTAGTTGTCAGCGCACTCCACTACGCCGCGCCCGGTTCTTGCATTACACTGCCCGGCGTACACTCCTTAACCAGTTGACGAGACGATCGTGCTCAAGGCACTCAAGAAAATATTCGGCAAGCCCGACGCTGCCCCGCAGGCCGTCGCGCCCGTTGCCAACGTGATTACCCCTCCGCCCGCGGCAGAGCCGCCGACAGCGGCCGTGCAACCTGTCGAAACGCCAGCACCGGCAGCCGCCCCGCGCGCAGACAAACCCGCAGCCAAGGACAAGCCGCGCCGCGAGCGCAAGCCAAAGCCCCAGGCCAGCCTGTGGAAGCCGGAAGACTTCGTGGTCGAGCCCCAGGAAGGCAAGACCCGCTTCCATGACTTCAAGCTGTCCAACGAGCTGATGCATGCCATCCACGACCTGGGCTTCCCCTACTGCACACCGATCCAGGCCCAGGTACTGGGCCATACCCTGCGTGGCAAGGACGCTATCGGCCGGGCCCAGACAGGCACCGGCAAGACCGCGGCGTTCCTGATCTCGATCATCTCTCAGCTGCAGCAGACCCCACCGCCCAAAGAGCGCTACATGGGTGAGCCGCGTGCGCTGATCATCGCGCCGACCCGAGAGCTGGTGGTGCAGATCGCCAAGGACGCCATGGCCTTGACCAAGTACAGCGGCCTGAACGTGATGACGTTCGTGGGCGGCATGGACTTCGACAAGCAGCTCAAGGCACTGGAAGCGCGCCATTGCGACATCCTGGTGGCCACCCCGGGCCGCCTGCTGGACTTCCACCAGCGCGGCGAGGTGCACCTGGACATGGTCGAGGTACTGGTGCTGGACGAAGCCGACCGCATGCTCGACATGGGCTTCATCCCGCAGGTGCGCCAGATCATCCGCCAGACCCCACCCAAGAGCGAACGCCAGACGCTGCTGTTTTCGGCCACCTTCACCGATGATGTAATGAACCTGGCCAAGCAGTGGACCACCAATCCGGCCATCGTCGAGATCGAGCCGGAGAACGTGGCCAGCGAAACGGTCGAGCAACACGTCTATGCCGTGGCCTCGAGTGACAAGTACAAGCTGCTGTACAACCTGGTGACCCAGAACAAGTGGGAACGGGTGATGGTCTTCGCCAACCGCAAGGACGAAGTGCGGCGGGTCGAGGAGCGCCTGGTGCGCGACGGCATCAACGCCGCCCAGCTGTCAGGCGACGTGCCGCAGCACAAGCGCATCCGCACCCTGGAAAGCTTCCGTGAAGGCCGCATCGCCGTGCTGGTGGCCACCGACGTGGCCGGCCGCGGCATTCACATCGATGGCATCAGCCACGTGATCAACTTCACCCTGCCGGAAGACCCGGACGACTACGTGCACCGCATCGGCCGCACGGGCCGGGCCGGCACCAATGGCGTGTCGATCAGTTTCGCGGGCGAGGACGACGCCTACCAGCTGCCGGCCATCGAGGAGCTGCTGGGGCGCAAGATCAAGTGCGAAATGCCGCCGGACGAGCTGCTGAAGGCGGTACCGCGCAAGCATCACTGATGCCATACCTTGGGGCACCTTGTGCCCCTTCCCGAACGGTCCGCCCCCCCGGCAAGACCGCTCCCACAGGCACTGCGCCGAGCCGCAGTGCCTGTTCTCTGGGCAACGCCTCGCCCCTCCTCTTTTGCCCCTCCCTTTCTGGTGCTGCGCTGCATCCCAACCTTTTTGCGCCCGCGATATTGTCCAAATAAACAAAAAGTCCATAATGGAAAAAATAGTTTATCTGGAGCTTCGCATGACCGCGCCCCTCGTCGTCGATCAACAACACGCCCGCCAGTTGCTCGCCCAGGTGGATGTCCCGCACATCCTGCGTAACCTGTTCCGAGACCTGGCCAGCGGCCAGGCGGTACAGCCACCCCAACAACTGGTGGAGTTTCCGGCTGGCCGGGGCGACTTCATCAACTATGGCGGCGTGTTGGCCACCGAGGGGGTCTATGGAGTAAAAACCTCGCCCTACATCGTCCGTGACCAAGGCCCCCTGGTCACCGCCTGGACCCTGCTGATGTCCATGGACAACGGTCAACCTCTGATGCTCTGCGACGCCGGTGAACTGACCACCGCACGCACTGCCGCCACCACTGCCGTGGCCATCGACGCGCTGGCCCCAGGCCATGCCCGTCGCCTGACGGTAATCGGCAGCGGCCCGATCGCCCGCGCTCACCTGCACTACGTACGCGGCCTGCGCGACTGGCAGGACATTCGCCTGTATTCCCCCAGCCTGCGCCAGCAGAGCGCGGGGCAACGCGAACAACTGGCCGGCCTCGACAGCCGCCTGCAACTGATGGAAAACCTGGAGCAGGCCCTGGACGATGCCGACGTGATCATGCTCTGCACCTCCTCGGCCGTGCCAGTCATCGACCCACGCACGCTGAGCAAACCTGCGCTGATCACCTCGATCAGCACCAATGCCGTGCGCGCCCATGAAATCCCGCCAGCCTGCCTGGCCGAGATGGATATCTACTGCGATTACCGGGTAACCACCCCCGCCAGCGCGGGCGAAATGCGCATCGCCGCCGAGCAGTTGGGGTGGCAGGCAGACGCGATCGTCGGCGACCTGCCGCAACTGCTCAGTGGCAAGGCCGCCGTGCCCGCCTACCAACGCCATGCCTTCTTCCGCTCCATCGGACTGGGCCTGGAGGACATTGCCCTGGCCAATGCCCTGTACCAGCTGCTGCGCGAAGCCTGAGGAGAACAGCATGCAGACTGCCGACTACATCATCGTGGGCGCGGGTATCGCCGGTGCCTCCACCGGCTACTGGCTCGCGGCCCATGGCCGCGTGCTTGTGCTCGAGCGCGAATCCCAGCCCGGCTATCACTCCACCGGCCGTTCGGCAGCGCTCTACACTGCCGCCTATGGCACGCCGCAGGTACGTGCCCTGACCCTCGCCAGCCGCGCCTTCTTCGATCATCCGCCCAGTGGCTTCGCCGAGCACCCACTGCTCACCCCGCGCGGTGAGATGACCGTGGACTTCAACGGCGACCCCACCGAACTGCAACGCCAGTACCTCAGCGCCAAGGCCTGCGTGCCCGAGTTCGAGCTGCTCGATGCCGACCAGGCCTGCGCCCGTCTGCCAGTGCTGCGTCGGGACAGGATCCATGGCGCCCTCTACGACCCGAGCGCCAGCGACATCGACACCGATGCCCTGCACCAAGGCTACCTGCGGGGCATTCGCCGGCAGCAGGGCGAGGTGCGCAGCGATTGCGAGGTACGACGTGTAGAGCGTGACGCCCAAGGGCTGTGGCAGGTGCATACCAACCACGGCAATTTCAGCGCGCCCGTGCTGATCAACGCCGCGGGCGCCTGGGCGGATCACATCGGGATGTTGGCCGGCGCTCGCCCCCTCGGCCTGCAACCCAAGCGCCGCGCTGCCTTCATCTTCGCCGCCCCCGAGGGCGTCGACTGCCACCACTGGCCGATGCTGGTCAGCCTCGATGAGTCCTTCTACATGAAGCCGGATGCCGGCATGCTCCTTGGCTCTCCCGCCAATGCCGACCCGGTGGAACCGCACGATGTACAGCCCGAAGAGCTCGACATCGCCCTGGGCATCTACCAGATCGAGGAAGCCACCACCCTGCGCATCCGCCGCCCTACCCGCACCTGGGCCGGGCTGCGCAGTTTCGTTGCCGACGGCGATTTGGTCGCCGGTTTCGACCCGCAGGTACCTGGGCTGTTCTGGGTCGCGGGCCAGGGCGGCTACGGCATCCAGACCTCACCCGCCATGGGCCAGGCCAGCGCCGCTCTGGTGCGTGGCGAGGCGCTACCGGAACACCTGCATGGCTTTGGCCTGACGACCGCCATGCTGTCCCCGGCGCGCCTGTCGGGATGACGCGCCGCCGCGATTGCGGCACACTCGCAGCGCCCTGGCCGCAGGGCGCTGACACAACCTGGAGCCTGCCTCAATGCCATCCCCTCGCCCTGACCCGGCCCTGGACAACTACCGTGCCATCGCCGATGCCATCGCCACTCTGTTCTTCCCCCATGCCGAAGTGGTGCTGCACGACCTGCGCACACAGAAGATCGATTACATCGCCAACAACCTGTCCAAGCGCGAGATTGGCGACGATGCGGCCCTGGAAGACATGCTCGAACACGGCACCGATGAAACCAACATCGGCCCCTACGAAAAACTCAACTGGGACGGGCAGAAGATCCGCTCGTTGAGCACCGTATTGCGCGATGCCACAGGCACGCCCCTGGCAATGCTGTGCATCAACCTGAATATCTCGTTGTTCGAGAACGCCAAGGCGGCGTTGGACCTGTTCCTTTCGCCCAGCCGATTGATTCCCCAGCCCGACGCGCTGTTTCGCGACGACTGGCAGGAACGCATCAACACCTTCCTCAACGGCTGGCTGCGCCAACGTCAGTTGAGCCTCAACCTGCTGACCCGCGATCACAAGCGCGAGCTGGTCCTGGCCCTGCATGCCGAGGGCGCCTTCAAGGGCAAGAGCGCGGCCAACTACGTGGCCAACGTGCTGGGAATGGGACGGGCGACGGTGTACAAGCACCTGAAGGAACTCAAGGCCTGAGCGGTTCAGGCGTCCCTTGACGATTGCCGAAGCCCCTACGCGAATGCCTGTCAGTTAAGGCCCCGAATGCAGCCGATAAGGCTTAACTGACTGGCATTACCCCCTACGCACTGTTTCAGTCGCCGTAGATATCCGATTTGAAATACTTGGCTTGGATCTTCTGGTATTCGCCGTTGGCACGAATGGCATCGATGGCGCTATTGAGCTGGCTCACCAATTCGGTGTTGCCTTTGCGCACCGCGATCCCAGCACCTTCACCGACGTACTTGGGGTCCTTCAGCTCCGGCCCTACGAAGGCAAAGTCGGCGCCACGAGGCATCGACAGGAAGTCCTCCAGGGGAATGGTATCGGCAAAAATGGCATCCACACGCCCGGACGCCAGGTCCATGTAGATCTCCTCGTTGTTGCTGTAGCGGTTGACCTTCACCCCCATCGGCTCGAGCACTTCGGTGGCGTAGCGATCGGTGGTGGTGGCACGCTGCACGCCAATGGTCTTGCCCTTGAGGCTCTGGTATTGGTCATCGACGACCGCCCCCTTCTTCATCACCAGACGCGATGACGTGAAGTAGTACTTGTGGGTGAAGTCCACCGATTGCTTGCGCTCTTTGGTGATGGTCATCGACGACAAGGCCGCATCGATCTTCCTGACCTTCAACGAGGGGATCAGCCCATCGAACTCGACTTCGTGCCAGACACACTTGACCTTCATCTGCGTGCACAGGGCATTGCCGATCTCGTAGTCGAAGCCCACGATTTCGCCCTTGTCGTTTTTCGAAGCAAATGGCGGGTAGGCGGCCTCGATACCGATACGCAGGACGTTCTCGGCAGCGTACAGGTTGCTGCCGGCCAACAGGCCCAAGGCCAGACCAGTGATCAGGGTGAGCTTTCTCATGGGGATCTCTCTCGCTCGTTATTGGAGGTGTGGTGCAAGACAGAGGAAAGGTGACAGGCGCAAGGCTGCCTGGAATCATTTTGTACTTATGATTCCATACTGGACTTTTTTGTATAGAAACTCAACTACCACCACAACGTGCGGCGAGGGCGAACGCATCCGGCCCGCCCAGGCCTCGGCAGGTTTACCAGCGGCCGGCGGCGTCCTGATCGCTTTGTCGACCTTCGACCCAACGCGGCCCATCCTGGGTGCTCTCTTTCTTCCAGAACGGCGCCCGGGTCTTGAGGTAGTCCATGATGAAATTGCAGGCATCAAACGCCGCCTGACGGTGGGCGCTGGCCACGCCGACAAAGACGATCGGTTCACCCGGCTCCAGCGCACCGATGCGGTGCAGCACCTCGACCTTGAGCAGCGGCCAGCGCTGCTCGGCCTCGACGACGATCTTGGCCAACGCTTTCTCGGTCATGCCTGGGTAATGCTCGAGGAACATCCCCGCCACTTCCCGGCCGTCGTTGAAATCCCGCACATAGCCGACAAACCCCACCACCGCGCCCACACCGACGTTGGCCGCGTGCATCGCATTGACCTCAAGGCCCGGATCGAAGGCCTGCTCCTGTACTCGAACGCCCATGCTCAACCTCCCGTGACCGGCGGGAAGAACGCCACTTCGTCACCCTCCTCCACCGGCTCGGCCAGCTTGCACAGATCCTGGTTGCGTGCACACATCAGGTTCTGCTCGGCCAGCAACTCGTATTGCCCGCCCTTGGCCACCAAGGCCTGGCGCACGTCGTCAAGGGTCGCGAAGGCCCCTTCGAGCGGCTCGCCATCGACCCCCAGCAATTCACGATAACGGGCGAAATACACCACCTGGACCTTCATCACGCCTCCACCTGGTAATGGCCGCTCTTGCCGCCGAGCTTCTCCAGCAGGCGTACCTGCTCGATCACCATGCCTTTGTCCACGGCCTTGCACATGTCATAGATCGTCAGCGCCGCAACGCTGGCGGCGGTCAGCGCTTCCATTTCCACACCGGTCTGCCCGGCCAGCTTGCAACGGGCAACGATGCGCACCGCATCAGCGCCTTCGGCGGTGAGCTCGACCTTGACACTGGTGAGCATCAAGGGATGGCACAGCGGGATCAGGTCGCTGGTCTTCTTCGCCGCCTGGATACCGGCGATGCGCGCCACGGCGAACACGTCGCCCTTGGGGTGTTCGCCATCGACGATCATCTGCAAGGTCTGCGGCAACATGCGCACCCGCGCCTCGGCCACGGCCTCGCGCGCCGTCACGGCTTTTTCAGTGACGTCGACCATGTTGGCGCGCCCCTGGGAATCGAGATGAGTCAGCACTGCTCTGCTCCTGTGAAGGGAACAAAGAGTGTAAACCTGTAGGTCAGGTTTGAGCAGGGGAATGTGTCGGGCCAGTACGCTTGGCACCTATAGGAGCACACAATGAACAGGCAAAGGCCGGGCGGCGAACCGCCCGGCGGTGGGGTTACAGATGCGACTCGGCGTACTCGGCCAGCACCGAGCGTGGCACGCCCTGCAGGGTGATGTGAACGCCGTGGGGGAAGTCCTTGAAGCGTTCGGTGAGGTACGTAAGGCCAGAGCTGGTGGCCGACAGATAAGGGGTGTCGATCTGCGCCAGGTTGCCCAGGCAGACCACCTTCGACCCGGCCCCGGCACGGGTGATGATGGTTTTCATCTGGTGCGGGGTAAGGTTCTGGCACTCGTCGATCAGGATCAGGCTCTGCTGGAAGCTGCGGCCGCGAATGTAGTTCAGTGACTTGAACTGCAGCGGTACCCGCTCGAGGATGTATTCCACGCTGCCGTGGGTGCTCTCGTCATCCATGTGCAGGGCTTCGAGGTTGTCGGTGATGGCGCCCAGCCAGGGTTCCATCTTCTCGGCCTCGGTGCCCGGCAGGAAGCCGATTTCCTGGTCCAGCCCCTGCACGCTGCGCGTGGCGATGATGCGTCGGTAGCGCTTGCTGACCATGGTCTGTTCGATGGCTGCAGCGAGTGCCAGGATGGTCTTGCCGGAGCCTGCGGCGCCGGTGAGGTTGACCAGGTGGATATCCGGGTCGAGCAGTGCGAACAATGCCAGGCTCTGGTGGATGTCGCGCGGTTTCAGGCCCCAGGCTTCCTGGTGCAGCAAAGGCTCTTGGTGCAGGTCAAGCAACAGCAGCTCGTCTTCACGAATGCCCTTGATCCAGCCGACGAAGCCCTGTTCATCGATGATGAACTCGTTGACGTGCACCGCCGGCAGGTTGTCGGTCAGCTGCACCCGATGCCAGGTACGGCCGCGCTCCTGGCGGGTCTCGACCTTGCTGACCCGGTCCCAGAACGAACCCGTCACCGAGTGGTAGCCCTTGGACAGCAAGGACACGTCATCGACCAGTTGGTCGGTGCTGTAGTCCTCGGCAGCGATGCCACAGGCACGCGCCTTCAGGCGCATGTTGATGTCCTTGGTTACCAGCACGACGTCAAGGTCGGCACGCCGGCTGCGCAGTTCCAGGAGCTGGTTGATGATGATGTTGTCGTTGAGGTTTTCCGGCAGCAGCCGGTTCGGTTCGTTGCGCGGGCTCATCAGGATCGACAGGAAGCCTTTCGGCCCGCCCTTGCCACGCTGGATCGGCACGCCCTGTTCGACATCGCTGGGCGAGGCATCACCGAGGGTCTGGTCGATCAGGCGGATGGCCTGGCGGCATTCGGCGGCGATGGTGTGCTTGCCGGTCTTGAGTTTGTCGAGTTCCTCCAGCACCGTCATCGGAATGGCGACATGGTGCTCCTCGAAGTTGAGCAATGCGTTTGGATCGTGAATCAGGACATTGGTATCGAGCACATACAGGATTGGCTGGGTGGAGGAAGGGTTGCGTCCTTGGTCATCCATACTCGGTCACCTTATGTGAAAGCCACACGGCGCGTAATGCTGCGCCGCAGAGTGACCGCCGTTCTCCCCGTATCCGCGTCGTTACGGGCGGGGAGCGCACCTGGCAAGGAGGGCCTGGATGACGCCACCTGTGCTGCAGGATTCGGCTGTCTGGTTCCTACATACCGCATAAATGATGACCAGAAAAAGTCTTTTTACGTTCAGTTGAAGTTTATTTTTCCGATTGATGTTCGGGGCTTGGCTTGAGGCCGGGACGGGTCTAGAGTCAAAGATCAAGCACGGCGTCAGTGCGCGATATACACCGTGCCTACAGTGGCCCTCTTACTCGCGCCGCCCGTATTCCAGGCAATCCTCCCAGCCGATGCCGCTCTGCGCCGTATTGCGCAACAACCACTCCACTGCCGGCTGCGCCTTGGGTTGGCTGTCGTGCAGCTGGATCACGCCCTTGCGCCACAACAACATCAAGGTCAGCACCCGCTGGGCCGAGGCCTGGGCGCTCAAGGCGCTGTCATCCTGGGCATCGATGTCCCATAACGATACTTGCAGTTTCTGACGCCTCATGAACGCCTCGCCATCGGCCCTGCGCTGCCCATAGGGCGGTCGGAACAGCGGCACGTACTGCTCCGGCAGGTCTGCCTGGACCCGCGCCTGGGCTCGGCGCAGCGAGTCCTGCCAATCCTGCCACTGGGCATGGGAGCGGTATTCCCAGCCCTGGATACCCACGCATTGGCCGTCATAGAGTGTGCCGAGCGAGCCGGCCGCACCAGCGTCGCGTCGCTGTTGCAGGCGGTTGCCGATGACGAAGAACAGGCCGCCAAGCTTCTGCCGGCGCAGGTAGTCGGCCAACACGTCGGTACTGCCGCCTGCCGGGCCAGGGCCACCGACGAAGGTCAGCAGGAACATCCGGTCGTTGAGCTCGTCGCCATTGCGCTCGCGACTGGAAACGCGGTCTATCTCGCTGCTGGTCTGGGGCGACACAGCCGCCTTGCGCAGCTGTTCGTCCAGGTAACGACTATGGAACTGCCGGCTGGGCTCGATCCATGGCACATAGAACTCCCCCACGTCGGCGGCGAAATTGGCAGCCAGGGTGCGCAACTCGGCCATCGAGTCCAGGGGGTAGCAAAACGAAGCATCCTGTTCACAGCTTCGCTGGGCCTGTTGGTAGTTTTCCCACAGCCTCTGCCACATGCGCGCACGCACCGCACGCACCGACGCCAGGTTGACCTGACGCAGCTGCAAACGCGCCGCCAGGCCCGGCTCGTCAAGCAACTCGCTTTCCTGCAGCACTTGGGCGAATGACAGGATCTCGGCACGGGAGGCGACATCGAACAGCGCCGGGCTGTCCAGCTGCTCCGGCCACGAGCTGCGGTCCAGGCTGGCCATAGGTAACGGGGCGGCCTGGGCAGCCAGGCTCAGCAGGGCCGTCAACAGGACGAAGGCAATACGCACGATCGGACTCTCCGCAGCATCATCACGCGCACTATAACGTGGCGCCCGTCGATGGTCCGCGACTATCGGCGCTATAGTTTGGCCTCGCTCTCGCCAACCCGTAGAATCGGCGCCGACGATTCCAGGAGCCGACCCGATGCTGACGGTGATTTCCCCCGCCAAGACCCTCGACTACGACACCCCGCCGGTGACCCAGCGCTTCACCCTGCCCCAGTACCTGGACGACTCCCAGGAGCTGATTACCCAGCTGCGCGAATTCACGCCCGCCCAGATCGCTGAACTGATGCATCTGTCCGACAAGCTCGCCGGCCTCAACGCCGCCCGCTTCGGCAGCTGGACGCCGGATTTCACGCCCGCCAATGCCAAGCAGGCCCTGCTGGCCTTCAAAGGTGACGTGTACACGGGGCTCGATGCCGAAAGCCTCGGCGAAGACGATTTCACCTACGCCCAGGACCATCTGCGCATGCTCTCGGGCCTGTACGGCCTGTTGCGACCACTGGACCTGATGCAGCCTTACCGCCTGGAGATGGGCACCAAGCTGGCCAACGCCCGCGGCAAGGACCTCTACGCCTTCTGGGGCACGCGTATCAGCGAATGGTTGAACCAGGCCTTGGCCGACCAAGGCGATGACGTGCTGCTGAACCTGGCGAGCAACGAGTACTTCAGCGCAGTCAAGCGCAGCGCATTGAAGGCGCGGGTGGTCGATGTCGACTTCAAGGACCTGAAAAACGGCCAGTACAAGATCATCAGCTTCTATGCCAAGAAGGCCCGCGGGATGATGAGCCGCTTCGTGATCCAGGAACGGATCGACACCCCCGAGCAGCTCAAGCGGTTCGATGTGCAGGGGTATTACTACAGTGCCGAGCAGTCGAAGCCGGATCATTTGGTGTTCCTGCGGGATCATCCCTCCGACTGAAATATGCAGGGGCGGATTGAACACCCGCCCCTGGTTCCGTCAGGGTATTGCCTACCTTCCGATACAACTGCGAAGAAGCGATTTGAAACCGTTTCGTCTGCCAGGGACCGAAGTCGCAACCTCCGCCCTGTTGCCCTCCGCTGCAATACGTTTGGGTCTGGCGTCTCGTTGTGCCTCTCGCATTTTCAAAGTTAAATCTCGCACTTGCGAGATACCTTTCTTTCCTACAACCTCACCATAATGAGTCCGAAGCGCTTCAAGTTTATCGATTTCCTTATTCCTCTCGCTGCCTGCCTTACTGTATGCAGCCTTCAAATTGGTTAGGTGTTCGTCGATGCTGAGCTCAAGGTCTTCTCCAGCATCTCTCAGCAAACGTGAGAATATATATTCTTCATAGGCCCGCCCCTGCGCCTCGACCTTTCCGCGCAGGCCATGTTTGCCCAGGAATTCCAGCACGCTCTGAGCCCGCTCGGTAGGGTCCTTTATCTCGTGAAACCTACGGACTTCTTTCACATAATCTTCCGGCGACGACAACATCGTCATACGCAGCATGGGCGGCATGGGCGGCATGGGCGGCATGGGCGGCATGGGCGGCATGGGCGGTATGGACGGGGAGAGGTCTTTTTGCTCATAT
Organism: Pseudomonas sp. NY15356; assembly: GCF_048068175.1. Classification (NCBI taxonomy): domain Bacteria; kingdom Pseudomonadati; phylum Pseudomonadota; class Gammaproteobacteria; order Pseudomonadales; family Pseudomonadaceae; genus Pseudomonas; species Pseudomonas sp. NY15356. The sequence goes on along the minus strand of NZ_JBLUPW010000015.1, from coordinate 1,169 downwards.
TTGAAGTTGTGCGGAATGGCACCTTCATGGCCCCCGGGCGTCTTATAATGACCGGTCTCGTTGGTCACTTTCTGATCAGGGTACAGAACGCCGACAAAATGAGGAAACCCATTTTCTGCGGGACGTATACTCAAATGCCGATTTGCTGTGCTTGCATAAATATTGCCATTCCAGATGGCGATGGCCAAACCATCCCCCGGTATGGCATCGCCCTCGCGGTACAGGAAAAAGCCGCTGTCCAGGCTCGTGAGACCGGTAAATATATCGTTCACGAACACGCTGACGGGCGGAATGACCGGCTCGAGGCCTTGCTCATCAATGAATGACAGTGGGTTGTTCCTACACATCCTGAACAAATTGATACTGTCCACCAGCCCCCCGGGATCCGCACTCAGCCAGCGCCCCAATTTTGGCTGGTAATAGCGCCAGCCGTAGTAATACAACCCCGTCGCATCCTGCTCCTTGCCTGAATAGCGCATCGTCCGTTGGGTCAGATTACTCACTTCCTCGGCGGCCTCGTCACGTCCCACCGTACCGCCATAGGGCGCGTATTCCTCTCGGGAAATGAGTGTGCCCGACTCGTCTGTCTCCCCTCCCACGCTGGTCAAATGATCGGTGAAGCGATAGCGCAGATGGACCGTGCCTGTGAGCCGATTCTCCACGACCCGTACGCCGCCCGCTTCGGTGATGACGATGTGCTTCTGCGGCGCATCCTGCCCTGCCAGCCATCGCTGGCGAACCTCGCACCCGCCTGCATAGGTCGTGATCGTGGTCTGCATACCTGCACTGGCCTGCGCTGTATGGACCTTACGAGTGCGGGTGCCGCCGTCGGCGTAGTGATAGCGCTCGCTGTCGTCATCGCCATCAACGCGGCTGACAGGCGTGACCTTGCCGAGCTGGTTGTCGGCCAGCCACTGCAGCGCCCTGCCGTCGGCCAGTTGCTTCTGCAGACCTCCCGCCAGGAAGCCCGTCTCCGGTGTCAGGCTGTGGCCTTTCACCATCGCCCGGTTGCTGCCCTCGGAAATCTGTAGCTCCCGGGTGCGGTTGCCCGCGACACTGACGTGGCGGATCGTCGTCAGGTTGTTGCCGTCGTCGTAGGTGTAGTGCTCGCTGTAAGGCGCCCAGGCGCTGCCCGACGAGGCCTCGGCGCCGTAGTAGCGGGCCACCGG
>NZ_JBLUPW010000014.1:0-134674 GCF_048068175.1 Pseudomonas sp. NY15356 | reverse complement strand
CCGTGACATCAACCGCGCCTACCGCATGGGTCGCGGCATCAAGGCCGGCCGCGTATGGACCAACTGCTACCACCTGTACCCGGCCCATGCCGCGTTCGGTGGCTACAAGAAGTCCGGCGTGGGGCGTGAGACGCACAAGATGATGCTCGACCACTACCAGCAGACCAAGAACCTGCTGGTGAGCTACGACATCAACCCGTTGGGCTTCTTCTAAACGGGCATCGCGGGGCAAGCCCGTTCCTACAGGTGGCAGCACGTTCCCTGTAGGAACGGCCTTGTGCCGCGATGGGCCGCGCAGCGGCCCCTCGCTATTTGGGGTGGCGCTCCAATTGCCGCTCGATCATGTACTTCACCGCCAGCCGGCGCTCCTTGAGCCGGTGCAAGTCATCGTCACTGACATTGCCAGCCGAGATTGCTTCGGCGGCCAGCACCTGGTTGTCGATGTCCACGTATTCATCCAGCAACCGGTCCAGCTCCTTGTCCTGTTGGCGCCGCTGCTGGACGATTTCGCGAGGGTAGTGAAGGTCCTGGTAGAGGTCATGGGAAACTGGCATGGCGCCCTCCTTGTGATGCGCAGGCTTTGCTTACCTGATTGGAATGAAGGAAGCCGCGGTTGTTGAAGCGAGGCCGGGAAAATGCGACGGATGGCAATGCCACGGCTGACCAAAACCCGGAGCAGAGGACTAACTTGCTGTTTTAAGGCATTTTTTTTCACCTTGGGGGTTCCCAGGTGAGAAGACTGTTGGTATAGTGCCGGCCATTCCAGCACAGCGACCCAGCGTTGTTGTCAGTGAGTCTTCAGAGCGACAGTGCACAGGCATTCGTCGTATCCGATACAGGGGCGTCGCCAAGCGGTAAGGCAGCAGGTTTTGATCCTGCCATGCGTTGGTTCGAATCCAGCCGCCCCTGCCATTATCTTCATATCTCTCCTGCTGTTTCCGTGTGCCTCAGCGCACAGTATCGAATCATTTCCGATAGCTAATTCAGCCATTTTTCATACGGCTTTCAGTATTGTGGCGCCTGGCAGTCCCATCGCGGAACAAGCTCCACACAGAGACCGCGCGGGACAAGCGCGCGGCGCTATACCTGTGGGAGCGGGCTTGTCCCGCGATGACGTCGGTTCGCTCAGCGCAAGTCCTTGACCATTTTCGCCAAGGTTTCCAACACCGCGCCCGCCAATGCCTTCGAGCGTTCACCCGACCAGCCGGTGATGGGGTTGGGCGCATCGTCATGGTCCTTGAACGGCATTTCCAAGGTCAGTGACAGGCAGTCATAAGCCTGGCCCACGGCGTTGCACGCCAAGGTCATGTTGGCCTGGCCCGGCTCGTCGCGGGTATAGCCATGCACGGTCTGGAAGTCTGGCGTCACGCTGCACAGCGTGCTGCGGAACTGCTCCTCGAGCTTCGCCAGACGTGGCGTGTAGCCGGGGTTACCCTCGCAGGCGGCGGTGAACACATGGGGGATTTCCTCGTCGCCATGGGCGTCGATGAAGGCATCCACCCCGTACTGCTTCATCTGCGATTGGGCGAAGAACACCTCGGGGCTGAACTCGACACTGGCGTCTTGCCAGGCGCGGTTCAGGTCCTTGCCCTTGAAGTTGGTGCGCAGGTGGCCCAGGAAGGCGCCGTCGGGGTTCATGTTGGGGATCAGGTACAGGTCGGCTTCGGCCAGCAGAGCCTGGACGGTATCGTCGTTGGCTTGCAGACGGTCAATCACACCTTCCATGAACCATTCGGCCATGTGTTCACCCGGGTGCTGCTGGGCGATCAGCCAGATCTTGCGCTTGCCGGCTGAGCCGTTGCCTGCACGCAGCAGTGGAATATCGCGACCTTGCACACTGCGCCCACAGGCCAGCAACTCGACGCCGGGCAATTGCCTGGCGCGTTCGATCAATTGATTGTGGCGTGCGCGCGGGTAGGGTTCGAAATAGGCGAACCAGGCCTGTTCCTGCTGTGCTGCGAATTCGAAGCTCAGCGCCTTGCCGTCGAACTGGCTGGGTACGCGGAACCAGGTCTGCTGGTCGTAGGAGGCCACGGCGTGGTAGCCGGCCCAGGCGTTCTTGTAGGAGGACTGATGGGCGTTGTCCAGGCTGAAGCGGTGGGTCTGGCCTGGTGTCAGGCCGCTGGCCCTGAAGTGGAACCACTGAAAGTGGCCGCTATGAGTGTCGGGGCGGATGGCCAAGTGCACCCGGGTCGGGTCGCTGGTGTCCAGTACCTGAATGTTGCCGGAATCGAAATCGCAGTCGATGTGCAGCGGGGACAGCGTCACGGTCATTGCCAGGCTCCTGTGGCTTTGTTGTGTCGCTACTGTACACCTGCCGGTGTAATGCCTGGGCAGTGAATTTACCGAAACACCTGTAGGAGCAGCCTTGCGCCGCTCCTACAAGGGGTAGAGGCCCAGTACGAGGAGCGCAGCGGCACCGAGGCCGACGGCAATCGAACACCCGCCCAACGACAGCGCCGCCCGGCCATGCCGGTACCAGCCGTCATGGCCCAGCTGGCGAGCCGGGGCGAGCAGGCTGCGCCAGCGCAGTTCGGTGTCGTGGAAAGCGCGCAGGTGCTCGGGGGCGGCGTCCAACCAGCGGCGGAAGTCGATGCGTTCGCTGGCAGTGGCTTGCGGGCTTTGCAAGCGTACGTACCATTGGCCAGCGATGCTGGCCAGGGCATCGCCTGGAGCGCACGTAGCCTGCAGCGCCTGGTTCATGTGACGTTCTATCGCCAGCAGGGGCAAATCAAGGTGTTCGGCAATATCGGCGAAGCCGAGCCGGTCGAGGCGGCTGAGCAGGAAGACTTGCTGCACGCGACGCGGCAGGCGCTTGAGCTGATGGAGCAGGGTGCCTTCGGCGGCAGAGTGGAGGCCGGAAGTGCCCTGTTCAACGGGCAATAGCAGACGGGACATAGACAGCTCCTTGCTCGATGGGGGAGGGGGCATCATCCATGATGCGCAAGCAGCTTAATCTTAACGATAGTGATTCTCAAGTGCTGATTGCGCAAAACGTTGTTACAGCCGTTCACGAATTGACACACCTTTGCTATCATCGCGGCCATTACGCGGTAATCGATCTTCATTAGCCTGAAGAGCCAAAAAAAAGACCCGGCAAAAAGCCGGGTCAAAAACCGTGATTAGCCTGATGAGGAGATAATCTGAGAGTCCGACCTAAGGGCTTTCAGGTTATCCAGCGGGTCTCGCGACCTGCTGAGTGCAATAATAATCGTTATCATTTGCCAGTCAAATGAATTTTCACCTATCCGGTAAAAAAGTTTTGCCGGTGCGCTTCCTTTTCCCGGCAACCGGGGGTATCGCTGCCGGGCGGCGATCACGACTCTCCTTATTTCTCTTCCTTCAATGCCGTCTGCTCGTGTTCCAGCAGTGCCCGGGCCATGTTCACCATATGCATCAAGGCAAACATCACCTCGCGGGTCATGCCCTCGGGTTGGTGGGTGGCGGTTTCGTGCGCGGTGGCCGAGGCGCAGCGCAACAGCGCCAGTGCATGATTGTGGGCCTGCCTGGCCGTCACGCCGTTGTGCAGGGTCCAGATCTTGTTGTCCAGACTGGGGCGCGGCGGAGCTGGATTGAGGTAGTAATCGAGCGCACGGCGGGCGGCTTCGCTGTCGAGATCTGTTTCTTCGTTTTTCGATGGTTTCATCCTGATACCTGCTCACTGTCACTGCGGAGTGGTGAATACGGAGCATAGGTCAAACTGTATTATTTATCTAAGGCAAGATAATTCAGGATGTGTATTGATGCGCTGGATACAGCCCGTATTGTTCTCGGCCATGGAAAACTGGAACGAATTTCTCGCGCGCTACAAGCGTGAACATGGCCTTAACCAACTGGAACTGGCCGAACGCCTTGGGATGACCCAAGGCGGCGTGGGCCACTGGTTACGTGGCACCCGCAGGCCTACCTTGGCGACCATCAATGAAAAATTGGAAAAGCTCGGGTTGGTCTATCTCAAAGCCCAGGTCATGGTGGTAGAGCGTGGCCTGTTGCGTGAGCCCCTGGGCGTCTATGCGCCAGAGCGCTCCCTTTCATCCGAGGCGCTGCGTTATGCCAGTTTCCGCTTTCCGGTCCTGGCCTGGGCCGACCTGCAAGGCCCTTTGCCCGACGCTGTCGAAGTGACCGAGCAGACCGACTATATGCCGGCCGGCAATGCATTCTGGCTGCCTGTTGAAAACGACTCGATGAACGCGGCAAGCGGAATGAGTGTGCCCCAGGGCATGCTCATTCTGGTGGACACGGGCCTCGATCCGGTGCCCGGCAAACTGGTGATCGCCCGGCAGCCGGGCAAGGCGGCGGTCCTCAGGCAACTGATCGAGGAGGGCGGAGAGCGCATGCTCAGGCCGCTGAATACGCGGTATCCGACCGTTCTGTGCGAAGACGGGTGCGAGTTTCTTGGGGTCGTCGTGCGGGTGCACGGTAAGTTCTAGATCGCTGGGGCTGCTTCGCAGCCCAATCGCCGGCAAGCCGGCGATTGGCCGCGCAGCGGCCCTTTGCATTAATCGGCCAGTTCCACCAGCACCGTGCCCTCGCCGACCATATCTCCCTCCTGGCAGAACAGGGCCTTGACCGTGCCGCCGTGAGGGGCGCGGATGCTGTGCTCCATTTTCATCGCCTCCAGCACCACCAGCGCGGTACCGGCCTCGACCACCTGGCCCGGCTCCACCAACACCCGTACGATGCTGCCGTTCATGGGCGCGCCCAGACCGCCCTGGTGGCTGTGACTGGCTTCGGCTTCGGCGATGGGGTCGAAGGCGCTCACTGCATGCATTTCCCCATCCCATTGCAGGTACAGGGTGTCATCACGGCGTATGGCCAGGTGACGACGGCGCACGCCATCCACAGCGTGGCACAGCTGTTCGCCGTCCAGGTGCCAGGTCGAGGGCGCATTGTGTTCCAGCGCGACGGCCTGGTCCTGCCCGCCGCTGACCAGGTGCAGGCTGCTGCGTGCTGCCAGGCCCAGGCGCAGGCCGTCGCGCCGGGCCCAAGGCGAGGCGGGGTCGTCGTGACGCTGGTGCGCAGGGCTCCCTTGCAGCCAGGCTTCGGCGGCCGCCTGCCAGAACGTCGCCGGCAGTGCGTTCGGCGCAGGCAGCAACTCGGCCTGGTGGCGCGGGATGAAGCCGGTGTCCAGTTCCGCGGCGGCAAAGGCCGGGTGGGCCAGGATGCGGCGCAGGAAGGCGATGTTGGTCTTCAATCCGCCGATGGCGAATTCGTCGAGCATGGCCAGCAGGCGCAGGCGGGCTTGCTCGCGGTCCTGGCCCCAGGCGATCAGCTTGCCCAGCATCGGGTCATAGAAGGGCGAGACCACATCGCCCTCGCTGACGCCGCTGTCCACCCGGCGGCCCTCGCCGGGTGCCGACTCGCGGTACAGCGCCAGGGTGCCGGTGGCAGGCAGGAACTCGTTGGCCGGGTCTTCCGCGTACAGGCGCACCTCGATGGCATGGCCGATCAGCGGCACCTGGTCCTGGGTGATCGGCAGCGGCTCGCCGCAGGCCACGCGGATCTGCCAGGCCACCAGGTCCAGGCCGGTGATGGCCTCGGTGACCGGGTGCTCCACCTGCAGGCGCGTGTTCATTTCCATGAAGAAGAACTCGCCGCGGGCATCGAGCAGGAACTCGACGGTGCCCGCGCCGACGTAGCCGATGGCCTGGGCGGCGCGCACGGCAGCCTCGCCCATGGCCTTGCGCAGCTCGGGGGACAGCCCAGGGGCCGGGGCTTCCTCGACCACTTTCTGATGGCGGCGCTGGATCGAGCAATCGCGCTCGTTGAGGTACAGGCAGTTGCCGTGTTGGTCGGCGAACACCTGGATCTCCACATGGCGCGGTTTGAGCACGTACTTTTCCACCAGCATGCGCGCATCGCCGAACGACGACTGCGCCTCACGCTGCGCCGAGGCCAGGGCGTCGGCCAACTGGCTTTCCTCCTCGACCACCTTCATGCCCTTGCCGCCACCGCCGGCGCTGGCCTTGAGCAGCACCGGGTAGCCGATGCGCTCGGCGGCGGCGCGGAAGGTGTCCAGATCCTGGGCTTCACCGTGGTAGCCCGGTACCAGCGGTACGCCTGCAGCTTCCATCAGCGCCTTGGCCGCCGACTTGCTGCCCATGGCATCGATGGCGCTGGCAGGCGGGCCGAGGAAGATCAGCCCGGCCTGTTCGATGGCGCGGGCGAAGCCTGCATTCTCGGAGAGGAAGCCATAGCCTGGGTGGATGGCCTGGGCGCCGCTGGCCTTGGCTGCCGCCAGCAGCTTGTCGATCACCAGGTAGCTCTCGGCGGCCTTGGTGCCGCCCAGGTCGATGCGGATGTCAGCTTCGCGGCTGTGGCGGGCGTCACGGTCGGTGGCGCTGTGTACGGCCACGGTGGTCAGGCCCATGGCCTTGGCGGTGCGCATGACCCGGCAGGCGATCTCGCCGCGGTTGGCGACCAGCAGGGTGGTCAGGGTAGGGCGGCTCATGGGCGCGGCTCCTTGTTGTCTTGCCAGGCGGGGCGGCGTTTTTCCAGGAAGGCGCGCAGGCCCTCCTGGCCTTCGGGGCTGACGCGGATGCGGGCGATCGTATTCTCGCAGTAGCGGCGCAGCGCCGGGCTCAGCTCGCCGTCGTCCACCTCGCGCAGCAGGTCCTTGGTGGCGCGCAGGGCCTGGGGGCTGTTCTGCAGCAGATTGTCGACCCAAGCTTGGACCTGGGCATCGAGTTCGGCAGCCGGGTAGACCTCGGCCAGCAGGCCCAGCTCGCGGGCACGCACGCCGCTGAAGCGTTCGGCGGTCAGGGCATAGCGACGCGCGGCGCGCTCGCCGATGGCCTTGACCACGAACGGGCTGATCACCGCCGGGGCCAGGCCGATGCGCACCTCGGACAGGCACAGCTGGGCATCCTCGGCACCGATGGCCATGTCGCAGCAGCTGATCAGGCCCAGGGCACCGCCGAAGGCCGCGCCTTGCACCACCGCCAGGGTCGGTGCCTTGAGGCGGTGCAGGGCGTACATCAGTTCGCCCAGCTCATGGGCGTCGTCCAGGTTGGTGTTGAAGTCCAGCTGCGCCGACTGCTGCATCCAGGCGAGGTCGGCACCGGCGCTGAAGTGTCGGCCACGACCGCGCAGCAGCACGAAACGCAGGCTGGCATCCTCGGCGAGCTGGTCGAGGGCGACGATCAGTTCGCGGATCATCTGCGCGTTGAAGGCGTTGTTCTTGTCTTCGCGGCTCAGCCACAGGGTGGCGAAGCCGCGAGGGTCCTTGATCACTTCCAGGGTGCTGAAATCGCTCATGGGTCACATCCGGAAAATGCCGAAGCGGCTCTGTTCGATCGGGGCGTTCAGCGCGGCGGACAACGCCAGGCCAAGCACGTCGCGGGTCTGGGCGGGGTCGATGACGCCGTCGTCCCACAGCCTTGCGCTGGAATAGTAGGGGTGGCCTTGGCGCTCGTACTGGTCGAGGATCGGCTGCTTGAGCCTGGCCTCTTCCTCGGCGCTGAAGGCGGTACCGGCCCGTTCGCTCTGCTCGCGCTTGACCTGGGCCAGCACGCCAGCAGCCTGCTCGGCACCCATCACGCCGATCCGCGCGTTGGGCCACATCCACAGGAAGCGCGGGTCGTAGGCGCGGCCGCACATGCCGTAGTTGCCGGCACCGAAGCTGCCGCCGATGATCACCGTGAACTTCGGCACCTGGGCGCAGGCCACCGCGGTCACCAGCTTGGCGCCATGCTTGGCGATGCCACCTTCTTCGTATTTCTTGCCGACCATGAAGCCTGTGATGTTCTGCAGGAACAACAGCGGGATACCGCGCTGGCAGGCCAGCTCGATGAAATGCGCACCTTTTTGCGCCGCCTCGGCAAAGAGGATGCCGTTGTTGGCCAGGATCGCCACCGGATAGCCGTGCAGGTGGGCGAAGCCGCATACCAGGGTGGTGCCGAACAGTGCCTTGAACTCATCGAACACCGAGCCGTCGACCAGGCGCGCGATCACCTCGCGGACATCGAACGGCTGCTTGGCATCGGCAGGTACCACGCCATACAGTTCCTCGGCGTCGTACAGCGGGGCGACCGGCGCCTGGCGCTGCAGTTTGCCGAGCTTGTGCCAGTTGAGGTTGGCCACGCTGCGCCGGGCCAGGGCCAGGGCGTGCTCGTCGTTGTCGGCATAGTGGTCGGCCACACCGCTGGTGCGGCAGTGCACGTCGGCGCCGCCCAGGTCCTCGGCGCTCACCACCTCGCCGGTGGCGGCCTTCACCAAGGGTGGGCCGGCGAGGAAGATGGTCGCCTGCTGGCGCACCATGATCGCTTCGTCGGCCATGGCCGGCACATAGGCGCCGCCTGCGGTGCACGAGCCCATCACCACGGCGATCTGTGGGATCCCCAGGGCGCTCATGTTGGCCTGGTTGAAGAAAATCCGCCCGAAGTGCTCACGGTCGGGGAAGACCTCGTCCTGGCGGGGCAGGTTGGCGCCACCGGAATCCACCAGGTAGATACAGGGCAGGCGATTCTGCAGGGCGATGGCCTGGGCGCGCAGGTGCTTCTTCACCGTCAGCGGGTAGTAGGAGCCGCCTTTGACCGTGGCATCGTTGGCCACGACCATGCACTCCACCCCTTCGATACGGCCGATGCCGGCGATCACGCCGGCGGCGGGCACATCTTCGCCGTAGACCTCATGGGCGGCCAACTGGCCGATCTCGAGGAATGGCGAGCCCGGGTCGAGCAGCCGGTCGATGCGCTCACGCGGCAGCAGCTTGCCCCGCGAGGTGTGCCGCTCCTGGGCCTTCGGGCCGCCGCCCTGGGTGACGTGGGCGAGCAGGGTACGCAGGGCCTGCACCTGTTCGCGCATGGCCGCGCTGTTGGCGGCGAATTCCGCCGAGCGCGGGTTGATCTGGGTGTGCAAGGTAGCCATTGGCGCCGGTTCCTCGTGCTCAGCGGGTTTCGTTGAACAGTTCGCGACCGATCAGCATCCGGCGGATCTCGCTGGTGCCGGCGCCGATCTCGTACAGCTTGGCGTCGCGCAGCAGGCGGCCGGCCGGGAATTCATTGATGTAGCCGTTGCCGCCCAGAATCTGGATCGCTTCCAGGGCCATCTGGGTGGCGCGCTCGGCCGTGTAGAGGATCACCCCGGCGGCGTCCTTGCGGGTGGTCTCGCCGCGGTCGCAGGCCTGGGCCACCGCATACAGGTAGGCGCGGCTGGCGTTGAGCTGGGTGTACATGTCGGCGATCTTGCCCTGGATCAGCTGGAACTCGCCGATGCTCTGGCCGAACTGCTTGCGGTCATGGATGTAGGGCACCACCAGGTCCATGCAGGCCTGCATGATCCCGGTCGGGCCGCCAGAGAGCACCACGCGCTCGTAGTCCAGGCCGCTCATCAATACCCGTACGCCACCGTTGAGCTGGCCGAGGATGTTCTCTTCAGGCACTTCCACGCCATCGAAGAACAGCTCGCAGGTGTTGGAGCCGCGCATGCCCAGCTTGTCGAACTTGTTGCTGCGCGAGAAGCCCTTCCAGTCACGCTCGACGATGAATGCGGTGATGCCGTGGGGGCCCTTGTCCAGGTCGGTCTTGGCGTAGATCACGTAGGTGTTGGCGTCGGGGCCGTTGGTGATCCAGGTCTTGCTGCCGTTGAGCACGTAGCGGTCGCCGCGCTTCTCGGCGCGCAGCTTCATCGATACCACGTCGGAGCCGGCGTTGGGTTCGCTCATGGCCAGGGCGCCGATGTGCTCGCCGCTGATCAGCTTGGGCAGGTATTTCTGCTTTTGCTCATGGGTGCCGTTGCGGTTGATCTGGTTGACGCACAGGTTGGAGTGGGCGCCATAGGACAGGGCTACCGAGGCCGAGCCACGGCTGATCTCTTCCATCGATACCACGTGGGCCAGGTAGCCCAGGCCCGCGCCGCCGTATTCCTCCGGCACGGTGATGCCCAGCAGGCCCATGTCGCCGAACTTGCGCCACATGTCGGCGGGGAACAGGTTGTCCTGGTCGATCTGCGCGGCGCGTGGGGCCAGCTCGGCGGCAACGAAGGTGCGCACCTGGTCGCGAAGCATGTCGATGGTTTCGCCCAGGGCGAAGTTCAGGGTGGGGTAATGCATGCGGGGGCACCTTCTTGTTCTTGAGGTTGGTAGACGTCGCACTGTCACTGTGGGAGCGGACTTGTCCCGCCGTCAGATCCAACGACGATGTCAGCCCTGGCTGGCGCAATCGCGGGGCAAGCCCGCTCCCACGGGGTAGGTGCAAACCGGTACTTGTGTTTTCACCTTTACGTTAACGTAAACCTGGCTTCGGAAGCTGTCAATCGACTCGTGACCTTTACGTTAACGTAAATCTGCGCCAGAGTAGCCGCGCTTGCTTCAGTCATGCCCAGAACAACCACAAGAAGGGATACCCATGAGTCAACCAAGCTACACCCGCGGTCGCCAGGACCGCCCGTTGTTGACCCAGACCATCGGCCAGGCCTTCGACGCCACCGTGGCCCGCAACCCCGACGGCGAAGCCCTGGTGGTGCGGCACCAAGGCCTACGCTACAGCTGGCGAGCGCTGGCCGGGCAGGTCGATGGCCATGCGCGCGCGCTCATGGCGCTGGGCGTGCAGGTCGGCGACCGGGTCGGGATCTGGGCGCCCAACTGCGCCCAGTGGTGCATCCTACAGCTGGCCAGCGCCAAGGTCGGCGCGATCCTGGTCAATATCAACCCGGCCTACCGGGTCGGCGAACTGGAATACGTGCTGCGCCAGTCCGGTTGCAGCTGGCTGGTCTGCGCCGATGCCTTCAAGACCTCCGACTACCATGCCATGGTCCTGGACCTGGCCCCCGAGCTTGCCACCTGCGCCCTCGGCCAGCTGGCCTGCGAGCGGCTCCCGGCGTTGCGTGGAGTGATCAGCCTGGCAGCGAACCCGCCGGCCGGCTTCCTGCCCTGGGGCCACCTGGCCGAGCGGGCAGGGCAGAGCGCCCCCGAGGCTTTCGAGGCCCGCCAGCGCAGCCTGCAGTTCGACCAGCCGGTGAACATCCAGTACACCTCCGGCACCACCGGCGCGCCCAAGGGGGCCACGCTCAGCCACTACAACATCCTCAACAACGGCCACATGGTCGGTGAGAGCCTGGGCCTGACCGAGCGTGACCGCATGGTGATCCCGGTGCCGTTGTATCACTGCTTCGGCATGGTCATGGCCAATCTGGGCTGCGTCACCCATGGCAGCACCATGATCTACCCCAACGATGCCTTCGACCCGGGCCTGACCTTGCAGGCCGTGGCTGAGGAGCGTGCCAGCATCCTCTATGGGGTACCGACCATGTTCATCGCCATGCTCGACCACCCCGGCCGCGCCGGATTGGACCTGTCCAGCCTGCGCAGCGGCATCATGGCCGGCGCCACCTGCCCGATCGAGGTCATGCGCCGGGTGATCGAGCAGATGCACATGGCCCAGGTGCAGATCGCCTACGGCATGACCGAGACCAGCCCGGTGTCGCTGCAGACCGGCCCGGACGACGAGCTGGAGCTGCGCGTGACCACGGTCGGCCGCACCCAGCCGCAACTGGAAAGCAAGCTGGTGGACGAGCATGGCACTATCGTCCCGCGAGGCGAGATCGGCGAGCTGTGCACTCGCGGCTATAGCGTCATGCTCGGCTACTGGGGCAACCCCCAGGCCACCCAGGACGCCATCGACCCGGCCGGCTGGATGCACAGCGGCGACCTGGCGGTGATGGACGAGCAGGGCTACGTGCGCATCGTCGGGCGCAACAAGGACATGATCATTCGGGGTGGGGAGAACATCTACCCACGTGAGCTCGAGGAGTTCTTCTACACCCACCCGGCGGTAGCCGACGCCCAGGTGATCGGCATCCCCTGCAGCCGGTATGGGGAAGAGCTGGTCGCCTGGATCAAGCTGCACCCCGGGCACAGCGTGACCGCCGAGCAGCTGCAGCAGTGGTGCAAAGCGCGCATCGCCCATTTCAAGGTGCCGCGGCATTACCGCTTCGTCGACGAGTTCCCAATGACGGTGACCGGCAAGGTGCAGAAGTTCCGCATGCGCGAAATCAGCATCGCCGAGATCAAGCTGTAACCTGATCCTGTTATCACCGGTTCTGTGGGAGCGGGTTTACCCGCGAAAGGTCCGGTGAATTTACCGACGCATTCGCGGGTAAACCCTCTCCCACAAGGTATACCGCGCCTGTACTTGTCTATCCTTTGCCTTTCACCGGCGGCTCCTCGCTCGGCGGGTCGCCCACCGGCGGCGGTGGGCCCGGCTTGGTCGGCTCCTCGGGGTCTTCCTCGGGCTCCGGCGGCGGCAGGGTCGGGTCGTCGATATTCGGGTCCGGCGTCTCCGGTGGAATGGGAATACTCATGGCCAGGCCTCCCAGGGGAAATACGGCGTCGTTGCAGGCTTTGACCCGGCCCCGCGCCGTTCGCTCAATTTTTTTGAACCCCCGGCAGCTCCCACGGCTCTGAACCCTTACCGCCACTGCAAAAGGGAGCAAGGTTCGATGTCAGGTAATGAGCCCTTCGAAAGCGTGCCCATGGCCAACGACCACCCGGACCAGGCGATCAGCCTGTCCCAGGCGTTGCTGGCGCCACGTATCGTGATCGAGGACACCCAGCCCGTGCTCGATGCCGGCACCTTCGCCACCAAGGCGGTGCGCGGCCAGCCGGTGGCGGTGAGCAGCAAGGTCTATACCGATGGCCATGATCGCCTGGCGGTGACCCTGCACTGGCGCCAGGCCCACAGCCGGCGCTGGCACTGCACACCGATGCACTCGCCGGGCAACGACCTGTGGCTGGCCGAATTCACGCCCCTGGAACTGGGCCTGCACCTGTTCAGCATCGAAGCCTGGATCGACCCCTTCGCCACCTACTGCCATGACCTGGAGAAGAAGTACCACGCCGGCATCGACGTCACGCTCGAGCTGGAGGAGGGCCGGCTGCTGCTGGGCAAGGGCATCGAGCGCAGCGATGGCCTGCTGCGCGAACAGCTCGAGCAGGTGCAGCAGCGCCTGCCGACCTTGGCTTCGGATGACCAGGTGGCCTTGCTGCTGCGGGCCGATACCGCCTTGCTGATGAGCGAGGCCGAGCACCGCAGCTACCTGACCCGCAGTGCCGAGTTCCCCGTGGACGTGGACCGTGAACAGGCCTTGTTCGCCAGCTGGTACGAACTGTTCCCTCGTTCCATCACCGACAGCCCCGAGCGCCACGGCACGTTCAACGACGTGCACCAACGCCTGCCGATGATCCGCGACATGGGCTTCGACGTGCTGTACTTCCCGCCGATCCACCCCATCGGCAACAAGCACCGCAAGGGCCGCAACAATGCCCTTCAGGCCGAGCCGGGCGACCCGGGCAGCCCCTATGCCATTGGCAGCCCCGACGGTGGCCACGATGCCATCCACCCGCAGTTGGGCAGCCGCGAGGACTTCCGGCGCCTTGTGGCCGCTGCCGCCGAGCATGGCTTGGAGATCGCCCTGGACTTCGCCATCCAGTGCTCCCAGGACCACCCCTGGCTCACCGAGCACCCCGGCTGGTTCAGCTGGCGCCCAGACGGCACCATCCGCTACGCCGAGAACCCGCCGAAGAAATACCAGGACATCGTCAACGTCGATTTCTATGCCGCCGAGGCCGTGCCATCGCTGTGGCTGGCCCTGCGCGACGTGGTGGTCGGCTGGGTGAAGGAGGGCGTGCGCACCTTCCGTGTCGACAACCCGCACACCAAGCCGCTGCCGTTCTGGCAATGGCTGATCGCCAATGTACGCAGCCGCTACCCGGACGTGATCTTCCTCGCCGAGGCTTTCACCCGCCCGGCGATGATGGCGCGCCTGGGCAAGGTCGGCTACGCCCAGAGCTACACCTACTTCACCTGGCGCAACACCAAGCAGGAGCTGCGCGAGTACCTCCAGGAGCTCAACCAGCCGCCATGGCGCCATTGCTACCGGCCGAACTTCTTCGTCAACACGCCGGACATCAACCCCTATTTCCTGCAGACCAGCGGACGCGCGGGCTTTCTCATCCGCGCCGCCCTGGCAACCATGGGTTCCGGGCTGTGGGGCATGTATTCGGGCTTCGAGCTGTGCGAGGGCACACCGTTGCCGGGCAAGGAGGAGTACCTGGATTCGGAGAAGTACGAGATCCGCCCGCGGGACTTCACCCAGCCGGGCAACATCGTCGCCGAGATCGCCCAGCTCAACCGCATCCGGCGACAGAACCGTGCCCTGCAGACCCATCTGGGCATCGAGTTCTTCAACTGCTGGAACGACAACATCCTGTACTTCGGCAAGCGCACCCCGGAGCGCGACAACTACATCCTGGTGGCCGTGAGCCTGGACCCGCACAACGCCCAGGAGGCGCACTTCGAGTTACCGCTGTGGGAGCTGGGGCTGGATGACAACGCCGACACCCATGGCGAGGACCTGATGAACGGCCACCGCTGGACCTGGCACGGCAAGACCCAATGGATGCGCATCGAACCCTGGCACCTGCCGTTCGGTATCTGGCGAATCGAAAAGCCCCATTGACTGTTGTAGGAGCGGCCTTGTGCCGCGAAAGGGCTGCGCGGCAGCCCCAGCCATTTGTCATGTTGCCGAGATCCTGGGGCCGCTTCGCGCCCCTTTCGCGGCACAAGGCCGCTCCTACCGGGGCGCGCCGAACCTGGAATCGGAAGGAGTCGCCCATGGCCAAGCGTTCCCGCCCACAAGCCTTCATCGACGACCCGCTGTGGTACAAGGACGCGGTGATCTACCAGTTGCACGTGAAATCGTTCTTCGACGCCAACAACGATGGCATCGGTGATTTCGCCGGGTTGATGAGCAAGCTCGACTACATCGCCGACCTGGGCGTCAACACCCTCTGGCTGCTGCCGTTCTACCCCTCGCCACGGCGCGACGACGGCTACGACATCGCCGAATACAAAGCCGTGCACCCCGACTACGGCAGCATGGCCGACGCCCGGCGCTTCATCGCCGAGGCCCACAAGCGCGGCCTGCGGGTGATCACCGAGCTGGTCATCAACCACACCTCCGACCAGCACCCCTGGTTCCAGCGCGCCCGCCACGCCAAGCGCGGCAGCAAGGCCCGGGACTTCTATGTGTGGTCGGACGACGACCAGAAATACGACGGCACGCGGATCATCTTCCTCGACACCGAGAAGTCCAACTGGACCTGGGACCCGGTCGCCGGCCAATACTTCTGGCACCGCTTCTACTCCCACCAGCCGGACCTGAACTTCGACAACCCGCAGGTGATGAAGGCGGTGATCGGCGTGATGCGCTTCTGGCTCGACCTGGGCGTCGACGGCCTGCGCCTGGACGCCATTCCCTACCTGATCGAGCGCGACGGCACCAACAATGAGAACCTGCCCGAGACCCACGCGGTGCTCAAGGCCATCCGCGCCGAGATCGACGCCAACTACCCCGACCGCATGCTCCTGGCCGAAGCCAACCAGTGGCCTGAGGATACCCGGCCGTATTTCGGCGAGGGTGACGGCGACGAATGCCACATGGCCTTCCATTTTCCGCTGATGCCGCGCATGTACATGGCCCTGGCCATGGAAGACCGCTTCCCCATCACCGACATCCTGCGCCAGACCCCGGAGATCCCGGCCAATTGCCAATGGGCGATCTTCCTGCGCAACCACGATGAGCTCACCCTCGAAATGGTCACCGACCGTGAGCGCGACTACTTGTGGAACTACTACGCCGAGGACCGCCGCGCGCGCATCAACCTGGGTATCCGTCGGCGCCTGGCGCCGCTGCTGCAGCGTGACCGTCGGCGCATCGAGCTGCTCACCAGCCTGTTGCTGTCGATGCCGGGCACCCCGACCTTGTACTACGGTGACGAGCTGGGGATGGGCGACAACATCTACCTGGGCGACCGCGACGGCGTACGCACCCCCATGCAGTGGTCGCCGGACCGCAATGGCGGCTTCTCCCGGGCCGACCCCCAGCGCCTGGTGCTGCCGCCGATCATGGACCCGCTCTATGGCTACCAGACCGTCAACGTCGAGGCCCAGGCCCACGACCCGCATTCGTTGCTCAACTGGAACCGGCGCCTGCTGGCCGTGCGCAAGCAGCAGAAGGCCTTCGGTCGGGGCACCCTGAAGATGCTTACCCCCAGCAACCGGCGCATCCTCGCCTACATCCGCGAGTACACCGATGCCGAGGGCAACACCGAGATCGTGCTGTGCGTGGCCAACGTTTCCCGCGCCGCCCAGGCCGCCGAGCTGGACCTGGCCCCGTACGCCGACAAGGTCCCGGTGGAGATGCTCGGCGGCAGCGCCTTCCCGCCCATCGGTCAGCTGCCGTTCCTGCTGACCTTGCCGCCCTACGGCTTCTACTGGTTCCTGCTGGCTTCGCGCGACCGCATGCCCAGCTGGCACCTGGAGCCCGCCGAAGGCCTGCCGGAGCTGACCACCCTGGTATTGCGCAAGCGCATGGAGGAGCTGCTCGAAGCGCCTTCCAGTGACACCCTGCAAACCACCATCCTGCCCCAGTACCTGCCTAAGCGCCGCTGGTTCGCCGGCAAGCAGGGGCCGATCGACCAGGTGCGCCTGAGCTATGGGGTTCGCCTGGCCACGGCCACCACGCCGGTGCTGCTCAGCGAGCTGGAAGTTCACAGTGACGGAGCCGTGCAGCACTACCAGCTGCCGTTCGGCCTGCTGCCCGAAGAGCAGATCAACAGTGCCTTGCCACAGCAGCTGGCGCTGTCGCGGGTACGCCGCGGCCGGCAGGTAGGCCTGATCACCGACGCCTTCGTGCTCGAGCCGTTCATCCGCGCCGTGCTGAGCAACTGCCAGGCCGGCACCCGCCTGGCCGGTGGCGCCGGCGAGCTGCGCTTCGACTGCACCGCACAGCTGGCCACCCTGGAACTGGACCAGGACAGCGAAGTGCGTTACCTCAGTGCCGAGCAGTCCAACAGCTCGGTGGTGGTGGGCGGCAGCCTCGTGCTCAAGCTGATCCGCCGGGTCAACCCGGGCATCCACCCGGAACTGGAAATGAGCGCCTACCTGACCGCTGCCGGCTTCGGCAATATCTCGCCGCTGCTGGCGTGGGTCAGCCGCGTGGACGAGCAGGGCCAGCCGCACCTGCTGATGATTGCCCAGGGCTACCTGAACAACCAGGGCGATGCCTGGGAGTGGACGCAGAATACCCTCGAGCGTGCCGTGCGCGACGAGATGGAGCCTTCCACCGTCGAGCCCGAGGCGCACACCGATGCCTTGGCCGAACTCACAGGTTTTGCCGCCTTGCTTGGCCAGCGCCTGGGCGAAATGCACCTGTTGCTGGCCGCTCCCAGCGACGATGCGGCGTTCCAGCCACGTCCCAGCAGCGAACAGGACTGCGCACGCTGGAGCACGCAGATCAGCGCCGAGCTGGCTCACGCATTGGACCTGCTGGCCCAGCATCGCGATGACCTCGACAGCGACAGCCAGGCCCTGGTCGACGACCTGCTGCAACAGCGCGACGGCCTGGCCCAGCACGTCGACAGCCTGGCCCGCCAGGCCCAGGGCGGCCTGCTGATGCGCGTGCACGGCGACCTGCACCTGGGCCAGGTGCTGGTCGTGCAGGGCGATGCCTACCTCATCGATTTCGAAGGCGAACCGGCGCGACCGCTGGAGGAGCGACGCGCCAAGCACAGCCCGTACAAGGATGTCAGCGGCGTGCTGCGTTCGTTCGACTATGCTGCAGCGATGATCCTGCGCAGCGCCTCGGCGGTGGACCTTTCCGATGCGGCGCGCCAGGCTCGGCAGCGAGTCGCCCGGCAGTACCTGCACCAGTCGCGGCATGCCTTCGTCGAGGCCTACGGCCTGGCCACTGCCGCAATGCCCCATGCCTGGGAGCAGGCCGAAGGCGAGCGCGCTGCGCTGGAACTGTTCTGCCTGGAAAAAGCCGCCTATGAAATCACCTACGAAGCCGAGAACCGCCCGGGCTGGCTGGCCGTGCCTTTGCATGGGCTGCATGGGCTGATCAGCACCTGGGGCGAAGCATGAGTGCGATATCCAGGGCGTCGCTGCGTGCCCCGCGATTGGGGCGCGCAGCGGCCCTCAACTAACGACCCAAAACATCTGGAAGGGTAAAAAGATGAATGCAATCACGCGTGAAAACGGCGGCCTTCGGCAACGGGACCTGGATGCCCTGGCCCGCGCCGAGCACGCCGACCCGTTCGCGGTACTGGGCCCGCACGGCGATGGTGCAGGTGGGCTGTTCGTCCGCGCCTTCCTGCCCAACGCCCTCAATGCCCGGGTGCTGGCCCGCCACGATGGGCGCGTACTGGCCGAGATGGAGCAGGGCAGCCTGCCGGGACTGTTCACCGCACACCTGGATGAAGCCCACCCGTACCTGTTGCAGATCGGCTGGGCCGGTGGCGAGCAGGTCACCGAGGACCCCTACAGCTTCGGCCCGCAACTGGGCGAGATGGACCTCTACCTGTTCGCTGAAGGCAACCACCGCGACCTTTCCGGGCGCTTCGGCGCCCAGCCGATGCACGCCGACGGCATCGACGGGGTGTGCTTCTCGGTGTGGGCGCCGAATGCCCGGCGGGTGTCGGTGGTGGGCGACTTCAACAACTGGGACGGCCGCCGCCACCCCATGCGGCTGCGCCACGATGCCGGTGTCTGGGAGCTGTTCGTACCGCGCCTGGGCGTGGGCGAGGCCTACAAGTTCGAGGTGCTCGGTCGCGATGGCGTGTTGCCGCTCAAGGCCGACCCCCTGGCCCGTGCCACCGAGCTGCCGCCCAGCACCGCCTCCAAGGTGGCCGCGGCGCTCAGCCACCCTTGGCAGGATCACGAGTGGATGCAGCAGCGCGCCGAGCGCCACGCTTACCGGGCACCGCTGTCGATCTACGAACTGCACGCCGGGTCCTGGCGTTGCGAGCTGGACGATGCCGGTGAAATCGCGCGCTTCTACAACTGGCGGGAACTGGCCGAGCGCCTGGTGCCCTATGTGCAGGATCTGGGGTTCACCCATATCGAGCTGCTGCCGATCATGGAACATCCCTTCGGCGGTTCCTGGGGCTACCAGCCGCTGTCGCTGTTCGCCCCCACGTCCCGCTATGGGACTGCCGAGGACTTCGCGGCCTTCGTCGATGCCTGCCACCAGGGCGGCATCGGGGTGATCCTCGACTGGGTTCCGGCGCATTTCCCCACCGACGAGCATGGCCTTGCCCGCTTCGACGGCACGGCGTTGTACGAGTACGACAATCCCCTGGAAGGTTTCCACCAGGACTGGAATACACTGATCTACAACCTTGGCCGCAACGAAGTGCGCGGCTTCATGCTGGCCTCGGCCTTGCACTGGCTCAAGCACTTCCACATCGACGGCCTGCGTGTCGATGCCGTGGCCTCGATGCTCTATCGCGACTACTCGCGCAAGGCCGGCGAATGGGTACCCAACCGCCACGGCGGACGCGAGAACCTGGAAGCCATCGACTTCATCCGCCACCTCAATACCGTGGCGGCCCACGAGGCGCCGGGGGCGCTGATCATCGCCGAGGAGTCCACCGCCTGGCCGGGGGTGAGCCAGCCGGTGCAGCAGGGCGGGCTGGGCTTTGCCTACAAGTGGAACATGGGCTGGATGCACGACACCCTGCACTACATCCAGAACGATCCGGTGCACCGCGCCTATCATCACAACGAGATGAGCTTCGGCCTGATCTATGCCTACTCCGAACATTTCATCCTGCCCATTTCCCATGACGAGGTGGTGCACGGTAAGCATTCGCTGATCGACAAGATGCCGGGCGACCGCTGGCAGAAGTTCGCCAACCTGCGCGCCTACCTGGCGTTCATGTGGGCGCACCCGGGCAAGAAGCTGCTGTTCATGGGCTGCGAGTTCGGCCAGTGGCGCGAGTGGAACCACGACCACCAGTTGGACTGGTACCTCCTGCAGTACCCCGAGCACCAAGGGGTGCAGCGTCTGGTCGCAGACCTCAACCGCCTGTACCGCGAGCTGCCCGCCCTGCACGAGCAGGACTGCCAGCCCCAGGGTTTCCAGTGGCTGATCGGCGACGATGCGCACAACAGTGTGTATGCCTGGCTGCGCTGGAGCAGCGCCGGCGAGCCGCTGCTGGTGGTGGCCAACTTCACCCCGGTGCCGCGCGAAGGCTATCGAATCGGTGTGCCGTTCGGCGAGCGCTGGCAGGAGCTGCTCAACAGCGATGCCGAGCTGTATGCCGGCACCAATGTCGGCAACCTGGGGGCGGTGGCCAGCGAGCAGATGCCCAGCCATGGGCAGCCGCTGTCGCTGGCGCTGAACCTGCCGCCGCTGGGTGTGCTGGTGATGAAGCCGGCTTGACGTTCGGTCGCCCTCTGTGGAAGGCGCCCGGTTGGCGCGGATCCTGTAGGAGCGGGCTTGTCCCGCGATGGCGTCAGGCCGGGTAACGGCATTGCCTGAGCTGACGCCATCGCGGGACAAGCCCGCTCCTACAAAAGCGCCTGGCAGCCTTACCAGCGCATCCTCACCCCCAGGCTGCCGATCAGGCCGTTCAGGTCATTGCCATCCACATCGCTGCTGTAGTCGGCGCTGACGAATAGCGCGACCTTCGGCGTCACCCGTGCCACCAGCCCCAAACCCAGGTCCACGGTGGTGGAGTAGCGAGAGCTGGAGATCTTGTCCACCTGGTCCAGCTTCACTGTGTCGGCATTGCTGAAGTCGTACCAGACGTTGGTCCGCACATAGGGTTCGATCGGCATCCCGCGCACTTCGTAGCGACCCGACAGCTTGGCGCCGACCCGGCCGCTCCAGCTCGGCTGGCTGTCGAAGGCCTGCAAAGTCTCTTCCTGCGCCCGGTTGCTGGGGAAGAACTGCTGGTTGATCAACTGCGCCTGGGGCTCGATCACCCAACCGCCTCCCAGGCCGATGGGGTAGCCGCCTTCGACCGAGAAGGTCACCGCGTGGCCGCTGTCGTCCAAACGCTGGCCGTTCTCGCCGCGGCCATTGACGTCGATACGCGTGCCCATGGCCACGGCATCGACGTGCCAACCCTGTTCATGGGTCATGCTCCAGTACACCCCCAGGCTCTCGCCGCTGAGGTTGACGGCGTTCTTCTGTTTGTCGCCGAGCAGCCGGCGCATGCCGTTGAAGCTGGTCTGCAGGTTGTTGTGGCCGACGAAGAACCCGGCGCGGTGCACATGGCCTTCGCCGGTCTCACGCACGAACAGGTCCGGGCCGATCACCAATTGCTGGCTGGGCGCCTCCAATTGTGCCGGTACCTGGGCGCCGGGCCGGGTAGGCCCAGGGAAGAACTGCGCCCATTGGCTGGCAACCAGATCCGGAGCCGGTTGCCGGTGGCGTTCGCCCATGCGCTCGGAAAACGCGTTCAGTGTGCCCAGGCCCAGGCCGCCAACGGTCACTGGGTCCAGGGACAGCTGAGGTACCGCCGGCGGTTGCAGAAAACTGTCGAAAGGCATGCCCTCCTGCAGTTCGAGCGCGAAGGTTTCCACCGGGGTTGCCAGGAGCAGCGACGTGGAAACCGCGCAGAAAATCGCGTCGAAGCGCAAAGGGTTCGAGGGTCTTTTCATGGCGGATCTCCTTTTGTTGTTGTGTGGGTGTGTTGGGCTGCCCTAGCAATCCGGCCCGATTACCCTGTACGACACAAAACAGAAGGCGACCGAGGCCATCGCGCCCGCCATCACGCGTGCGCACAAAGGCGCGTGCTAGAGGGCCGGCACGAGTTTTTACGTCTTGTTATAGAGTTCAGCTAAGGAGAGGTCGCAGCTTGCGTCAAGAAACGGTGAAAGATCCGTGAAGACGATATCGCACGATCTAATGCATTGATTCGCAGGGAAATACTTGGGGGTATATCAGGCATTCTTCTTTCCCGGCGACCGGCTATGCCGAATCATTGCTAGAGCCGCACCTCCACGGCCAGTGGCAGGTGGTCCGACAGATGCGTCCACGGTTTGTGCCCAAGGATCCTGGGCGCATGGCTTTCGGCGTTGCGCAGGTAGATGCGGTCCAGGCGTAGCAAGGGCAGGCGCGCCGGGTAGGTGCGGGCGAGCAGGCCATGGTGGCGCTCGAAGGCCTCGTGCAGGTCGCGGTGGCGGCCCAGGGTACGGTTGCCACGCAACTGCCAGTCATTGAAGTCGCCGGCGATGATCACCGGTTCATCGGCCGGCAGGCTATCGAGCAGCCGGCGCAACAAGTGCAGCTGTTTCTGCCGGTGGCTTTCGAGCAGCGACAGGTGCACGCAGATGGCATGCACCGGGCGCTGGCCCGGCACATCGAGGATGCAGTGCAACAGGCCACGGCGCTCGGGGCCAGTGATCGACACGTCGAGGTTGCGGTGTTCGAGGATCGGGTATTTCGACAGCAGGGCGTTGCCATGGTGGCCGTCGGGGTACACCGCGTTGCGACCGTAGGCGAAGTCACTCCACATGCTGTCGGCGAGGAATTCGTATTGGGAGGTCTGCGGCCAGCCGGGGTAGCGGGCGGCGTGACGGTCGTGGCTGCCGAGCACTTCCTGGAGGAAGACGATATCGGCCTGGGTGCTGCGCACCGCCTCGCGCAACTCCGGCAGGATGAAGCGCCGGTTGAAGGCGGTGAAGCCTTTGTGGGTGTTCACGGTCAGCACCCGCACCCGATTCACGGTGGGGGCCTGGCTGACACTGACGAAACCTGGACCGCCGGCTTCGGGGTTCACGGCGTCTCCTGAAAAAATGCCTACCTTCGGATCACCACCGAACCCTGTGGGAGCGGGCTTGTCCCGCGATCGCGTCAGACCAGGCACCGAGGTTGCCCCTGTTGATGCAACCGCGGGACAAGCCCACAGGGTGGGTGATGGCTGTTCTAGAGTCTAGGACCGAACGGCGCGCTTGGGGTTCACTCTTCGTCGCGTTGCAACGCCATCAGCAACACCGAGCGCCCCTTGACCTCGAACACCGTGTCGAATGCCAGGTGCTGCGGCTTGCGCATCTGCGGCCGGTCGGTGTCGACCAGGCAGCTCCAGTAGTCGCCTTCGGGCACCGACGGCAGGTGGAACGGCACGGTGTCATGGTAGGCGTTGACGATCAGCAGCAAGGTCGCCTCGGCCCCTGGCCTGGCGATGCCGCTGACCTGGGCGCGGCCATCCATGAGCATGCCCAGGCAGCGGCCGTGGGGATCTTCCCATTGCGCCACGCTCATTTCGCTGCCGTCCGGAGCCAGCCAGGTGACATCCTTGACCCCGATCGCTTCGTTGTAGTCGCCGACCAGGAAGCGTGAGCGGCGCAGCACCGGGTAGGCCAGGCGCAGGCGGGTCAGGCGCTTGACGAAGGCCAGCAGCTCGGCGCCGTCCTGGTCCAGGTCCCAGTTGATCCAGCCGATCTCGCTGTCCTGGCAGTAGGCGTTGTTGTTGCCATGCTGGGTGCGGCTGAATTCGTCGCCGGCAACGATCATCGGCGTGCCCTGGGCCAGCAGCAGGGTAGCGAAGAAGTTGCGCATCTGGCGCATGCGCAGGGCATTGATGCCGGGGTCGTCGGTGGGCCCTTCGACGCCGCAGTTCCACGACAGGTTGTTGTCGGTACCGTCCTGGTTGTTCTCGTCGTTGTCTTCGTTGTGCTTGTCGTTGTACGAGACCAGGTCGCGCAGGGTGAAGCCGTCATGGGCGGTGACGAAGTTGACCGAGGCGTAGGGCCGCCTGCCGCGGTTGTTGAACAGGTCGCCCGAGGCGGTCATGCGTGCGGCGAAGTCGGCCAGCTGGCCCTCGTCGCCTTTCCAGAACGCCCGTACGGTGTCGCGGAAGCGGTCGTTCCATTCGGCCCAGCCCGGTGCGAAGTTGCCCACCTGGTAGCCGCCGGGGCCGCAGTCCCAGGGCTCGGCGATCAGCTTGACCTGGCGCAGCAGCGGGTCCTGGCGGCAGGCCACGAGGAAGCTGTGTCGCTCGCTGTAGCCCTCGTGGTAGCGGCCGAGGATGGTGGCCAGGTCGAAGCGGAAGCCGTCGACATGCATTTCCCCGGCCCAGTAGCGCAGCGAGTCGGTGACCAGCTGCAGCACGCAGGGGTGGCTCAGGTCCAGGGTGTTGCCGGTGCCGGAATCGTTGATGTAGTAGCGTTTGTCATCGGGCATCAGCCGGTAGTAGGAGGCGTTATCGATGCCGCGCATCGACAGGGTCGGGCCCAGTTCGTTGCCTTCGGCGGTGTGGTTGTAGACCACGTCCAGGATCAGCTCCAGGCCCGCGTCGTGCAGGTGCGCGACCATCTCCTTGAACTCGGCGATCTTGCCGCTGGCCAGGTACTTGGGGTGCGGTGCGAAAAAGGCGATGCTGTTGTAGCCCCAGTAGTTGTTCAGGCCTTTTTGCAACAGGTGCTGGTCGTTGACGAAGGCGTGTATCGGCAACAGCTCGATGGACGAGACACCGAGGTCCTTGATGTGCTTGAGCAATTCATCGTTGGCCAGGCCTGCGAAGGTCCCTCGGTGTGCTTCGGGCACGGCCGGGTGGCGCATGCTGATGCCACGGGTGTGGGCCTCGTAGAGGATGGTGCGCTCCCAGGGGATCTGCACGCGCTGGTCGCGGCCCCAGGTGAAGGCCGGGTCGATGACCTTGCATTTGGGCACGAACGGCGCGCTGTCGCGTTCATCGAACGAGAGGTCGCCATCGGGGTGGCCGATGGTGTAGCCGAACAGCGCCTCGGACCATTTCAGGCTGCCCACCAGTTGCTTGGCGTAGGGGTCGATCAACAGCTTGTTGGGGTTGAAGCGGTGGCCGTTTTCCGGCTCGTAGGGGCCGTGTACCCGGTAGCCGTAGACCAGCCCGGGGTGCGCGTCGGGCAGGTAGCCATGGTAGATCTCGTCGGTGTATTCGGGCAGCTCGATGCGTTCGAGTTCCTGTTCGCCGCTGGAGTCGAACAGGCACAGCTCGACCTTGGTGGCGTTGGCCGAGAACAGGGCGAAGTTGACGCCCAGGCCGTCCCAGTTCGCGCCCAGGGGGAAGGGTAGGCCTTCGCGGATGCGCGATGGGGCGACGGAGCGGGATTTCTTCGGAGTGCGGGGGCTCATGGCGGTCCTCTTCAAGCCGGGTGGACGGGCATCCTTCCTGATCTGGCCCGATCGCCGGCATGCCGGCTCCCACAGGTACGGTGGCCGGTGGGAGCCGGCTTGCCGGCGATTGGCCGGGGCAGATACTTCGGGTCGCAGGTCAACCCGCCGCCGGCTTCTTCACTGCCCGAGGTTTCTTTGCCGCCGCCGGCTTCTGCACCGGCGCCGTGCTCTTGGCCAGCTCGTCCTTGGGCTTGGCCGCCGCCTTCTTGCGCGGTGCGGCCTTGGGTGCCAGGGCTTCGGCCTCGGCGAGCTTGCGCGCCATGTCCCAATGGCGCTCCTCCTGGCCTGCAGGTTTACCCTCCGATTCCCAGATTTGGTAGGCGAATTCGCGGATACGTTTTTCATCGACGCTCATCATGACGCTCCTGGTGCTCAAGATTGTTGTATCAACAGGTTGACCGGAAACTCTGCCAGCACGGTGCTCAAACTCAGCTCCTTTGAAGGGCTGACAGCGGTGCTGGAAAAAAGTCCCGAGCAAGTGGCAGGTGACAAGGCGAACGGCAAGATCACCCGGGTGTCGTCCCAGTTCTGCGCCGGGATCAGCGGGAGGGAGGCGTTGCCCAGTAGCGTGCAGGTCAGGCGCGGCACCACTACGACGGCCTGGGCGTCTTCGCCCAGGCGGGCGAAGGCCAGGATCTTGTCGGCATGCCGGCCCTGCACGGCCAGTGGTAGGTAGGCGCCACGCTGGAACAGGTCGGAGTGGGCCTGGCGGCAGTCCAGCACCCGCGCGATCAGTGCCTGCTTGATGCGCCCGTCGCGCCAGTGCATCAGCAACTCGGCCAAGGACAGGCTGTCGCCCAGGCTGGCCCGTCGCGCGGCGTAGTCCACTGGGCGGCGGTTGTCCGGGTCGACCAGGCTCAGGTCCCAGAACTCGTTGCCCTGGTACAGGTCCGGCACGCCCGGGGTGGTCATACGCAGCAGGCACTGGGCCAGGCCATTGAGCGCACCTGGGCAGGCGATGCGTTGTGCGGCCTCGTGCAGGGCGTGGCGCAGTTGCTGGTTTTCAGGTGCCAGCAACAGGCCGTCGACATAGGCTGCACAGGCCTGTTCGTAGGCGTCGTTCGGCGCGCTCCAGCTGCTGCGCAGCTTGGCTTCGCGCAGGGCCTTCTGCTGCCACTGGCGCAGGCGTTCGGCGTATTGCTGCAGGGCTGTGGTGTCATGCAGGTCCAGGCCCAGGGGCCAGCTGCCTAGCAGGGTCTGGAACAGCAGCAGCTCGTCCGCCGGGCTCGGCGCCGGGCCATCGCCCAGGGCCTGGCGCAGCGGTGTGGCCAGCTCGCGCCAATGCTCGACCCGGCTGGCCAGCCAGGGCCCGAGTTCGCTGAGCACCGCCAGCCGCGCGCGACAGTCCTCGCCGCGCTTGTGGTCATGGGTGGCGGTGGCCAGCAGGTTGTCCGGGAAGTCCCGCAGGCGCCGTTGTGCCTCGTTGTGGAAGGCCTGCGGTGGTGCGCTGAAACGCTCGGCCTCGAAGCCCACGTCGTTGCGCGACAACAGCCGGCCGGAGCGGTAGAAGGCGGTGTCCTCCACGGCCTTGGCGGCGCTGGGGGCGGTCAGTTGCTGGAAGCGTACGCAGGCATGGCGCAGGTGCTTGCGTGGACGACCCGGCGGCAGCTGGCGCCAGGGTTGGCCGCCGAGCCAGCGCTCGAGGTGCTCGAGCAGCGGCCAGTCCGCCTCGGCCAGGCTTTGCCGGGCACCGGCCAGGGCCTGCTGGAAGAAGGCCTCGTCTTCGCTGGGGCGGCCGCAGGCATTGATGTAGGTCCGGTACACCGGGTAGTGCTCGACCAAGGCCTGCAAGGCCCGGCGGATGGCGCCCAGGGTCAGGTCGCGGGTCATCAGGTCGTCGCGCGCCACCTGCAGCAGGGCCTGGGCCACCGACTCGCAGTCGCCGGCCAGGCTGGCGTTGAGCACCAGGTGCCGGGCCTGGCGGACTTCCTCGGCAAAGTCCGGGCGTTCGCTCACCGTGCTCCACAGCTCGGTCAGGGGCGCTTCACCGGCCGGGTCGTGCTGCAGCAGCGAGACCTGGTTCATGAATTCGTAGCCGGTGGTGCCGTCGGTGCGCCAGTCGCGGTGCAGGTGTTCGCCGGCGCCGAGGATCTTCTCCACGTAGATCGGGAAGTGCTCGACGTCCGCTTGCAAGGGCCGGCGTGCCAGCAGGCTGTCGACCCGGCGGCGCAGCTTGCGGCAATACTGGCGCGGGTCGGCCAGGCCGTCGATATGGTCGATGCGCAGGCCGTCCACCAAGCCGCGCTCGATCAGCTCGAACAGCTTGGCGTGGGTGGCTTCGAACACCACCGCCCGTTCCACCCGCAGGCCGCCGAGCTCGTTGATGTCGAAGAAGCGCCGCCAGTTGATGTCGTCGGCAGCAGTGCGCCAACTGGCCAGGCGGTAGGTCTGGCGCTCCAATAGCAGGTGCAGGCGCTTGAAGCCCGCCTCGGTGCGGCTGTCGAAGGCGGCCAGGGCGCCGTCCAGGCTATCGCCCTGGCGTACCCGCCGCGCCAGTTCCGCCTGCAGGGGCAGGGCGTCGGCCAACGGGTCGGCGGCTTCGTGCAGGGCCGTGAAATGCTGCGCCAGGGCTTGCACCTGCGGGTGCTCGCTGTGGGCCAGGATGCGCCCGTAGTCCAGCGGGCAGATGGGGAAACGGTGCTCATAGTGCGCCACCTGCAACAGGCCCTGCTCGGGCTCGAAGGTCAGGGGCAGTTCGCCGTTCTGCAGGGCCACGCCATAGTCGCTGCCCAAAAATGGCAGCAGCAGTTGGCCGGCCAGCAACGGGTCGCTGGAGTGCCACTGGATATCGAAGAATTCGGCATAGGGGCTGCGTCGGCCCCAGGCCAGCAGGCTCTGCCACCAGGGGTTGTCGGCACCGCCCACGGCCATATGGTTGGATACCGTGTCCAGAATCAAGCCCATGCCGTGCTGGCGCAGGGCGGCGACCAGGCGCTCAAGCGCTGCCTCGCCGCCAAGCTCGGGGTTGACCTGGGTCGGGTCGACCACATCGTAGCCATGGCGTGAGCCGGCCCGGGCCTTGAGAATCGGCGAGGCGTACACATGGCTGATGCCCAGTTGGGCAAAGTAGGGCACCAGCGGCACGGCATCATCGAGGGTGAAGTCACTGTGCAGTTGCAGACGTACCGTGGCGGTCAACGGCTTCATCGGTCACGCTCCCAGGCTTGTTCGCGGGCCTGGGCCAGCAGCTCCAGGCGACGTGCGGCGTCTTCGTCGTCCAGCAGCTCGCGCACCGGGCGGGCGAAGCGGCGGCGCCAGTTGGGGTGGCCGTCGGTGGTGCCGGGCAGGTTGGGTTGCTCGTCGCAACCGAGCAGGTCCTCCAGCGGCACCAGCACCAGCGGGGCACGGGTATGGCCGACGTAGCGGATGGCGGCGTCGATCAGGGCATCGTCGTCAGCCAGTGCACCATAGTTCTGTTCCAGTGTACGGCGCAGGCCATCGCGCTCCAGCTGGCGGGTGTGCCGCCAGCGTAGTTCGGCGGCAGCATCGACCAGCTGCAAGCGGTGGCTCCAGTCGATGTCGCGGGCTTGCAGCCAGCCGGCCAGCGGCGCCAAATCATGGGTACCGGTGGTGGCCAGGGCATTGTCCGGCCAATCGAGGATGGGCTTGAAGTGCCCGGGCGGCTCCTGCTCGAACGGCAGTACGCGCATACCCAACACCGCCTTGGCAGCCAGGGTCTCGCGCAGGCCTTCCGGTACCGTGCCCAGGTCTTCGCCGAGGATCACCGCCTGGTGGCGTACCGATTCCAGGGCCAGCAGGCGCAGCAGGTCGTTCAGCGGGTAGTTCAGGTAGGCCCCTTCGCTGGGCCGGGAGCCGCGAGGGATCAACCACAACCGGCGCAGCCCCATGACATGGTCGATGCGCAGGCCGCCGGCGTGGGCCAGGTTGGCCCGCAACATCTCGATGAAGGCGCGGTAGCCGTTGCGCTTGAGGCCCTCCGGGGAGAATGCGCAGATGCCCCAGTCCTGGCCCAGGCGGTTGAGGATATCCGGGGGTGCGCCGACCTTGAGGTCGGCCAGCAATTCATCCTGGCGGCTCCAGGCCTGGCTGCCGGCGCCGTCGGCTCCCACGGCCAGGTCGGCGATCAGGCCCACGGCCATGCCGTTGCCGCGGGCGGCTTCCTGGGCACGCTGCAGGCCGCGCTCGGTGAGCCACTGGCAGAAGGCATGGAAATTCACCTGCTCGCGGTGGCTGTCGGCGAACGCCTCCACTTCGGGGTGGTAGGGGTCATGCCAGGCAGCTGGCCAGTTGCGCCAGTCGGCGCCCAGGCCGCGTGCGGCCGCCTCGGCCTGCAGTACCTGGAAACGGCAATGGTGCGCCAGGGCCTGGCCGCCGGCTTCGCGGAAGCTGTCGAAATCGCTATGCAGCGGGTGGTTGCCCTGGCTGAAGTCCCGGTACAGGGCTTGCAGCAGGCGGTGTCGGGCATCGGCCGCGCGGGGCCAATCCACCAAGGGCTGGCTTTGCAGCTCGTCCAGGGTCTGTTGCAGGTCGCAGGCCTCGATGGCCATGCGCACCTCGCGCTCTCCGAGCAGGGCTGCCGGGCTGGCATAGAGTTCGTTGAGCAGCAGGCGGCTGGAAGGGGAGTAGGGGCTGTAGTGACGCTGGTCCACTGCCGAGAGGGCGTGTATCGGGCTGATGGCCAGGGCGTCGGCGCCCCGTTCGGCGGCCGCGCGTGCCAGCTGCTCCAAGGCCATGCAGTCGCCATAGCCGCCGTCACCCGGGCGGCGCAGGCTGTACAGCTGCACCGATAGGCCCCAACAACGTGGTGGCGGCTGGTCGACGGCGTCTTCCAGGGCATGGCAGCGCGGTGGTGCCACGGCGAGGGTGAAGCGGTGCTCGCCTTGGCTGAGTTGGTGATAACCGATGGGGAGCTCGCCCGGCAGGCGGGCCTGGCTGTCCAGGGAGAGGGATCGCGTGCTCCCGTCTTCCAAGGTGCAGTTCAATGTGCTGCCTGGGTCGAAATAGCGTGCCAAGTCCAGGGGCTGGCCGAGGTCGGCGGTGAGCAGCGGTGGCAAGTGGTCGCGGTCTTCGGCCTGATCCAGGGCCAGCAGGCTGGCGGCGATGTCGGCTTCGTCGTCGGCCGGGTGGCCAAGGCCGGCGAGCACCTTGCGCAGCACGTCGTCGCTGACCTGTTGCGGGCGGGCGTTGGCGTCGATCCAGTCGCGGGCCAGGCCCACCCGGGCGGCCAGTCGATGCAGGGGTATGTCGCTCATGGCGTCTCCTGGCCGGGGGGCAGCAGGCTGGCCACGCAACTGTGCGCGGGCAGGGTGGTGTCGTGGTGCGCGGTGTCGCTGCTGTCGAACAGCCAATGCTGGACGGGCGGCAGGGCCACCGGTTGCGCCTGGGCGGCGAGGTTGAGGTCGATGCGCAGCTCGCTGCCATCGCCCAGCCGCCAGCGCGCGGTCAGGGCGTACTCGCCCAGCACCTCGGCACCCAGGGCGCGGCTGCCGGGCAGGTGCGGGACGATATGCCGATGGCGCAGGGCCAGCAGGCGCTGGTACAGCCCGTGCCAGCCGGCCAGCACGTCCTGTGCGGTGGGCCGCGAGGCGTCGAAGGTGGCCTTGGCGTTGGGGTCGGGAATGCGTGCGCGTGCTTGCGGGTCGGCGAAGGCGGCGAAGTGGGCGAACTCGGCACGGCGGCCTTCGCGTACGGCGTCGGCCAGTTCGTCGTGGTGGTCGGTGAAGAACAGGAACGGTTGCCGACTGCCTTCTTCGTCGCCCATGAACAGCAGCGGAATCATCGGCGCCAGCAGCAACAGGCCAGTGGCCGCGCGCAGGGCCTGGGGTGGGCACAAGCGGGTGAGGCGCTCGCCCAGGGCGCGGTTGCCCACCTGGTCGTGGTTCTGCAGGAACAGCACGAAAGCGCTGGGCGCCAGGTGGGTGCTGGGCTCGCCCCGGGGCGTACCATGACGGTTGGCCTGGCCCTGGAACACGAAGCCTTCGCTCAAGGCACGGGCGAGCTGTTCG
Organism: Pseudomonas sp. NY15356; assembly: GCF_048068175.1. Taxonomy (NCBI): domain Bacteria; kingdom Pseudomonadati; phylum Pseudomonadota; class Gammaproteobacteria; order Pseudomonadales; family Pseudomonadaceae; genus Pseudomonas; species Pseudomonas sp. NY15356. Next base: position 103,760 of record NZ_JBLUPW010000014.1, on the reverse strand, counting down.
ATGGGGCGGTCTTTGTAGTCGGCGTAGTAGCCTTCGGTTTCGCCGGTCAGCAGGACGTGCAGGGCGTTGTGGCCGTCATCGTTCCACTGGGCGTCGAAGCCGTGCGTCAGGAGCGAGGCTTGGTTGTGCTCATTCTCGAGGACCAGCCAGGTATGGCGGGTGTCGGCCCCTGTCGCTGCCCGGACACGCGCCGCCAGCTCCACCAGGAAATCGGGCTGGTCGATGGCATGCACCGCATCCAGCCGCAGGCCGTCGAAGCGGTAGTCGCACAGCCACATCAATGCATTCTGGATGAAGTATTCGCGCACTTGGGGCCTGCGGAAATCGATGGCTGCGCCCCAGGGCGTGTGGCGGTCCTCGCGGAAGAATCCGCTGGCATATTCATGCAGGTAGTTGCCGTCGGGCCCGAAGTGGTTGTAGACCACATCGAGGATCACCATCAGGCCAAGGCCGTGGGCCTGGTCGATCAACGCGCACAGTTCGGCCGGGCTGCCATAGGTGTGCTGCGGAGCGAACGGCAGCACGCCGTCATAACCCCAGTTGCGTTCGCCCGGGAACTGCCCCACAGGCATCAGCTCGATGGCCGTGATGCCCAGTTCGGCCAGGCGCGGCAGTTGTCGGGCGACGCCGGCGTAGCCGCCGAGCAGGCCGACATGCAGCTCCTGGATCACCGCCTCGTGCCAGGGGCGCCCCTGCCAAGGGTGTTGCCAGGGGTAGCTGGCCACGTCCACCACCTGGCTGGGCCCATGGACCCCTTCGGGTTGGTAGCGCGACGCCGGGTCGGCTACTTCCAGTCGGTCGTCGATTCGATAGCGATAGCGGCTGCCCGCCTGGCAGGGGGCCAGGCCGGTGAACCAGCCATCCCCCTCCGGCAGCAGCTCGATCGCCGGTTGTCGTTCCAGCTGCAAGCTCACGCTGCGCGCATCCGGCGCCCAGAGGGCGAAGCGCGCCGACGTGGCGTCCAGCAAGTGTGCGCCATGCCTGTGCATCTTCGGTGCCCCCGCTCAGTAGTGGCCGACGTGGGCCTGGCAGACCAGCTCCTCGTACAGCCGGGCGTAGGGTTCCACCGCCTGGCACCAGTTGAACGGCTGGGTCATGGCCAGGCAGCGCATGGCGTTGAGCAGGTCCTTCTTGGCATATACATAGAAGGCCCGGGCCAGCGCCTCGCGGTAGCTGTCCACCGTGGACTCGTCGAACAAGAAGCCCGTGACGCCATTCTCGATGGTGTCCGCCAGGCCGCCGGTGTTGCGCGCCACCGGCAGCGAGCCGAAGCGCTGCGCATACATCTGGCTCAGGCCGCACGGCTCGTAGCGCGACGGCATGAGCAGGAAGTCGCTGCCAGCGAACATGCGCCGGGCGTCGGTTTCGTTGAAACCGATGCGTACGCCCACACGGCCCGGGTAGCGCAGGGCCAGCTCGCGCATGGCTTGTTCTTCTTCCGGTTCGCCACGGCCGATGATCGCGATCTGGCCTCCTTGGCTGACGATGTAGTCGGCCACGCCCAAGGTCAGGTCCAGGCCTTTCTGGTAGACCAGGCGCGAGACCACGGCGAACAACGGCCCTTCGGATGCCTCAAGTTGGAACAGCTCGCGCACTTGTTGTGCATTGCGCGCCTTGCCGTCCCAGTCGTTGAGGCTGAAGTTGTGCTCCAGATGCTTGTCGGTGGCCGAGTCCCAGCTCTCGTCGATACCGTTGGGGATGCCGCCTAGCAGGCCTTGCTGGGCCTTGCTGGCCAGGAAACCGTCCAGCCCGCAGCCGAATGCCGGGGTGGTGATCTCACGGGCGTAGGTGGCACTCACCGTGGTGATATGGCTGGAGTAGGCCAGGCCCGCCTTGAGGAACGACAGCTTGCCGTAGAACTCCATGCCTTCCTGTTGCAAGGCATGGTCGGGAATGGCCAGTTCCGGGCAGCAGCCGCGGCTGAACACGCCCTGGTAGGCCAGGTTGTGAATGGTGAACAGGGTCGGGGTGTTCAGGCCGCGCCAGTGCATGTAGGCCGGTGCCAGGCCTGCTGGCCAATCGTGGGCGTGCACCAGGTCGGGGCGCCAGTGGATCATGCCTTCGCCGGCGGCGATTTCCGCGGCGGCCAGGCCCAGGCGGGCGAAGCGGATGTGGTTGTCGGGCCAGTCACGGCCATTGTTGGCGCCATAGGGCGTGCCGTCGCGCTGGTACAGCTCGGGGCAGAGCAATACATAGATGACCAGGCCATCGGGCAGATCCATGCGCCCGATCTTGCACGGCGGCAGGGCCGCATGGCCGCCGAGTTCGCCGACGATATGGATGGGGTTGTCGCTTTCCACCACCTGGCGGTAGCCAGGGATCAGTACGCGCACGTCATGCAGGTGGGAGAGGGCCCGTGGCAGGGCCGAAGACACATCGCCAAGCCCACCGGTCTTGACCAGGTCGGCGATTTCCGAGGTTACGAACAGGATCTTGCGTTTGTGCAGGTTATGACGCCGCTGGGTACCAGGTGCCTTGGCTGTCGTGGCGAAGTCCGGCAGAAGCGGTTCGCGGTTGTCCGGGTTGAATGTGTCTACGTGAGGCTCGACAGCGGCACTGATCATACTTCTCTCCGTCCCTTGTGTCGGGTGGCTGGGCACCCTTTGCGTTATGTCGTGTTGGTTCTCTCTGGTTCGTACGTCTTCGTAGTGCGTTCCTTGCCCCGGAGCCGTGCGCGCAAGCACACCGTGCAATCGGCATTCCAGCCGAAGGCAGTTGGACTGTTTGGGGTGGGTGGGCCGAGGCTGGGGTCGTCCCGTTGCTCTGGCCTACTTAATTCCTGACCTGCCGCTTTATTGGAAAGTTTCGATTTTTTTCCATCCGGTTACCCAGACGGTTTGGCAGGCGGAATCCCGAGTGTAGGAGAGGTTGCGTTACAAATGTGACCCGCTGGTCACTTCAGTGACGACCGTAGGTCTGCGCAAACGTTGGCGGGTTGTTACGAGATGTGAATAGCTTGAGAGGGGGTTGCCTGGGAGATCGAGCGCCGCCCGCGCGGCGCATCGCGAGCTGCGCTCGCTCCTACGTTTGTTTCGGGCCAATTATTCCTGTGAGATTTTCGCGCGGACGCTTTGGCGTATGACGCAATATCGTGTCGTACCAACCAGGCGGTCGCGCGCGCCTGTCACAGGCGTTACTGGCCGTAAACAAATGTAGGAGCGAGCGCAGCTCGCGATGCGCCGCGCGGGCGGCGCTGGATCTCACCAACGCCGAAGCTGTTACGGTGGAAGAACCGTACTAGAAGTGGGAGCCCGAAAAGCCCCCACGCCAAGGGAGGGGATGACTCAGAGGCTGATGGCTTTGTCTTCGCAGCGCGCCTGCTCAAGCAGCAGGTTCAACTGGGCGACCTGCTGGCGCAGTTGGTCGCGTTCATCTTTCAGGCGGCGCAGTTCGTCACGGCGCACGGTGACATAGAGGGTCTGGGTTGGAGTAGCAGGCATCAATGTACCCATGTAAACACCTCGCAATTCTGGACGTTTTTTTGGGGAGCGGGCGAGCCCGCGCATGTGCCGGTGCTGGCAACAAACCGTTCTGGGTTGAACACGACTCCCTATCGACGAGTGTTCCTTACAAGGGTAGACGCTCGTGCGGCGGGCATTCTGAATTCTTTTCCTGGCCTTGGGAACTTTTTTGTTTATCGTTGTCGCCCCGTTCGTCGGTGAACCCTCGAGCGGAGTGCTGGACTAATCTGAACACCTGAACCGCGTTGTCATCCATTTACCAAGGGGAGCTTCGGCACATGCAACTGGGAATCGTCGGGCTGGGCCGCATGGGCGGCAATATCGCGAGAAGGCTGATGCTCGCAGGGCACCGGACCGTGGTGCATGACCGTAACCGCGATGCGGTCGTGGCATTGGAGGGCGAGGGCGCCCAAGGGGCCCACGACCTGGGTGCCCTGGTACAAAAGCTCAAGGCCCCGCGTGCCGTATGGGTGATGCTGCCGGCCGGCGAGCCCACCGAGCAGACCATCGCCCAGCTGGCCGAACTGCTGGAACCGGGCGACGCGATCATCGATGGCGGCAACACCTTCTACAAGGACGACATGCGCCGCGCCAGCGAACTGGCCAAGCGCGGCCTGCACTACCTCGACGTCGGCACCTCCGGCGGCGTGTGGGGCCTGGAGCGTGGATACTGCATGATGATCGGCGGCGAGAAAGCCGTATTCGAGCGCCTGGAGCCGCTGTTCAAGGCCCTGGCCCCTGGCGTGGGCGACATCCCTCGGACCCAGGGCCGCGAAGGCGAGCATGGCCGCGCCGAGCATGGCTATATTCACGCAGGCCCCGCTGGCGCCGGGCACTACGTGAAGATGGTGCACAACGGCATCGAATACGGCCTGATGCAGGCCTACGCCGAAGGCTTCGACCTGCTGCGCAGCAAAGGCGGCCCGGAACTGCCCGAAGACCAGCGTTTCGACCTCGACGTGGCCGAGATCGCCGAAGTGTGGCGCCGTGGCAGCGTGGTCACCTCCTGGCTGCTCGACCTCACCGCCGATGCTCTGGTGGCCGACCCGCAGCTGGCGCGCTTCAGTGGCTCGGTGTCCGACAGCGGGGAAGGCCGCTGGACCATCGACGCCGCCGTCGAACAGGCCGTGCCGGTGCCGGTGCTGTCCAGCGCGCTGTTCGCCCGCTTCCGTTCCCGCCAGCAGCAAGGGACCTACGGCGACAAGATCCTCTCGGCCATGCGCCTGGGCTTTGGCGGCCACGTCGAGAAAGGCAAATGAAGCCACAGAAGATTCCCGCCGCGCCGCCGTGCACCTTGTTCCTGTTCGGCGCCAACGGCGACCTGGTCAAGCGCCTGCTGATGCCGGCGCTGTACAACCTCAGCCGCGATGGCTTGCTGGACCGCAACCTGCGCATCGTTGGCGTTGACCACAACCCGGCCACCGCGCAGGCGTTCGCCGACCGCCTGCATGATTTCATGGCCGAGCGTGACAAAGGCGAAGGCGCCAATAAATGCCTGGATGACAGGCGCTGGGCACGCCTTGCCAAGCGCCTGGATTACCAGACCGGCGATTTCCTCGACCCCGCCACTTATGCAGCCATCGCCCGGCGCATCGACAAGACCGCCCACGGCAATGCCATCTTCTACCTGGCCACTTCGCCGCGCTTCTTCCCCGAAGTGGCGCAGCGCCTGGGCGATGCCGGCCTGCTGGACGAGTCCGGCGGCGGCTTTCGCCGGGTGGTGGTGGAAAAGCCCTTCGGCACCGACCTGGCCAGTGCCGAAGCCCTGAACGCCTGCCTGCTGGGTGTGATGACCGAGCGGCAGATCTACCGGATCGACCATTACCTGGGCAAGGAGACGGTGCAGAACATCCTGGTCAGCCGCTTCTCCAACGGCCTGTTCGAGTCGTTCTGGAACAACCACTACATCGACCATATCCAGATCACCGCCGCCGAAACCGTCGGCGTCGAGACCCGCGGTGCCTTCTACGACAACACCGGCGCCCTGCGCGACATGGTGCCCAACCACCTGTTCCAGTTGCTCGCGATGGTCGCCATGGAGCCCCCGGCCGCATTCGCCGCCGATGCCGTGCGCAGCGAGAAGGCCAAGGTGATCGGTGCCATCCGCCCCTGGTCGCAGAAGATGGCCCTGAAGAACTCCGTGCGCGGCCAGTACGTGGCCGGCAAGCAAGGCCGCAAGCGCCTGGCGGGTTACCGGCAGGAGCCAAACGTGGCCCCCGACAGCCGCACCGAAACCTATGTGGCCTTGAAGGTGATGATCGACAACTGGCGCTGGGCCGGCGTGCCGTTCTACCTGCGCACCGGCAAGCGCATGAGCGTGCGCGACACCGAAATCGCCATCTGCTTCAAGCCAGCGCCCTATGCCCAGTTCCGCGAGTCGGAGCTGGAGCGGCCCAAGCCCAACTACCTGAAGATCCAGATCCAGCCCAACGAGGGCATGTGGTTCGACCTGCAGGCCAAGCGCCCCGGCCCTGAGCTGGTGATGGAGAATGTCGAGCTGGGCTTCGCCTACAAGGACTTCTTCCAGATGACCCCGGCGACCGGGTACGAGACGCTGATCTACGACTGCCTCACGGGCGACCAGACCCTGTTCCAGCGAGCCGACAACATCGAGAACGGTTGGCGCGCGGTGCAGCCGTTCCTGGATGCCTGGGCCAGCGGCGGCGAGGTCCATGAATACGCCGCCGGCGAAGACGGCCCTGAAGCGGGCAACGAGCTGCTTACGCGTGACAAGCGGGAGTGGCATACCTTGGGTTGATGCGTTGCTCTTACCGGCCCGATCGCGGGACAAGCCCGGGGCGCCGGGCCTGTAGGAGCGGGCTTGTCCCGCGATCGGGGCGCATGGCGCCCCCGAATGCGCAGTCCAAAAAAGGAGTCCCCATGCCAGCCCCGATCGAAGACTACGCCCTGTTGGGCAACTGCCGCAGCGCCGCCCTGGTCAGCCGCGACGGCTCACTGGACTGGCTGTGCCTGCCACGTTTCGATGCCCCGGCAGTCTTCGCCGCGCTGCTGGGCAACGAGGAGAACGGTCGCTGGCGCCTGGCCCCCTGCGACTTGGTGGAAACCACCCACCGGCGCTACCTCGACGACACCCTGATCCTGGAAACCACCTACACCACCGCCAGCGGTCGTGCCCGGGTCCTGGATTTCATGCCGCTGGGCGAGCACAGCGCCGTGGTCCGCATCGTCGAAGGCCTTGCCGGCGAAACCAGCTTCGAGATGGACCTGGTGCTGCGTTTCGACTACGGCCGCAGCGTGCCCTGGGTGGAAAGGATCGACCCCCTGACCCTGAGTGCCGTCGCCGGCCCAGACCGCCTCATCCTGCGCAGCACCGAGCCCGTCCATTCCCACGACCACCACAGCGTTTGCCGCTTCCGCGTCCATGCCGGCCAACGCCAGGTGTTCAGCCTGCGCCATCAGCTTTCGCACCTGCCCCCGCAGCCCGACTTCGATGTCGACCAGGCCTTGGAAAACAGCCATACCCAATGGCAGGCCTTCGCCGCCCGCTGCCCCGACGTCGGCCCCTGGACGCCCCTGGTCCGCCGCTCCCTGCTGACCCTCAAGGCCCTGACCTACGCCCCTACCGGCGGCATGGTCGCCGCTGCTACCACCTCCTTGCCTGAGCGCATCGGCGGCGAGCGCAACTGGGACTACCGCTACTGCTGGCTACGCGACGCCACCATGACCCTGCTGGCGCTGATGAACCTCGGCTATTTCGACGAAGCCCAGGCCTGGCGCGAATGGCTGCTACGCTCGGTGGCCGGCAACCCGGAACAGATGCAGATCATGTACGGCCTGGCCGGTGAGCGCGACCTGCCGGAATTCACCCTGCCGTGGCTCAGTGGCTACGAACAGTCCCGGCCCGTTCGCATCGGCAACGCCGCAGCCCAACAGCTGCAATTGGATATCTACGGCGAGCTTGCCGACGCCATGACCCAGGCCATTCGTGGCGGCCTGCCCCGGCACCCGCGCAGCTCCGCCATCGCCCGCCTGATCCTGCCGTACCTGGAGCGCATCTGGCGCGAGCCTGACGAGGGTCTCTGGGAAGTGCGTGGCGGGCGGCAGCACTTCGTGCATTCCAAGGTCATGGCCTGGGTGGCCTTCGACCGCGCCGCGAGCCTTGCCGAAACCACCGAGGAGGACCGCGAGCGCGGGCGGCACTACCGGCAAGTAGCCGATGAGATTCACCGCGAAGTCTGCCAGCAAGGGCTCGACGCCAAACGCCAGTGCTTCGTGCAGGCCTACGGCTCGGCGGAGGTGGACGCCAGCTTGCTGCAGATCGCCTTGACCGGTTTCCTGCCGGCGGAGGATCCCCGGTTCCTGTGCACGCTGGCGGAAATCGAAAAACGCCTGCTGCGCAACGGCTTGCTGCTGCGCTACGACAGCGACCGCTGCAGTGACGGTCTGACACCGGGGGAGGGAACGTTCCTGGTGTGCTCGTTCTGGCTGGCGGATGTGTACGTGTTGCTCGGCCGCCAGGAAGAGGCGCGGGCGCTGTATGAGCGGTTGGCGGCGCTGTGCAACGACGTCGGCTTGCTGGCGGAGCAGTACGACCCGGTGGGCAAGCGCATGCTTGGCAATTTCCCTCAGGCGTTCAGCCATATCGGCATCATCAATACCGCGCTGAACCTGCACCGGGCGCAGTGTCCGGTGCGGGATCGGGCGAGTTGCAGCTGAACCTGCCGCACCGCCACTCACACACAAGGCTGGGGCAGCTCGACGGAACGACCCGGTTTCGCGTGTCGTCTGAACAGACAGGCATTCGAGACCAGGAGGAGTAGCCCCGTTCATGAACGTGTTCATCGGCTGTGCCGGTTGGAGCGTACCCAGCGCCTATGCCGAGGTGTTTGCGCAGGTGGGCAGCCATCTGCAGCGCTACGCCGCAAGGTTGGACGCGGTGGAGATCAACAGCTCGTTCTACCGCCCGCACAAGCCCCAGACCTACGCCCGCTGGGCTGCCTCGGTGCCCAGGCATTTTCGTTTCTCGGTGAAGATGCCCAAGGCGATCACCCATGAGCAGCGCCTGCACGCCAGCGATGCATTGCTCGATGCATTTCTCGAACAGTGCGGGGAGCTGGGCGAACGCCTGGGCTGCCTGCTGGTGCAGTTGCCGCCTTCGTTGCGATACGAACCACAGGTCGCCCGGCGCTTCTTCGAAGCTCTACGCAGGCGCCATGCCGGGCCGCTGGCGTTGGAGCCACGGCACGCGTCATGGCAGTCTGCCGAGCCGTTGCTGACCGATCTGCAGATCGCCCAGGTGGCCGCCAGCCCAGCGCGTTTCGAAAGCGATGCCAAGCCTGGCGGATGGCCAGGGCTGATCTATTGGCGTTTACATGGTGAACCACGGATCTACTACAGCGACTACGCCGAGGCCTACCTGCAGCGCCTGGCCGCAGAGCTTCGAGCGAGCCGCGCGGCGAACGTGCCGACCTGGTGCATTTTCGACAACACCGCCGGCGGTGCCGCTTTGGGGAATGCCCTGGCGCTGCAGGAACGCCTGGACATGTCCCGATGAACGACATGCCGCACAAGGTATTCACCGTGGGGCATTCGACCCGGTCGATCGAAGCCTTCGTCGCATTGATGCGCAGTTTCGGCGTGCAGGTGGTGGTCGACATCAGGACGGTTCCCCGCTCCCGTACCAACCCGCAGTACAACCTGGACGTGTTGCCTGGCTTGCTACAGCAGGAGGGCATGGATCACCGCCGGATCGCGGCGTTGGGCGGGCTGCGCAAGAAATCGAAGGCCGTTGCTCCGCACATCAATGGGTTGTGGCGCAACCGCAGCTTTCACAACTATGCCGACCATGCGTTGGGTGCCGAGTTCGCCGCGGGGCTGGATGAGCTGATCGAGCTCAGTGAAGCCCGGCGCTGCGCGATCATGTGTTCCGAGGCGGTCTGGTGGCGTTGTCATCGGCGCATCGTCGCCGATCATCTGCTGGTACGGGGAATCGAGGTCATGCACATCATGGACATCGGCAAGGCCACCCGGGCGCAGCTGACGCCAGGTGCCGAGGTTTGTGGCTCGAAGGTCGAATATCCGCTTTCATAGAACAACGCGCAGGACAAATGGGAGCAACTGTCTTGGGTTGCCTGCCCCGGCCCAATCGCCGGCAAGCCGGCTCCCACAGGTTCAGCGGTGTCTACAACAGCAGCGCAAGACAGGTGGGAGATTCTATGGTGCTAAACAAGCCAGCCGTGCAAATACGGCCCAGGCTCCGCGTGCTTGGTGGGAGCTGGCGGAGCCGGCGATGGGCCCAGCCTCAGCCAGCCAGGCTGGCGTTGTCGATCACGAACCGATACTTCACCTCGCCCCGCAGCATCCGTTCGTAGGCCTCGTTGATCTGCTCGGCACGTACCAGTTCGATATCCGCGACGATGCCATGCTCGGCGCAGAAATCGAGCATCTCCTGGGTCTCGGGAATGCCGCCGATCATCGAACCGGCCAGGGTGCGGCGCTTCATGATCAGGTTGAAGACGTTGGGCGAGGAATGTGGCGAGGCCGGCGCGCCCACCAGGGTCATCGCCCCGTCGCGCTTGAGCAGGACCAGGAACGCATCCAGGTCATGGGGCGCGGCGACCGTGTTGAGGATGAAGTCGAAACTCTTGGCATGGGCAGCCATCTGCTGTGCATCACGCGACACCACCACCTCGTCGGCGCCCAGCGCCAGGGCCGCTTCGCGCTTGTGCTCGGATGTGGTGAACGCCACCACATGAGCACCCATGGCGTGAGCCAGCTTGATCCCCATGTGTCCCAGGCCGCCGATGCCGACCACGCCGACCTTCTTGCCGGGCCCGGCGTGCCAATGGCGCAGCGGCGAGTAGGTGGTGATCCCCGCGCACAGCAGCGGCGCCACCGCGGCCAGTTGCGCCTCGGGGTGGCCGATACGCAGCACGTAGCGTTCATGCACGACAATGGCCTCGGCGTACCCGCCCAACGTCCAGCCTGGCGCATCCGGGGTCGGGAAGTTGTAGGTGCCGATCATGCCGTCGCAGTAGTTCTCCAGGCCTGCGTCGCAGTCATCGCAGTGCTTGCAGCTGTCGACGATGCAGCCCACACCGACCAGGTCGCCTGGTTTGAACGAGGCGACGTGGGCACCCACTGCCGTCACACGGCCGACGATTTCGTGGCCCGGGACGCAGGGGTAGTGCGTGCCTTCCCACTCGGAGCGCACCTGGTGCAGGTCCGAGTGGCAGATGCCGCAGAAGGCGATCTGGATCTGGACATCGTGGGCACCGGGTGTGCGGCGGGTGATGCGCAGCGGCTCCAGGGGTAGGTTGCCGGCATGGGCACCGTAAGCATTGACTTGCATGGTATGACCCTCGTGAAGTTCGTGAGGGGCATTGTCCAGGTGGCAAGGCGCTGACCAGTAGCGTGATCCGCTGGATTGCTTGCCTGATCCTGTTGAGCATGCCGGTGCCTGGTGCCATGGGTTCAATAGTTGAAATCATGCCCCAATTGACCCTGCACCCAGTCGAGGAACAGCCGCACCCTCGAAGTTTCGGCATGCCCGCGAGGGAACACCAGGTGGTGGGCGCTGACGGGGGTGGCCAGTTCCTGTGGGAAAACTGGCACCAGCTCGCCCCTGGCGATGTAGTCCTGGGCCAGCAGTGAACTTTCCAGGGCAAACCCATACCCATGGCCAGCGGCTTCCAGGCTCATGTAGGAGCGGTCGAAGCTCAGTGCGAACGGGGCCTGTGGCAATGTCACGCCTTGCTGGGCGAACCATTGAGGCCACTGGACGAGGGCCGCTTCCGAGAGGATCAGGTTTTCCCCCAGCAGGTCGCTGGGTTGCTTGATCTGCCGACGTGCGAGCAACTGTGGCGACGACAGTACCGTTGCACGTTCATGGCGGATGGTGCGTACCTCCAGACTCGGCCAGTTGGGGTAGCCATGTCGGATGTCCAGGTCGATCTGGTGACGGCCGAAATGCAGTGATTCGTAGGAGCACGATAGGTTGATCTGGATTTCCGGATGGCTGCTGCGAAAGTGTTCCAGGCGTGGCAATAGCCACAGCAGGCCGAAGCTGGGCGCCGAGTGCAGCCGCAGGCAATCGAAGCCGACCGCGCTTCCGGCACGCTCCGTGGCACTGGCCAGGCTCTGCAGGATACCCGCCACCTCACGCAGGTACTGCTCGCCGGCGGGCGTCAAGGACACGCCACGGGCCTCGCGAATGAACAAAGGGCGCCCGATCAGGGCTTCCAGGTTGGCGATCTGGTGACTGACCGCCGAGGGCGTGAGGTTGAGTTGTTCGGCGGCCCGAGCCACGTTGCCAAAACGCGCGACCTGCTCGAAGGCCTGAATCGCTTTCAGGGCAGGGATCTGTGGCGGCTTGCGGATCGTATCCTGGTTCACGGTCGCTCCCTGAAAAAGTCGCAGAGGACAAGAGTGTTTGTACTTTCGCGTCGTTGTCGACAGCAAGCAAGGGCTGAATTTTTTTCAGCAGCGGATGAGATGCACTGCGTTGCTGGCGATGCGTCCTGACATGAAGCTGTGCCCATCGGTTCACCCGGACCGCTGCCCACAACAATAATCATCCGGAGTGTTTCTCATGCTACTTGCAGGCAAATTCGCAATCGTGACTGGCGCAGCCTCTGCCCGCGGCATCGGCCGTGCAACCGCCCAGGTTTTCGCCAACCAGGGCGCCAAGGTCGCGATCCTTGACCTCGACGCCAGTGCAGCAGCCCAAGCCGCTGCTGAGCTGGGCGAAGGCCACATCGGCCTTGCCGCTAATGTCGCCGACCAGGCTCTGGTGCGCGATGCTGTGGCGCAGGTCCTGGCCCATTTCGGACGGATCGATGTGCTGGTCAACAATGCCGGCATCACCCAGCCGGTCAAGACCCTGGACATCACCGGGGCCGACTATGACCGCATCCTCGATGTCAACCTGCGCGGCACGCTGCTGATGTCGCAGGCGGTCATCCCAGCGATGCGTGCCCAGGGTGCCGGCAGCATCGTGTGCATGTCCTCGGTTTCCGCCCAGCGGGGTGGCGGCATCTTCGGCGGCCCTCACTACAGTGCCGCGAAAGCCGCTGTGCTCGGCCTTGCCAAGGCGATGGCCCGCGAGCTGGGGCCGGATAATGTACGGGTCAACTCGATCACCCCTGGCCTGATCCACACCGACATCACCGGTGGCCTGATGCAGGATGAACGACGCCACGCCATCATTGAAGGGATCCCCTTGGGGCGTCTGGGTGAAGCACGTGACGTCGCTAATGCGGCACTGTTCCTGGCCAGCGACTTATCCAGCTATCTGACGGGCATCACGTTGGACGTCAACGGTGGGATGCTGATCCACTGAGCAACCAGCCACCTACGTTCTGTATCTGAGCCCGGCCTGGCCCGGGCGGCCAATAACAACAAGAGATCAGATCGACATGACCACTTTGACGCTAGACGCGGCTTCGGCCACGCGCAGCAGTGCCTACCGCAAGACGGCCTGGCGCCTGATGCCTTTTCTCATGCTCTGCTACCTATGTGCCTACCTGGACCGGGTCAACGTCGGCTTCGCCAAGCTACAGATGATGGATGACCTGGCACTCTCCGAAGCGGTCTACGGGCTGGGCGCCGGAATGTTCTTCATCGGTTACTTCCTGTGCGAAGTACCGAGTAACATCATCCTGCACAAGGTCGGCGCCCGGCGCTGGATCGCGCGCATCATGATCACCTGGGGCATCATTTCGGCGATGTTCGCCTTCGTCGAGACGGCCTGGCAGTTCTATACCCTGCGCTTTCTGCTGGGGATCGCCGAAGCGGGCCTTGCCCCGGGCCTGCTGTTGTACCTGACCTACTGGTTCCCCTCTTATCGCCGGGCGAAGATGACAGCCTTGTGGTTCATCGCCATCCCGCTCTCGGGCATGGTCGGCGGCCCGCTGTCGGGGTGGATCATGGAGCGTTTCGCCGGGGTGCACGGTTGGGCCGGCTGGCAATGGATGTTCGTTTTGGAGGCGATTCCGACCGTGCTGGTAGGGATCCTCGTGCTGAGCTATCTCAAGGATGGCGTCGACCAGGCGCATTGGCTCAGTGATGACGAAAAAGCCTTGGTGCGCAGGGAGCTGGCCGAAGATGAGCAGCACAAGGTCAAGCACGGCTCGGTGGGCGACTTCCTGCGCGACCGTCGCCTATGGTTGCTGGCCGGGATTTACTTCTGTGTGGTCATGGGCCAGTACGCGATCACCTTCTGGCTGCCAACCCTGGTGCGCAATGCAGGGGTGAGCGATCCCTTGCACATCGGCCTGATGACCAGCGTGCCGTACCTGTGTGCCATCGTCGCCATGCTCCTGGCCGGGCGTAGCGGTGATCGCCACCAGGAGCGGCGCTGGCACCTGGCGATCCCCATGCTACTGGGCGCACTGGGCCTGAGTCTGGCCGCGGCGCTGGGCAGCAGCCTAATCTTGTCGATCCTGAGCCTTTGCCTGGCCGCTGCTGGCATCCTGTCCGCCTCGTCGCTGTTCTGGATGTTGCCCACCACGCTGCTCGGCGGCGTGTCGGCGGCAGCGGGTATCGCGGCGGTCAACAGCTTCGCCAACCTCGCCGGCTTCTGCTCGCCCTACCTGATCGGTTGGGTCACCACCGCCTGGGGCAGCAATGCCATCGGCATGTATCTCATCACCATTGTGCTGGTGTTCGGTGCCTTCCTGGTACTGCGCGTACCGGCCAACCTGGTCAATCGTTGATTCAACAAGGAGTCATTCCATGACTGCTGTGCCTAGCTATAACGAGGCGCTGCCCCTGGCCGTGCGCGCCCACAACATCCGTCGTCATGCCTTGCGCATGGGGCAAGTACAGGGACAGGGCTATATCGGCCAGGCCTTGGGTGCCGCCGACCTGCTCGCCGTGGCCTATTTCCATGCATTGCGTATGGATCCGGGCAATCCCGAATGGGAAGGCCGCGACCGCTTCTACCTGTCCATTGGGCACTATGCGATCGCTTTGTACGCGGCGCTGATCGAAACCGGGGTCATTCCCGAAGAGGAACTGGAGACCTACGGTAGCGACGACAGTCGCCTGCCCATGTCCGGCATGGCCGCGTATACACCGGGCATGGAAATCACCGGCGGCTCGCTCGGGCATGGTTTGGGCATCGCCGTTGGCGCATGCCTGGGGCTCAAGCGCAAGGGTTCGGCCAGTTGGGTGTACAACCTGCTGTCGGACGGTGAGTTGAACGAGGGCTCGACCTGGGAGGCGGTGATGTCCGCCAGCCATTGGCGGCTGGACAACCTCATCGCCCTGGTCGATGTGAACAATCAGCAGGCCGATGGTCATTCCAGCGAAGTGCTGGCGTTCGAGCCGATCGTCGACCGTTGGCAGGCGTTTGGCTGGTTCGTGCAACGGGTCGACGGCAATGACCTCGATGCATTGGTCCGTGCCTTCGACCAGGCCCGTGCCCACCCGGGCGCCCAACCCCGGGTGATCATTTGCGATACCCGCATGGGCAAGGGCGTTCCCTTCCTCGAAAACCGCGACAAAACCCATTTCATTCGTGTCGATGAACACGAATGGGACCTCGCCCTGCAAGCACTGGACGCCGGGAGCCAAGCATGAGCACTGTAAGCGCACCGAAAAAACGCCTGACCACCTCGGCGATGATCGCCTCCATCGCCGCCGAAGGCCAGCCAACCCGTCCGGCGCCGTTCGGTCACGCCCTGGCGACGCTGGCTGAGCAGCGTCAGGACATCGTTGGCCTGAGTGCCGACCTGTCCAAATACACCGACCTGCACATCTTCGCCAAGGCCCACCCGGACCGTTTCTACCAGATGGGCATGGCCGAGCAGTTGCTGATGAGCGCCGCCGCCGGCATGGCCCGCGAAGGCCTGACGCCATTCGCCACTACCTATGCGGTATTCGCCTCGCGACGGGCCTATGACTTCATCTGCATGGCCATCGCCGAGGAAAACCTCAATGTCAAGATCGTCTGCGGCCTGCCTGGCCTGACCACCGGCTACGGCCCCAGCCACCAGGCCACCGACGACCTGGCGATCTTGCGCGCAATGCCGAACCTGATGATCGTCGACCCTTGCGATGCGTTGGAGATCGAACAGGCCGTGCCAGCCATCGCCGAGCATCAGGGCCCGGTCTACATGCGTTTGCTACGCGGCAACGTGCCCTTGGTGCTGGATCGCTACGACTACCGGTTCCAGTTGTGCAAGGCACAGGTGCTGCGCGGTGGTCGGGACGTGCTGGTGATCGCCAGCGGGTTGATGACCATGCGCGCCCTGGAAGCGGCCGAGCAGTTGCAAAGGGATGGCGTGGATGTGTCGGTGCTGCACGTGCCGACCATCAAGCCGCTGGATGAACAGACGATCCTTGCCGAGGCTCGCAAGTCCGGCCGCCTGGTGGTGACGGCGGAGAACCACTCCATCATTGGTGGGCTGGGGGAGGCGGTCGCCGGTGTGCTGCTGCGCAATGGCGTGACACCGACCTTCCGTCAGATCGCCTTGCCGGATGCCTTCCTCGATGCCGGGGCCTTGCCGACCCTGCATGATCGCTACGGTATTTCCACCGAGGCGGTGGCGCGGCAGATCAAGATGTGGCTGTAGCGCTTGGCTAGGTGTTCAGTCCCAGGGAGTCATTGTGCATCCTTAACCCCTCAGCAGGAGGATGCATTTTGGAAGGACGTATCCATGACTCAGCCCGAACGGCGCCAGACAGTTGGTGGTGCAGGAGGCGCGGAGACCATGCGGTGCAAGGCCGGGGGCGACAGGTGTTGGCTGCCCCCTCACTACCTTCAGCGCGCCCTTTTCCGACTTGCCTAGTCGGCGTTACCCCTTGGTCAGGTCAACCAACGGCGTCTGCCGCACCTCGGTTTCGCGCCCACCCTGGATCTCGCTCACCCGTTTCAAGGCCTGGTCCACAGCCGTTTTGTCCGCCAATAGGCTGTAGCTGATGTGGAACTGCCGGCGTTGCTTCGGTCCGATTGTCGGCACCAGGTTCAGTGGCCGCTGGTAACGGCGGTTATAGGAAAAACTCGTTCCTGGCTCCAATCCCGTGACATAGCCCTGGCCTTGGGTATCGGTATTCTTCCACAAGGAAAACACAGGCAGTGTCCGAGTGTTGAAACCGACCGAGACGCCCAGGGTGCCGGCCTTGTTATGCAACACGGCCAATGTATCGCCCCTGGCATCGGCATACGGCACCACGTTATAGACCGTTTCGTCATAGTCCTTGGTGGGGGCGCGGTAGGTTTGCCAGTCGGGCAGGTCGCCCCTGGCCTTGTCGTTGAACGGCGACACCTGTTTCACCGGCGCGGCGAAACGAGCGCCCTGCTCCAGGAATGGGGTGCTGAAGTTACTGTGATACAGCGCCTGGTATTCCTTCGGATAATCGCCGTTGTTGGTGAGGGTGTCGTTGAGGGTGAACACCACGCTGCCGGGTTCGGTAACCACTTCGGTCGCGATGGAGAAGTCGACCTTCTTGAATGCCTGCTCTTTCAGTTCGCCACGCAAGGTGATGGCGTACGGTGGCTTCTCATCGATGTGCAGGGTGACGTTGTTCGCAGGAATGTTGGCGGCCCGACCGTGCAGGGTCAGCAGTTCGCCATTGTCGATGCCGGGGTGGCCGACCCACTCGTAACCGCAGCGGGTGACCAGCTCGTTGAAACCTTCCAGCCAGCCTAGGCCATTGCGCCCATTGAGTTCGATGAAGGAGGGGTTGACCACTTCCTTGACCGGCGAGTCCCAGCCCATGCGCACATTACCGACCGAGGCCTGCAAGACGTTCATGCCGCGAGTCGGCACCACCGAAAGTTTCATCGTGCCGTTATCGATGTCGACGATGCTGACACCCTCCTGCCGACCGCCGTGCAAGGTGCGCAGGGTGACGCTGAAGGGCTTGTCGGTTTTTATGCCAAGCTGCTGGCTGGTGATCTTCCAGTTCTGGGCGGGTTTGTCGGTGTCGAGCAGGACGTAGTCCCAGGCCATGGCCTGGGAGGTCGCGAACAGGGTGCTGAAAGCAACGAAGCGTTTGAGAGCGGGCATGGCGGCAGCCTTTTGTTGGAGTTGTGCCTTTTTTATAGAGTTAGAGAAACGTTTCAGCAAGTTGGATTAATGATGCTTCCGGCAAATGTACGAAATCATTTGCTATCCGTTGGCGCCGATTCTTTAATTCGCTTGTTGGTTATTGGCCATGTGCCACTACTTTTGCCCAATCCGTCCTCGTCGCCACCGCCAAAGGATTGAGTCATGGATTCGTTTGCAAGATCCTGCCTGTATGCTGCACTCCTTGCCGGTACCGTTGTTCTGCACGGCTGTTCCAGCTGGAAGCCTGCCGGGGCCTACAGTATCGAATCCGCTGTCCGGGATTCCGAGGTCAGCGCCTTGCCCAAGTCCCAGGCACAAGCTGTGGTATTCATCGACCCCTCTCAGCTGGGTACTGCCATCGACAAGTCGGCTGAAGGATTTGCCGGAAGCGCCTGTGAAGTATCCTTCCGCCTCTATCCAGAGCTGTATGCGCAGTCATTCCAGAAGCTTTCCATGGTTTATCGGCGTGTGGATCTGAAGCCTTTGGGCAGTTCTGCGGCCGGGTACGATCTGGCGGTATTGCCGCAACTCGAGGATGTTCAATGGAGCGCTGACGGGCCGAGTGCCAATATGGCGGCGGTAAAAGTGCTGTTCACTTTGATGGCGGGCGGCACACCGAAGCACAGCTTCGAAGCCTTCCAGATGGCACGTGGCGACCTGGGGCGCTGGCACCAGGGCTGCCCGGACGCAACGAAGTCCTCCTCAAAGGCGGCGCAAGAGGCGGTCGGCCTGGCGGTGAACCGGATCGTCCGGGAGATGGCGGCCCAGCCCATTCGTGCAGGCGGGGCCTCGATTCCCCCGTCCGGCGAGCAACAAAGCCTGCTGCTGATGCAGATCCAGGGCCTGCGAGGCAATGCTGGGGTGCTCAATCACGAAACGGACTACACCCCAGTCATTGCGGCCGGCCTGGACGTCACGGCGGCGGCCTACAACCTGAAGGGCAGAAGCGCCGAAGCAACGACCGCACTGAACCTGGCCAATCAGTTGAGAGCAGGGGCCAGCGCAGCGACGGGTGAAGGCGCTGCCATGGCTGCTGTCGCAGCAAGCGACGGCATCCCGGTGCCTGCCGCGGCTTCATCAGCCAGTTGCAGCGGCGACTACAGCTTCCTGGCGCCACAGCTGCGAGCCTATCAGGACCCTTCATTGTCCGAGGTCCGCTCCAGCTACCTGAGGCAGCCTATCTCCAACAACGTCGAGTTCCTGCGCGGTAAAGGGCTCGACAAGCAGAGTGCGATCAACGTGATGCTGCAGAATGCCGCGCTGGACGAGCAGACCGCTCGTGAGGCCGCACAGCAGGCGCGAGACTCTGACGGGCATGGCGATGTCAGCATTCCACAGGCGCAAAGCGATCAGCTGCGCCTGGATTTCCCGTGCGATCAGGCCAGCATCCATGCGTCGGGTGTCTGCACGTACATCCGCCATAGGTGGACCAGTCTCTATGAGCGCACTACAGCTGAGCTGATAGAACGGTGCTGGAACTAAGCCCTCACCGCCCCTTGGAGGCAGCCGGCTTTCCCCCTGCTCAGAAGCGGTTTATCCGCCAAGCGTGCGACGGGCAGGGAAAGCCGGCAGGGGCCTGAAAGGCGCCGGCTAGCGGGCCAAGGCTTCTCGGCTGTATTCCCCATCGACCAATCGCAGCAGGCCCAGTGGGTTGGCATTCTGCAGCGCGGGGGGGAGCAGTTCGTCGGGGTAGTTCTGGAAGCACACCGGCCGCAGGAACCGGTCGATGGCCAAGGTCCCCACGGAGGTGCCGCGGGCATCGGAAGTGGCGGGATAGGGGCCGCCGTGCACCATGGCATCGCAGACTTCCACACCGGTCGGGTAGCCGTTGAGCAACAGGCGGCCGACCTTTTCCTGCAACAGCTCACTCAACCAGCCGTGAGCCAGCAGTTCGGCGGGCTCGCCGATGAGGGTGGCGGTCAGCTGGCCGCGCAGGGCCTTGACCGCATCGGCCAGTTGGGCCTGGTCTTGGACCTCGACCACCAGGGTCGCGGGGCCGAAAACCTCTTCCTGCAACAGGCCATCGCCTTCGAGCAGCAGGCTGACGTCGGCTTGGAACAGTTGTGGCTCGGCGTGTTGCGCACCCTGCGCCGCGCCTGCCAGGTGGCGGATGCCTGGGTGGGCGTGCAGGTGCTCCAGCGCTTGGCGGTAGCTGGCCAGGGTGCCGACATTGAGCATGGTCTGGGCCGGTTTGTCGGCCATCTGGGCTTTGAGCTGCTCGATGAAGGCGCTGAACGCAGGCGAACGCAGGCCCAGGACCAAGCCTGGATTGGTGCAGAACTGCCCACAGCCGAGGGTGACCGAGGCGCTCAGTTCCCGGGCAATCGCCTCGCCGCGAACCTTCAGTGCAGCTGGCAGGACGATCACCGGGTTGATGCTGGACATCTCGGCGAACACGGGAATCGGCTGTGGGCGCTCGGCGGCCATGCGGCACAAGGCGCTGCCACCTTTGAGCGAGCCGGTGAAGCCAACCGCCTGGATCGCTGGATGCTTGACCAACCACTCACCGACACCGCTGCCATAGACCATGTTGAACACACCAGCCGGCATGGTGGTGCGTTCGGCTGCGCGCAGGATGGCATCGGCCACCCACTCGGCGGTGGCCATGTGGCCGCTGTGCGCCTTGAACACCACCGGGCAGCCAGCGG
The DNA here is from genome assembly GCF_048068175.1 of Pseudomonas sp. NY15356. Lineage (NCBI taxonomy): Bacteria > Pseudomonadati > Pseudomonadota > Gammaproteobacteria > Pseudomonadales > Pseudomonadaceae > Pseudomonas > Pseudomonas sp. NY15356. Next base: position 83,633 of record NZ_JBLUPW010000014.1, on the reverse strand, counting down.
CCAGGGCCGATGCGGTGTCGCCGCCGGCGGTGGAGAAGGCCAAGGGGAAGTTGCTGGCGCCGAACACGGCGACCGGCCCGACGCCAATACGGTACTGGCGTAGGTCCGGGCGTGGCGCGGGCTGGCGCTCGGGCAGGGCGTGGTCGATACGTGCACCAAGGAAGTCGCCACGGCGCAGTACCTTGGCGAACAGGCGCATCTGCGCACTGGTCCGGCCGCGCTCCCCCAGGATGCGGGCGCTGGGCAGCGCCGTTTCGCGACACACGGTGGCGATGAAGTCGTCACCCAGGGCATCCAGTTCGTCGGCAATGGCGTCCAAAAACTCCGCACGTCTGCTCGCGGGCAGGTTGCGATAGCTCGGGAAGGCCGTGGCGGCCGCCTTGGCCGCCGCATCCGCCTCCGCTTCGGTGGCTTGGCTGAACAGGCCGGGCAAGGGTTCGCCGGTGGTGGCGTCCAGGCTCTGGAGCTGGATGCTGCCTTGGGCCGAGCGTTGGCCGCCGATGTAGTTGTGACCGAGGATCCGGGTCATGGAGGGCTCCTGTAAGGGTAAACAAGAAGGTCAGGTGATGGCGCCGATCTGCCACGGCACGAACTCGTTCTGGCCATAGCCGTGCTGCTCGCTTTTGCTGCGTTCGCCCGAGGCAATGCGCAGCATCAGCTGATAGATATGCTCGCCACGCTCTGCGATGGTCATGCTGCCGTCGGCAATACCGCCGCAGTTCACATCCATGTCTTCTTCCTGGGTTTCCCAGAGGCGCGTGTTGGTGGCCAGCTTGATCGAGGGGGAGGGCGCACAGCCGTAGGCCGAGCCACGTCCAGTGGTGAAGGCGATCAGGTTGGCACCACCTGCAACCTGGCCGGTGGCCGAGATCGGGTCGTAGCCGGGGGTGTCCATGAACACCAGGCCGTGGGCGCGCACCGGCTCGGCATACTCGTAGACGTCCATCAGGTCGCTGGAGCCGGCCTTGGCCACGGCGCCAAGGGACTTTTCCAGGATGGTGGTCAGGCCGCCGGCCTTGTTGCCGGCAGAAGGGTTGTTGTTCAGCTCGGCCCCCATGCGCTGGCAATAGGCCTCCCACCACTGGATGCGGGCGATCAGTTTCTCGCCGACGTGCTGGCTCACCGCACGGCGCGTCAGCAGGTGCTCGGCGCCATAGATTTCCGGGGTTTCCGACAGGATTGCAGTACCGCCAGCGGCCACCAGGCGGTCCACGGCATTGCCCAGGGCCGGATTGGCGGTGATGCCCGAATAGCCATCCGAGCCACCGCATTGCAGGCCTACGGTGAGGTGTCGCACGCTGACGGGCTGGCGTTCGACGCGGTTGGCCTCTTCGAGCAGCGATTCGACCTGGGCGATCCCGCTGGCGATGGTCTTGGACGTGCCGCCGGAGCCCTGGATGGTGAAGGTGCGCAGGGTGTTGCAACTTTCCAGGCCCTGGGCGGCAAGCAGGTCAGGGATCTGGTTGGTTTCGCAGCCCAGGCCGATCAGCAGCACTGCGGCGAAGTTGGCATGCACGGCGTATCCGCCCAGGGTCCGGCGCAGCATGGCCAACGCCTCGCCAGTGGGGTCGACGGCGCAACCGACGCCATGGGTCAGGGCGACCACGCCATCGACGTTGGGGTAGGGCGCCAGGGCTTCGGGGTGGATGTCGCGGCGGAAATGATCGGCGATGGCGCGAGCCACGGTCGCCGAGCAGTTCACCGAGGTCAGGATGCCGATGTAGTTGCGCGTGGCGACCCGGCCGTCCGGGCGTACGATGCCCATGAAGGTGTCTTCGGTGGGGGCCTGCACGCCCCGGGCATCGACGCCGAAGGCATAGTCGCGGGCGAAGTCGCCCATCGCCAGGTTGTGCACGTGCACATGTTGGCCGGCCTCGATGGCCTGGCTGGCGAAGCCGATGATCTGCCCGTAGCGGCGCAGCGGCTGGCCGGCCTCGAGGTCGCGGGCGGCCACCTTGTGGCCGGCGGGGATCGGTTCGAGCACCCGTACGCCTTCATCCAGGTGCAGGCCCTTGGGCAGCGGCTGGCGAGCGATCAGCACGTCGTCCAGTGGGTTGAGTCGGATCACCGCATTGGCAGCGTTTTCACTGCCTGTCTTTGTAATCAGTTGCATGACATTCACCTCAAAGGGACGCGGCCATCAGGCCAGGCCGCGTTCGCGATAATCGATCAGGCCGGAGAACAGCATCAGGCCGAACGCCATGACCACGAAGAAGATCAGGGCCAGGAAGTAGGAGCCGGTGAACTGCACGATCAGGCCGATCAGGATCGGGACCAGCACACCCACCATGTTGCCGCAGAAGTTCATGCTGCCGCCCAGCACGCCGGCTTTGGACTTGCCGCCGAGGATGGCCGGCAGGCACCAGTACATTCCGCACCAGCGAATGAAGAACAGTGCGACGCAGAGCAGGGCGATCACCTTCGCGGCATCCGGGGTATAGGCCACCAGCAGGATGCACAGGGCGGCCACGGCTGCCGAGCCTGCGAACATGCTGCGCATCACGGTGTTGGGTTGCCCGCCGTTGGTCTTCCACTTGTCGGCGATCCAGCCGCCGACCAGCTCGCTGACGAAACCGCACATGAAGATCAGGAAGGTCGCGCCGCCCATGGCCTTGATGTCCAGGTCATGAGCCTTGTGCAGGTAGCTTGGCATCCAGGTCAGCAAGCCATAGAACACGCTGTTGTAGCAGGCATATCCTGCGAACATGCACAGTACCGAGCGGCTCTTGAGTAGCTCCTTGAGCACGGCCTTGCGGTTGCCGTTGTGCTTGCTGGCGGCTTCGTTGGCCTGGGTGATGTAGGACAGCTCGGCCGCGTTGACCTGCGGGTGTTCGCTTGGGTGGTTGCGGATATACCACCAGGCCCAGATACCCACCACGATGGTGCCGACGCCGGCGATGATGAACGCGATGCGCCAGGAGTCGAACCAGGTGATCAGGCCCGCGATGATGATCGCGCCGAGCGCCGTGCCCAGCGGGGCACCACCATCGACCAAGGTCGCCCCGCGACCGCGTTCGTTCGGCGTCAGCCAGGCGCCGTTGAGCTTGGCGCCTGCCGGCATGATCGGCGACTCGGCCACGCCCAGGCCGACTCGGGTGATCAGCAGGGTGATCCAGTGATGGGCAAAGCCGCCCAGCGCCTGGAAGGCTCCCCAGCCGACCGTGGCCACGCCGATGATGTTGCGCACCTGGAAACGGTCCAGCAGCATGCCGCTGGGGATCTGCATCAAGGCGTACGACCAGAAGAAGGCGCTGAGTATCAGGCCTTCCAGCGCCGGGGTCAGTTCGAACTCGGCTGAAATCAACGGCAGGGCTACCGACAGCGAGGCCCGGTCGATGTAGTTGATGGCGGCCAGCAACAGCAGGATCAGGAAGATCCGCCAGCGTACGCTGGTCGGGCGGGTGCTGTCGGCACAGGCCACGGCCGATGTGGAGGCCGCTGTGCTAGGGCTGTTCTTCATGCTCATCTCTCTTTTATGGTTGTTATGAAATGCCGGGGCGGCGCGGCCATGCACCGCCGTCGGGTCAGAGCGACGTCACCTCTCCGGGTGCGAAGGTCGCTGGCGCCAGGGCAATGCCGTTGCGCAGCGGGGCGCCGAATTCCGGCAGGCTGATTTCGAAGACATCGCCGGCGGCCGTCCTGACCTGGTCGGCGAACGACAGGGTCGCGGTGCCGAAGAAGTGAATGTGGACATCGCCAGGGCGCAGGAACTGCGCATACTTGAAGTGGTGATACTCCAGGTTTTCCAGGGAGTGGCACATGTTGTCCTCGCCACTGAGGAACGCCTTTTCCCAGATGACGTCATCGCCTCGGCGGATCCGGCTGACGCCATTCAGGTGGCGGGGCAGCTCACCGATGCGCAGCTCCGGGCCGAACGAGCAGTTGCGCAGTTTGGAGTGAGCCAGGTACAGGTAGTTGCGCCGTTCCATCACGTGGTCGGAAAACTCATTGCCGATGGCGAAGCCCAACCGGTAGGGTCGGCCATCAGCGCCGATGACATAGAGCCCGGCCAGCTCAGGCTCCTCGCCTGCATCTTCGGCAAAGGGCGGGCTCTGGAAGGCCTGGCCTGGGCGCACGACGATCGAACCGTCACCCTTGTAGAACCATTCAGGCTGTACGCCGACGGTGCCAGGGGTAGGGCGCCCCCCTTCGATGCCCCATTGGAAGATGCGTGCTGTGTCGGTCAGGGCGGCGGCATCGTCGATTTTCTGCTGATGCATCTTGTCGCGTGTCGAGGCGCTGCCCAGATGAGTCAGGCCGGTGCCGCTGACCAGGCAATGGGCGGGGTCTTCGTGGTCCAGCGGTGGCAATACCCGGCACGCCTCCAGAAGCTGGGCGTAGCGCTCATCGTAGCTGTGCAGGCCTCGTGCGATGACTTCCGCGCTCAGGCTGCGCTGGTTGCCAATGGCCGCCAGGGCCAGTTCGCGCATGTGGGTGGTATTGCTCACGACCTGGATCACGTCGCCTTCCACCACGCCGACATGGCGCTGGGCATGGACGGTTTCGAATTGGATCAGACGCATGCTGGCTCCTGGTTGTTCTTGTAAGGATCAAGTGGCGGCCACTTTATTTCTCCCAGTCGATGCTGCCTAATGAGAGCTGCTGACATCGCGATAACTTTTAGTGATCCCCTATGCTTCCATCCTTGACTTCCATGGCTTCGCGCCTTCGGCTCCGTCAGTTACGTTTGCTGATCAGCCTCGATGAACTCGGCTCGATCCACAAAGCGGCCGAGGCGATGTCCATTACCCAGCCTGGAGCGACCAAGGCGCTCAACGAGATCGAGTCGACGCTCGGCGCGGTGCTGTTCGACCGTACCAGCAAGGGGCTGGAGGCCAATGATTTGGGGCGTTGCGTGGTGCGCTACGCACGCTTGATCAACACCGACCTTGCCCACCTGCGCGAAGAGATGCTGGGGATCCTCCAGGGGCACGGCGGGCGCCTCTCGGTAGGCACCATCATGGGCGCGGTGCCGATGCTGGTGGAGGGGCTGGCGAGCTTGCGCGAGGCTCAGCCAGACCTGTCGGTCACCGTCGTCGAGGACACCAGCGACCGTTTGCTCAGCCTGCTCGACCAGGGCCGGCTGGACGTGGTGATCTGCCGGACCAGCGTCAGCCGCCGCCCGGCGGCGTATGAAAGCCGGGTCAAGCACCAGGAACAACTCGTGCTGGTAGCCAACCCGGCGCATCCTCTGGCCGGCAGCCAATCGCTGAACTTGTCGCAACTGACCGACTCGCGCTGGGTGGTGTTTCCTGTGAACATGCCCTTGCGCCTGACACTCGAGCGTGAGTTTCGCGAGGCCGGGTTGAGCTTCCCGCAGTACCCCATCGAAACCTCCTCGACCTTCACGACCTTGTCGATGCTGAGGCAGGATCCCGGTCTGCTCGCCGTCATGCCGTGGGATGTGGCCAAGGTGGCCGTGGACCATGGCATGCTGGTGCGTCTGCCGTTGCAGCTGATGTCACGCAGTGAGCCTTACGAAGTGGTTACCCGACGAGGTGTCGAATTGAGCAGCCCCGCCCGGCTGCTCATCGATATCCTGATGGCATGAACCTGGAGCGGGAAGACCATGTGGCAGTTTGATCCGGTATCGTTGAGGCTCTTCATCGCCGCGTGCGAAGAAGGCAGTATCGCTGCGGCGGCAACGCGTGAGTTCATTGCGCCTTCAGCGGTGAGCAAGCGCATCTCGGACATCGAGTCGGCCTTTGCCACCGCGCTGTTGGTACGCAGCAAGAAAGGCGTGGCGCCAACGCCGGCAGGGCAGGCCTTGCTCCGCCATGCGCGCAAGTTCATGCGCGACATCGAGCGCCTGCAGGGCGAGTTGAGCGAATATGCCGAGGGCGCTCGCGGACATGTGCGGGTGCTGGCCAATGTATCATCGCTCATGGAGTTCCTTCCCGAGGAGCTTGCCCGCTTTCTGGCCGAGAACGAGCATATCCAGGTCGATGTCGAGGAACGCTTCAGCTCGGATGTGGTACGCGGTATCGAGGAAGGGCATGCCGACATCGGTATTTGTCGCCAATCCATGGCTGAAGGGGACCTTGAGTTTCATCCGTACCGTACCGACCATCTTTCGGTGGTGGTCAACACCCGCCATCCCCTGGCCGGGCGCGAAAGCATCAGCTTCGTGGAAACACTGGATTTTCATCACCTCAACATTTCCGCTTTTTCCACCCTCGGCACCCAGATGCAGAAACTGGCCCGTGCCGCGGGCAAGGACTTGCAGTACCGGACGTGCGTCTCGTCCTTCGATGCGGCCCTTCGCCTGGTGGAAGCAGGCATGGTGCTGGCCATCTTTCCGCAGGAGGCGGTGGCGCGTTATGTCGAATTGTTCGGGCTGCGGGTCATTCCTCTGACCGATGATTGGGTGCGTGGCCAATTCGTGATCTGTGTCCGGGATAGCGCCAGCCTCTCGCTCGCGGCCAAACGCCTGCTTGACCATCTGCTGGCCGCACCGGCCTGCGCATAGGGTTTATCCATCTCCAACGCAGATGGTTGGCCCCGTCAAAAACGTCTTTTCGGCATCTCCCGGGCTACTTAGGCTGGCGGCAATTCCTCTTTCCGGGTAGCCGCATGAACACCCTGGTGCTGAATGAAGTCGGTATGCGCGACGGGCTGCAGAGCCTTCGCAGCATCATGCCCACCGTAGCGAAGCGAAAATGGATCGACACGGCCTACGAGGCGGGTGTGCGGTACATGGAGGTCGCGTCGTTCGTTCCGGCGAAGCTGTTGCCGCAAATGGCCGATGCCGCTGAAGTGGTGGCCCATGCCCTGACGTTCCCGGACCTTACGGTCACTGTGCTGGCGCCGAACCTGCGCGGCGCTCAGGACGCGCTTGCCTCGGGTGCTCATCGCATCATGGTGCCGGTGTCCGTCAGTGCGGCCCACAGTCAGGCGAACGTGCGTTGCACCCCTGAGCACATGGTGGAGACGTTCGCCCGCATGTGCGAGTTGCGCGACCAGGCCGGGCACCCGGTGACGATGATCGCCGGCATGTCGACGGCGTTCGGCTGCACCCTGCAAGGCCATGTCCCCCTCGACGACCTGCTGGCATTGACCTCAAAGGTCCTGCTCGCCGGTTGTGACGCCGTCTCCCTGGCTGATACCACCGGCTATGCCACGCCCGGCCAAGTCGCACAGACCCTGCAGGCGGTGCGGGCCATCGCGGGCGACAAGCTGCAGTCGGCCCATTTTCACGATACCCGCGGGCTGGCCCTGGCCAACGCCTTGGTCGCCGTGCAGCACGGTATCGCAGAGCTGGATGCGTCGCTGGGCGGTATCGGCGGATGCCCATTCGCCCCTGGCGTTTCGGGCAATGCAGTCACCGAAGACCTGGTGTTCATGCTCCAGGGCATGGGGGTGCGCACCGGTATCGATATCGAACGGTTGCTGGTGTGTCGGGCGCTCGTGCAGTCAGCGCTGCCTGGCGAACTGTTGTATGGCCATATCGCTCGCGCTGGCCTGCCCAGACAGGTTCAAAGCCTTGTTTGATTCCACTAGGGCATGAATGTTTGTAACGGAGTCCATCGCATGTCAACGCTACCGCTTGAGGGTATCCGTGTCATCGAGCTGTCCCACATGGTGATGGGGCCTGCCTGTGGCATGGTATTGGCCGACCTGGGCGCTGAGGTGATCAAGGTAGAGCCGGTCAAAGGGGACGGTACGCGGCACCTTCCCGGGGCCGGCGCGGGTTTTTTCAGGATATTCAACCGCAACAAGAAAAGCCTTGCCGTCGACCTGGACAGCGAGGCCGGCCGAGAGGCGGTCCTTGCCCTGGTCGACACCGCCGACGTATTCATCGAGAACTTCAAGCCTGGGCGCATGGGGCAGCTCGGGCTGGACCATGACACACTCCGCGCACGCAATGCCGAGCTGATATACGTCTCCCACAAGGGTTTCCTGAAGGGGCCTTACGAGAATCGCCTGGCCTTGGATGAAGTCGTGCAGATGATGGGCGGTCTCGCCTACATGACAGGCCCTGTGGGGCAGCCATTGCGAGCGGGAAGCTCGGTGAACGACATCATGGGCGGCATGTTCGGTGCGATCGGTGTATTGGCGGCCTTGCACGAGCGCAGCCGAACGGGAAGAGGCAAGGAGATCCACAGCGCCCTGTTCGAGAACTGCGTACTGCTCAGTGCCCAGCACATGCAACAGTACGCCGTGACCGGACACGCCCCGGCGCCGATGCCCAGCAGGATCAGTGCATGGTCGATCTACGACGTTTTCAGCTTCGCAGGCGGTGAACAGATGTTCGTTGCGGCGACCGGCGACGGACAATGGTCAGCCCTGTGCAGGGTCCTGGGGCAGGAGGCGCTGCTAGGCGACCCCAGCCTGGCGAGCAATACGGCGCGCGTGGAGCAGCGCCCCCGCTTGCTGGCCCATCTTGCCGAGGTCTTCGCCACCTTGGATGCGAAGGCACTGGCTGTCGAACTGGAGCGTAACGGCATTCCATTCGCAGCGATTCGCCGGCCTGAAGAGCTGTTCGATGATCCTCACCTGAAGGCAAGCGGTGGATTGGCGCCCTTGCAGCTGGATGACGGTGCCCAGACCGTGGTGCCGTTGTTGCCATTGAGCTTCGATGGGGGGCGTTTCGGGCCACGTCTACCCTTGGCGCGCGTGGGCGAGCATACCGCAGAAGTTCTGCAAGGCCTCGGCTATGACGCTGCCCGGATCGAGCGGCTGCGGGCGGCGGGGCTTTGCAGGATGGTGGACAAACGCGATGCGCCGCAAAACCTGAGCGTGCCCCGATGAGCTGATGGTACTGCCAACTTTCAGTACGTTCCCTTACATCATGCAAGGAAAGGAGGGCGTATTGCCTTCTCATCTCCAACAACTAGAAGAACCGGAGAAACCAATGGTCACCGTTACCAATGCTTCGGCCAACCAAGCCTCGAACGAGGATCAGCTCAAAGAGTTGCTGCTCTACCGTCGTGTGGCTTGGCGTATCGTCCCGCTAGCGATCATCTGCTTCCTTTTTTCCTATTTCGACAGGATCAACATCAGCTTCGCCAAGGCGCAGATGCAAGCTGAACTGGGCCTGAGCGATACGGCCTATGGCCTGGCCGCAAGCATGTTTTTCGTCGGTTACGTATTGTTCGAGGTGCCCAGTGGCCTTGGCTTGAGAAAGTACGGTGCGCCCGCGTGGATCTGTCGCATCATGATCTCCTGGGGGCTGGCGACGGCTGCACTGGTGTTCGCCTACTCGCAATACACCTTGTATTTCCTACGCTTTCTCATCGGGGTCATGGAGGCGGGGTTTGGACCGGCCATTCTTTTCTACATGGCATGCTGGTTCCCGAAGAAGCAGCTGGCCAGTATCAACGGTATCTGGTTTCTCGCCATTCCCCTGTCGGGCGCCATTGGTGCGCCACTCGCTGGGCTTGTGCTCAATGGCATGGACGGTTTCCTCGGCTTGGCGGGTTGGCATTGGCTGTTCGTGCTCTCGGGCCTGCCGTGCTGCTTGATGGGGCTTGTCGTCCTCTGGAAACTGGACCGCGACATCCAGTCCGCCAAATGGCTTTCCCAGGATGAAAAGGATCTGCTGGAGAAGAACGTGGGCGTCGGGCGCGAGAACGTGCCTGCAAGCCACGCTTCGTTTTGGCGGGTGCTGGTGACGCGCGAGGTGGCTGTGTTCGCGTTCGTCTATTTCGGCATCAAGATGGCCAGCTATGGCCTTAACTTCTGGATGCCACACCTGATCGCCCAGTCGGGCGTCAAGGACATGTTCTATGTGGGCGTGCTGACGGCCTTGCCCTACGCTGTCGCATGTGTGGGAATGGTCTGGATGACACGCCGCTCCGATCGCACGGGAGACCGCAAGACCTACCTGCTGCTGTGCATGCTCGCCTCGACGGTTGGCTATATCCTGGCCTGCTGGTTCTTCGACAACCCCGTGATGCTGATGACTGCGTTGGTGCTTGCCACTGCCGGGTCGTTCATCGCGATACCGATCTTCTGGTGCCTGCCGCAATCGACGTTCTCCGGAATCGCCATCGCCAGTGCCGTGGCGGCGGTCAATTCCGTGGGGCAACTGAGCGGGATGATCGCGCCGGCCATGGTGGGTTTCATCAACGACCTCACGGGGCAGACCTACATGGGCATGTTGGCGATCGTGCCGGTGCTGATTGCCAGTTGCTATGTCATTGCCCGCTACGTGCGCGACCCGGCACAGAGTGGCTCGAGGTCGGTGTGAAGCGCTGGGTGGGTGATCGAAAAGGGGGGATGTCCTAATGCCGGTAAGCCTTATCGGCTGCACGAGGGGTGCTTCGCAGCCCATCGCCGGCAAGCCGGCTCCCACTGTGACAGTGCCGTTCTCGAGGCTGGCGTGTTACGGGAGCCGGCTTGCCGGCGATGAGTGTGCAGCGCCCCGCGTCATTAACTGACAGACACTGAAAGGCACGATGGCGCGCGAAGCCTCGCCATCGTGCCTTGTCTTCAAAGCGTCTCGCCGACCGTCTTGGCGGCGACTTTGTTGCGCCCTCCGAGCCAGACCAGCAGCAGGCCACCCGCAGCCAGCAAGCCACCGGCGACCGGCACCGCGGCGTAGCCGAGGTTCAGGCTGATGACGCCACCGCCCAGTGCCGCACCCACGGCGTTGCCGAGGTTGAAGGCACCCACGTTGATCGAGGAGGCCAGGCCCGGGGCCTCGGCGGCAGCGATCATCACGCGCATCTGCAGGGGCGGTACCACGGCGAAGGTGAACACTCCCCATACCAGCAGGGCCAGGGCGGCGCCGACGTGGGTGCCGAGCACCAGCGGCATCAGCACCATGATCAGGGCCAGCACGCCGAGGAAGATACGCGCCGAGCCGTCCAGCGACCAGTCGGCCAGGCGCCCGCCCAGGCTGTTGCCCAGGGTGAAGCCGACACCGATCAGCACCAGGCCCAGGGTGACGAAGCTGTCCGAAGCACCGGTCAATTCGGCGAGCACCGGGGCCACGTAGGTATACAGGGTGAACATGGCGCCGGCACCGAGCACGGTAGTGGCCATGGCCAGCAGGACGTTCGGCCGGGCGATCACGGCCAGTTCCCGGCGTACATGGGGCACGCTGCCGCGTTCACCCTTGGGCAGGGCATACCACAGCGCGGCCATGGCCAGGATGCCGAGCACTGCGGTACCGGCGAAGGCCAGGCGCCAGCCGACCTGCTGGCCGATCCAGGTGGCGGCGGGCACGCCGCCGATATTGGCGATGGTCAGGCCCATGAACATCGTGGCGATGGCGCTGGCCTGTTTTTCGCGAGGTACCACGCTTGCGGCCACCACCGCACCCAGGCCGAAGAAGGCGCCGTGGTTGAGGCTGGTGATCAGGCGCGAGGCGAGCAGAGTGCCATAGCCTGGCGAGAGGGCCGAGAGCAGGTTGCCCAGGGTGAAGATGGCCATCAGCGCGATCAGCGCGCCGCGCTTGCCGAAGCGGCTGAACAGCAAGGTCATGATCGGTGCACCGACCATCACGCCGACGGCGTAGGCGGTGACCAGCATGCCGGCGCTGGGGATGCTGACATCCACCCCTTCGGCGATGACGGGCAGCAGGCCCATGGGAGTGAATTCGGTGGTGCCGATGCCGAAGGCGCCGATGGCCAAGGCTAGCAGGACGTGTCCGGGTTTCATTGCATAGGCTCCTTCGAGCGTTGCGAATTAGGTAGGTGCGCAGTATGGCGGGGGCAGGGGGTGGGATTAAGTCACGATTGCGCTAATGACCTTTGATCTGGAGTCATTAATAGAGGGGAGGGACGGAGGGGGAACTGGAGCTTGTGTAGATCGGGGCTGCGCTGCAGCCCATCGCGGGACAAGCCCGCTCCTACAGGAGGGCGTTTTCAGCCTGCGGGAGCGGTTGGAGCGGTCAGTCGTGGTGCTTGTGCTTATGCTTGTGCTTGTGTTTCTTGCCGGAGTTGTGGCTGCCGTGGTGGTGGTCGTCATCAGCCATGCTATTGCCGATGGCGCTGCCTGCCGCACCGCCGAGGCCGGCACCGATGGCGCCGCCGGTGGAACCACCGACCTTGTTGCCGATCACCTGGCCGCCGGCCGCGCCGAGGCCGCCACCAATCGCTGCCTCGGTCTTCTTGCCATGCTTGGCCGACACTGCGCCGCCTGCCGCACCGCCCACACCGGCACCGATCGCGGCACCTGTGCTGCCGCCGATCGCCTGGCCGACCACGCTACCCAGGGCACCGCCGACACCGCCGCCGACAGCGGTATTGGTGGTTTCACCGGCGAGGGTGTAGGGGGCCGACATCAAGGTGAACAGTGCAATTACAGGAAAGGACTTACGCATTTCTATCAATCTCTGGATGGAACGAAGGTGCGAAGTCTGCTGGGTGCGAGGGGGGCGGTCAATGGAAGCTTGTCGGGGAGCCTGGTTCAGGGCCACTGTGTGGCCCATCACAGGGCAACGGCTATTTGAAACTCAGTGGATAGCCACCGGGTTGATGTTGACCTGGGTCGAGCCCTTGTACAGCGGCTGGCCCAGCACGAACAGGAACTCGTAGGCCTTGTCACGCACCAGGGCACGGGTGTCGATCAGCTCCAGGTTGTAGATGCCGCGCTTGGCCAGCATGAACTGGTTGACCGGGAACTCTTCGCCGGTGGGGTTGGGGTAGACCTCCGAGGCCCAGGTGTCACCGCCGAAGGCTACGATGCCCTGGTCGGCCAGCCACTGGGCGGCCGGCAGGTCGATGCCGGGCTCGGTGGCGAGGAACTGCTGGTTGTCCTTGCCGATCAGTTCCAGCCAGCCGGTGTTGAACAGCACCACGTCGCCTTTGCGCAGGGTGATGCCTTGCTTCTTCAGCACAGCCTTGACGTCATCGACGGTGAACGAAGTGCCGCCGGGTACGATGGCCTTGCCGTAGTAGGCGGTCATGTCCAGCACTACGCCGCGGGTGACCATCGGCGGAACCTTCTCGACCCCAAGCTTGGTCACGCCTTCGACGGTGACGAAATCGGCGGCCTTGTTGCCATTGTAGTAGACGTTGTCGATACCGATGTGGCCGATGCCGTTGAGCTGGGTGCCGACGCCGGTCCAGCCGTTGACCAGCTCGTCGTTGAAGCTGAACTTGTTCTTGCCCAGGGTCTGGCCGGCCTGTTCGCCGGGCTGGATGTTGTAGAGGTGGAAGCTGCGGTGGCGGAAGGCAGGCAGGTCCTTGCTCACAGGCACGGCGAGAGGGTAGGTCTTGCCGGTCTTGACCAGGCCGACGGCTTGTTTGACCACTTCGGGGGTAAGCAGGTTGGCCGCGCCGATCTCATCGTTGTGGCCATAGGGGGATTGCTGCCAGTCGGCGGCCAGGGCGACCTGGGTGGTGGCGGCCAGGGCAGTGGCGAGCAGCAGGGGTTTGAAATAGTTCATCGGGTTTCTCCTGAAAGCGGTGTGATGTCAGGAGCCGATTCTGGGCGGGGATGGGTGGGGGAAAAAGCGGGTCGGGGGACAATGACATTTGTTCTGGGAACAAAGATGAGCGCTTGATCATGGAGTGGGGGGCGCTTTTGGCGCCCCCATTCGCGGGGCAAGCCCGCTCCTACAAGGGCCCGACAGCAGGCCGAGGCGGTCACTCGAGCGTGGCCACCCACTTCCCGGAGGAGCTGCCTTCCTTGAGCTGGCGCAGCGCCGCCGGCAGCGTTTCGAAGGCAAAGTCCAGGCGCTGCGGGGGCAGCAGTTGACCCTCGGCAACCTTCTGCAGCAAACGCTCACCGGCCATCTTCAAGGCCTGGCGATCGACCAGGCGGCCATGGGCGTGGATGCTGTTGAGGGCCACTTCATGCAATGAGATCGCCGTGCTGAAGGCAGGCAGCGGCGCGTTTTCCTGGCGATCCTGAATGCACACCAGGTGGCCGTTGTAACCCAACAGGTGGGCCAGGCTCGCGGCATGGGCGCCACTGACGGTGTCGAACAGCGCATGCAGCGGGCGCTCGCCCAGGGCGGCCTGCAGGTGTGCCTGCCAGTCGCCGTTGCGGTAGTCGAATACCCCGACCACACCCAGGGCCTTGAGGCGGGCGTGGTGCTTCTCGCCCGCCGTGGCCCAGACCCGCAGGCCCTGCTGCACGGCGAGCTGGACGAGATAGAACGCCACCGCGCCGCCGGCACCGATCACCAGCACATCGCGGGAGGCGCCGTCGGCGACCTTGGCCAGGGCCTGCCAGGCAGTGAGTGCGGGACAGGGCACGGCAGCCGCAGCGGCGATGTCCAGGTTGGCCGGGATGTGCATCACCAGGCTGGCATCGAGCAGGCAGTATTCGGCAAAGCTGCCATCGCGAGACAGCGACTGGTGGTAGGCGACGCGGGCGCCCATTGGCAGGTCGACCCCGTCACCGACGGCAACGACGACTCCGGCGCCGTCCACACCCGGCACGGTGCCCTGGTGCCAGTCGGCATGGCCCCATTCGCAGATTTTCCAGTCCACCGGGTTGAGGGCGATGGCACGGTTGGACACCAGCACTTGGCCAGGGCCGGGTTGGGGCACGGGTTTGTCGATGAGTGCCAGGCCGTCCAGGCCGGCGCCCGGGGTCCAGCCCCAGGTACGATGAGTGGTGGGCATGGGTAATCCTCTTGGCAGCAAGAGGGGAAGGGTAACGAGGTGCAGCGAGGGGAAACAGCGGGGGTCGGGCAAAGGTGTATTGAACACAGGTCATCAATGGCCAGGGGCCGCGGCGCGGCCCCTGGGTGTCCCTCAACCCAGGCTCTTGGCCAGGGCCTGGAGGCCACCTTCATAGATGCCCTTGAACAGCGCCACGGCTTCGTCGTCGCTCACGCCGACCGGGGTGAACTCCCCCAGCCATTCCACCAGGCTGCCCTGGCCGTCAGCCTTGACACGCAGGGTCGACAGGTAGCCGGTCACCGGGAACGGGCTGGTCAGGATCGAGTAGCTGTAGCTGCGCTGCGTTTCATCGAAGGCCATCAGACGCTCGACGATGCTGTTGCCGTCCGGGTCTTTCAGCGAGCGCACGCGGCCGCCTTCACTGGACAGGCTTTCAGGGATGAATGGCAGCCAGTCGGGCAGGCTGTCGAAGCCGCCGATAAGGGCCCAGACGTGTTCAGGGCTGTGGTTGGTTTTCAGGGAAGCGTAGGCGTTTGCCATGATGGAAATCTCCAGTTGAATTCAGATAGCGAGGCTGTCGACCACACCGCCGTCGACCCGCAGGGCGGCGCCGGTGGTGGCGGAGGAGTAAGGGGAGGCGAGGTAGACCACCAGGTGGGCGACTTCGTCGACGTCGGCGGCACGCTGGATGATCGAGCTCGGGCGCGCGGTGCGCACGAAGTTGTCCGCCTCGTCACGGATGCTACGGCCGGAGGCCTTGGCGGCATCGGCGACCAGGGCGGCGACGCCGTCGGTCATGGTCGGGCCAGGCAGCACCGCGTTGACGGTGACGCCAGTGCCGGCCAGGCGCTTGGCCAGACCATGCGATACCGCCAGGTTGGCAGCCTTGGTGACGCCGTAGTTGATCATGTCCGCCGGGATGGCGATGCCCGATTCCGAGGAGATGAACAGGATCCGACCCCAACCTTTCTCGACCATGCCCGGGGCATAGTGACGGGCCAGGCGTACGCCGGAGAGGACGTTGGTGTCGTAGAAGCGGGCCCACTCGCTGTCGGGGACTTCGAAGAAGTCGACATCGTCATAGATGCCCAGGTTGTTGACCAGAATGTCGGCCTTGGGGTGGGCGGCGAACAAGGTGTCGGCACCGGCGGCGGTGCCCAGGTCGGCGACCACGCCGTGAACCTGGCCACGCCCACCTTGGGCGCGCAGTTCGGCGAGGGCGGCATCAACCGATTTCTGGCTACGGCCGGCGATGACCACGTCGGCATGGGCGCGGGCCAGGCCGCGGGCGATGGCCAGACCAATACCGCCGGTCGAGCCGCTGATGATGGCGGTACGTCCGCCGAGGTCGATGTTCATGGAATGGCTCCTGTGGATGAGTTGCATCGATGGGAGCCATGCTAGTGACGCGCGCCAAGACTGTAAAAGACATAATTCGACTGAGTTCAGACCTCTGCGGTCTTTTCTGCCAATGCCAGCACCTGCTCGCGGAAAATCCCCACAATAGGTCGCAGGTCCACCTGGTGCCAGGCCGCCCACAGCTTCACGCAAGGCCGGAACCAGTCCAGCTCGCGCAGCACCACGGTCGGGCCGGCGCTGGTCGAGAGGCTGCTTTGCACCATGGCCAGGCCAAGGCCTGCAGAGACCAGGCCGAGTACGCTCAGCGGGTCGGAGGCTTCCAGCGCCAGGCGCGGGGTGAAGCCGGCATCGCCGCAGCGGGCGATGAAGTCGTCGCGTTTGTTGATCTGGTCCGGTTGGCCGCCAGTGATGATCCACTCCTGTTCATGCAGGTCGGCGGGCGTGAGTGTAGCCTTGGCCGCCAGCGGGTGCGCGGCGGGGATTGCCAGCAGCATCGGGTCGTCCAGCACTGATTGGGCGCGCAGGTCAGGGTCGTGTTCGGGGGGCGGTTCGCAGACCAGGGCAATGTCGATGCTGCGTTGGCGCAGGCCTTCGAACTGCTCGCGCGGGGTCATGTTGTACAGGACGATGTGGATCTGCGGGCGCTCGCTGCGGATCGCCCGCACCGCCCCCGGCAGCACGCCGGCGTGGATGGCATGGTTGACGTAGCCGATGCACAGGCCGCCTTCCTCGCCACGGCCCAGGCGCTTGCCCAGCGACTCCAGGCGCTCGGCATGCTTGAGCAGGCCGCGGGCTTCGGACAGAAAGGTACGCCCGTCGTTGGTCAGGAACAGCCGCTGGTTGCGACGCTCGAACAGGGCCAGGCCCAGGTGCTCTTCCAGCTGGGCGATCTGCCGGCTCAGGGGAGACTGCGAGATATGCAGCTGCTCGGCGGCGCGGCCGACGTTTTCACATTCGGCGACGGCGACGAAGTAGCGCAGTTGACGTAGATCTTGCATAAGACCTCCAGGGGCTTAACTTCTGCAAATTATGCTCGCTGAGGTCTGGGTCTGCCAGCGCTTTGCACTGGCTCCCACAGGGGCAGCATTGGCCGCTTGTTCTCTGCGCGACAGCGCAGCCCGAAGGGCTGGGTAATCTCCCACCGAGATTGTGCCGCTCTCAAGACTTGCGAGGTCCCTGTGGGGGCGGCTGGTGGAGGGTTCGGTTAATCGCCCAGCGGTACGAGCCGCCCATCGCGCCCCATGTGGTAACGCTGCAGGTCCTTGGCCAGGATCAGGTTGCCGCTGTAGTGCGCCATCGCTTCGGCGCGCACATCCTCGATGGATGGGCTGCGCCGCGGGTTGGGCTGGTAGCGCGCACTGAAGTGCGTGAGCACCAGGTTGCCGATGCCGGCCGCCTCTGCGAACTGCGCCACGGCCGCAGCGGTGCTGTGGCCGAAGGTCACCTGGGTGCGCTCGACGATCGGCTGGGTGAAGGTCGCTTCGTGCACCAGCACATCCACGTCCTGGGCGACGTCTGCGAGCAATTGCGGGGTGTCGTTGTCGCCACAGACGATGATCCGCCGTGGCGGGCGCGACGGGCGTAGGTAGTCCAGGGCGTTCAGTGCGCGGCCTTCATGCTGCACCGGGTTGCCGTGGGCCAGCTCGCCCCACAATGGGCCGCGGGGGATGCCGTCGGCCTCCAGGCGCGCGATGTCCAGGCGTGGTTCGGGGTTGATCTCGGTGAACACGAAACCATGGCTGGGTACCCGGTGCGACAGCGGCACGGTGCTGACCTGGATATTGTCGTTGCGCCAGGTGCCGAGGTCTTCGAGGGCCAGCAGGCGCAGTTCGAATGGCAGGTAGGTGTGGCTGACGGCCAGGCCCAGGCGCAGCCAGTCGTGCAGTGCGGCAGGCAGGATCAGGTCCAGTGGCTGGGTACGCCCGGACATGCCGGCACTGGCCAGCAGCCCCGGCAAGCCGAAGCAATGGTCGCCATGCACGTGGGTGATGAACACGCCGCGCAGGTCGCGGATCGACAGGGAGGTATGCAGCAGCTGGTGCTGGGTGGCCTCGCCGCAGTCCACCAGGTACCAGTGGCTGCCCGTGGCTTCGATGACGGCGGTGCCGGTGACATTGCGGGCCTTGGTGGGCACGCCGGCGGAAGTGCCCAGAAACTGCAGGTCCATTGGCTGGCTCCTTTGCGGGTCGCAGGTCGGGTTATTGTACGACCATGCGCACGGGCAGGAAGTCAGTCGTTGTCGGTGTTGGCCCTATCGCCGGCTTGCCGGCGATAGGGCCAGGACATCTCAACCCAACACTTTCCCCGCCACTTCATCCACCGCTGCCTTGGTGATGGCCACGATGCGCTCGGCATCTTGCTTGTCCAGCACCAGCGGTGGGGCAAAGCCGAGGATATCGCCGTGGGGCATGGCGCGGGCGATCATGCCGCGTTCCAGGCACGCTGCCGACACCTGCGGGCCCACCTTCAGCGCCGGGTCGAACGCAGTGCGGGCCTCGCGGTCGGCCATGAATTCCACCGCGCAGAGCATGCCGTCGCCGCGCACCTCGCCCACCAGCGGGTGGCCCTCGAAGGTTTCGCGCATGCGCTGATTGAGGTAGGCGCCGACCACCTCGGCGTTGCCGGTCAGGTCCTCGCGCTCGAGAATGTCCAGGTTGGCCAGGGCCGCCGCGGCGCAGATCGGGTGGCCCGAGTAGGTCCAGCCGTGGCCCATGGGGCCCGCCTTCTGCGAGCCTTCCTCGATCACGCTCCATACCTTCTCGCCGACGATCACTGCCGACAGCGGTGCATAGGCGCTGGTCAGCCCCTTGGCGGTGGTGATCAGGTCCGGGCGGATACCGTAGCGCTGGCTGCCCATCTTCGAGCCCAGGCGGCCGAAGGCGCACACCACTTCGTCGGCGATCAGCAGCACGTCGTAGCGGTCCAGCACGGCCTGGATCGCCGCCCAGTAGCCCTTGGGCGGGACGATGATGCCACCGGTGCCCATCAACGGTTCGCCGATGAAGGCGGCGACCGTGTCGGGGCCTTCGGCGAGGATGAGCTTTTCCAGCTCGTCGGCGCAGTAGCGCACGAAGGCCTGCTCGTCCATGCCGGCGGGGGCCTTGCGGTACCAATGCGGGCAGACGGTGTGGGTGACGCCCGCCACCGGCAGGTCGAAGTGCTGGTGGAAGCTGGGCAGGCCGGTGAGGCTGCCGGTCATGATGCCCGAGCCATGGTAGCCACGGTCGCGGGAGATGATCTTCTTCTTGTTCGGGCGTCCGAGGATGTTGTTGTAGTAGCGCACCAGCTTGACCTGGGTCTCGTTGGCGTCGGAGCCGGAGAGGCCGTAGTAGACCTTCTTCATGCCCGCAGGCGCCCAGTCGATGATGCGGCTGGAGAGCTCGATGATCGCCTCGGTGGAGTGGCCCACGTAGGTGTGGTAGTACGCCAGCTCCTTGGCTTGGCGATGGATCGCGTCGGCCACTTCGATGCGGCCGTAGCCGATGTTCACGCAGTACAGGCCGGCGAAGGCGTCGATCAGTTCGCGGCCTTCGTGGTCACGCAGGCGGATGCCCTCGGCGCCGGTGATGATCCGCCCCTTGAGCGCGCCGCTGGCATGGTCATGGGCGTGGGTGGACGGGTGCATGAAGTGGGCACGGTCTTGCTCGAACAGCTGGTTGTATTCGGGGTTCATGGCAAACACTCCTTAGAATTGACCTTGGTGGTGCACGCAGAAATATTTGGTCTCGACGAAGGGCTCGAAGCCCTCGATGCCGCCTTCGCGGCCCAGGCCCGAAGCCTTCATGCCGCCGAACGGGATGGGATGGCCGGTGAACTTCACGCCGTTGACCGCGACCATGGCGTGGTCCAGGCGGCGGATCAGCGGGTGCACCACGTCCAGGCGGTTGGAGCAGATGTAGGCGGCCAGGCCGTACTCGGTGTCGTTAGCCATCTCGATGGCCTGTTCCAGGGTTTCGAAGGGCATCACCCCGGCGATGGGCGCGAAGTTTTCTTCCTGGTAGATGCGCATGGCCGGCGTCACGTCCGCCAGCACGGTGGGCTGGTAGAACCAGCCGCCCAAGGCATGGGCCTCGCCGCCCACCAGGCGGCGGGCGCCCTTGGCGATGGCATCCTCGACCCGCGCCACCGTGGCGTCGAAGGCGCCCTGGTGCATCAGCGGGCCGACGTCGGACGGGGTCTCCTGGCCGTCGACCATCGCCGGCCCCACGCGCAGGGCCCGCACCGCCTCGGCGAAGCGCACGAGGAAGGCCTCGTACAGTGGGCGCTGGACCATGATGCGGTTGGCCGCGCAGCAGTCCTGGCCGGAGGTCTGGAACTTGGCGGCCACGGCGACCTTCACCGCCAGGTCCAGGTCGGCGTCGGCGCAGACGATGAAGGGGGCATTGCCGCCCAGCTCCAGGGCGACCTTCTTCACATCATGGGCCGCTGCCTGCAGCACCAGCTTGCCGACCCGGGTGGAGCCGGTGAAGCTGACCGAGCGCACCCGCGGGTCGCGCACCAGGGTTTCCATGGCCATCTGCGGCTCGCCGATAACTACGTTGAACACGCCCGGCGGCAGGCCTGCGTCCTCGGCCAGCTGGGCCAATGCCAGGGCCGAGTAGGGCGTCTCGTGGGCCGGCTTGACCACCACGGTGCAGCCGGCGGCCATGGCCGCGGCGGCTTTGCGGGTGATCATGGCGCTGGGGAAGTTCCAGGGCGTGAGCAGCGCGCACACACCTACCGGTTCCTTCACCGTGCCAAGGTCGGCGCCGGGGATATGGCTGGGGATGGTCTGGCCGTACAGGCGACGCGCCTGTTCGGCGAACCAGGGAATGAAGCTGGCGGCATAGGCGATTTCACCGCGTGCCTCGGCTAGGGGCTTGCCTTGCTCCTGGCTGAGGATGCGCGCCAGGGCCTCCTGGTGTGCGAGGATCAGTTCACCCCAGCGGCGCAGCAGCGTCACACGTTCCTCCAGGCGCAGGTTGCGCCAGGGTGTGAAGGCGCGCTGGGCGGCGTCCACCGCAGCGACGATCTGCTCGTGGTCGAGCAGCGGCACATGGCCGATGGTCTGGCGGTTGGCCGGGTCGAGGACGGCGATGCTGCTACCGCTGGTGCTGTGCAGCCATTGGCCGTCCACGTGGCACAGTTGCTTGAACGGGTATTCGTCTGACATGAGCTGTTCTCCCATACCTCTTGTTGTCGTTGCGTCCGCTGGGGCTAGGCCAACACGTCGGCAATCACCGCCAAGGTGTCGCCGCACTGCACCAGCCCGGGGAAATGCCGGGCGGCCAGCAGGCCGTCGCGGCGTGCGCGGTATTCCACTGGTGCGCTGCCGGTGCGGCGAATGTCATGGATGCGGGCAATCACTTCGCCTTGGTGCACCTGCTCGCCCAGATCGCGGCACATTTCCAGCAGGCCGTCGTGCTCGCAGGCGATGAAGCAGTCGCCGTCGGGCATGTCGAGCATGATCGACTCGGCGGGCGTCACTTCGCCCTGGAGGATGCCGGCGTGCACCAGCAGGTTGCGCACGCCGCGCTCGGCCAAGGCGATGCTGCGTGCGGTCGAGGTGCCGCCGCCGCCCAGTTCGGTGGTGACGAACACCTTGCCCTGGGCCTCGGCGGCAGTGTCGTACATGGCCTGGGCGTCGAGTTCGAGCATGCGCATGGCATAGGGCGCGGCGAATGCCCGCATGCCCGCTTCGCAGCGTGCCTGCTGGGCCTTGTCGGGCAGCACGTGGCAGGCAGCGAACGGCAGGAAGTCCAGGGTGCGGCCGCCGGAGTGGATGTCCAGCACCACGTCGGCCAGGGGCAGCAGGGTGCGCCGGAAGTAATCGGCGATCTTCTGCGTGACCGTGCCGTCGGGCTTGCCCGGGAAGCTGCGGTTGAGGTTGCCCTGGTCGATCGGCGATGTACGGGTGCCGGCATGGAACGCCGGGGTGTTCATGAACGGCACGATGATCACCCGACCCGAAATCGCTTCGGCGCGCAGCTGCTGGGCCAGCTTGCACAACGCCACCGGGCCTTCGTACTCATCGCCATGGTTGCCGCCGGTGAGCAGGGCGGTAGGCCCTGCGCCGTGCTTGACCACGGTGATGGGGATCATCACCGCGCCCCAGGCCGAGTCGTCGCGCGAGTAGGGCAGCTTGAGGAAGCCGTGCTGTACGCCGTCGCGAGTGAAGTCCACGGTGCTGCTGATCGGGTTGGCCACCTCGGTGGCGGTGTCCGTGAATGCGTTCATGGCGTTAGTCCTTGACGAACAGCTGGCGCGGCACGTTGCACAGGGTTTCTACCCCGGTCTCGGTGATCAGGATGCTTTCGGTGATCTCCAGGCCCCAGTCGTCCATCCACAGCCCCGGCATGAAGTGGAAGGTCATGCCCGGTTGCAACACGCTGGTGTCGCTGGGGCGCAGGCTCATGGTGCGCTCGCCCCAATCCGGCGGGTAACTGATGCCGATCGGGTAGCCGCAGCGGCTGTCCTTATGGATGCCGAACTTCTCCAGCACCTTGAAGAAGGCCCGGGCGATGTCGCCGGTGGTATTGCCGGGGCGGGCTGCTTCCAGGCCGGCGGCGATGCCCTCGACCACGGCCTTCTCGCCGTCGAGGAAGTGCTGCGGCGGCTTGCCCAGATACACCGTGCGCGACAGCGGGCAGTGGTAGCGTTTGTAGCAGCCGGCGATCTCGAAGAAGGTGCCGGCGCCGCGGGTGAAGGGCGAATCGTCCCAGGTCAGGTGCGGGGCGCTGGCGTCGGCGCCGGTCGGCAGCAGGGGCACGATGGCAGGGTAGTCGCCGCCATGGCCGTCCACGCCGAGGATGCCGCTGCTGTAGATCTCGGCCACCAGTTCGTTCTTGCGCATGCCCGGTTCGATACGCTCGAGGATGCGCCCGTGCATCTGCTCGACGATACGCGCGGCGATGCGCATGTATTCGATTTCCTGGGGCGACTTCACCGCCCGCTGCCAGTTGACCAGCCCGGCGGCGTCGTTGAAGGTCGCCTGGGGCAGCTGCCGGTACAGGGCCTGGTAGGCCGCGGCGCTGAAGTAGTAGTTGTCCATCTCCACGCCGATGTTGAGCGCCCCCCAGCCCTTGGCCAGGATCACTTCCCGGCACAGGTAGTCCATCGGGTGACGTTCGCGCGACTGCACGTAGATGTCCGGGTAGCCGACGATATTGTCGTGGTTCATGAACACCGTGCGCTTGGCGCCGTTGGCGTCCTGGCCGCGGCCGAACCAGATCGGCTCGCCGTCCAGCGCCAGCAGCACGCACTGGTGCACGTAGAACGACCAGCCGTCATAGCCGGTGAGCCAGGCCATGTTCGACGGATCGGTGACCAGCAACAGCTCCAGGCCCTGCGCCTGCATGGCGGCGCGGGTCTTGGCCAGGCGCTGGGCGTACTCTTGCCGACTGAACGGCAGGTTGACCACTGACTGAGACATTGCAATGCCCTCTGATGAGTGGGGTGGGGAGGTTCAACTGTTGAATGCCAGGCCCTTGCCTGCGGCGCGGGCGCGCTGGAAGGCGAGGTTGGCGATGGCGGTGTCCTGGGCGCCGGTGCCGGTCAGGTCGCACAGGGTGACCTGGCTGGCATCGGTGCGGCCGGGTTGCTGGCCGGCGACCACCTGGCCGAGTTCGCACAGGGCGGCCTCGTCGGTGACCGTGCCGGCGCGCAAGGCGTGGTGTAGCTCGCCCAGTACGCGGGTCTGGCCGAGGCGGTCGGCGACATAGCGGTCGACCTGGGCCAGCACTTGCGGGGCGATCTCGTTCTTGTGCTCGGCGTCCGACCCCATGGCGGTGATGTGCAGGCCCGGTTGCAGGTGACGGGGCTGGATCAGCGGTTCGCGGCTGGGCGTGCAGGTGAGCGCGATGTCCACGCCCTGCATGGCCTGGTCGATGCTGTCGCACAGCGCCAGTTGCAACGTGCCGTCGCGGCCCAGTTCATCGGCCAGCGCCGCGGCCTTGGCCGGGTCGCGGGCCCACAGCTGCACCCGCTCGATCGGCCGCACCAGGCGCAGCGCCTGCAGTTGCAGGCGGGCCTGCTCGCCACTGCCGATCAGGGCCACGCAGCGGCTGTCCTCGCGGGCCAGCCAGCGCGCCGCCACCGCGCCCGCCGCGGCGGTGCGCACGGCGGTGAGGTAGCCGTTGTCCAGCAGCAGGGCGTCGAGCAGGCCGGTGCGTGCCGAGAGCAGCATCATCATGCCGTTGAGGCTGGGCAGGCCAAGGCTGGGGTTGTCGAAGAAGCCCGGGCTGACCTTGATCGCGAAACGCTCGATGCCCGGCAGGTAGGCGGTCTTCACGTCCACCTCACCGTTGTGCTCGGGCACGTCCAGACGCAGGATCGGCGGCATGGCTACGTTGGCCGTGGCCAGCAGGGCGAAGGCCTGCTCGACGGTATCGACTGCGGCGCGGTCGAGGGTGATGCAGTCTCGCAGGTCGGCTTCGTTGAGCAAGGTGATGGCCGGCATCGGTGAACCTCCAGTGAGCGAAAAGGGAAAACCTCAGGCGTTGTCGCCGTTCATCACCCGCAGGTGCTGGGCGGTGTCGACGTTGCGCCCGCTGACCACCACCACGATCGGCCCGCGCGCCGGCACCAGGCCGTCGAGCAGGGCGGCGATACCCACCGCGCCGGCCCCTTCTAGCACTTGGCGCTCCTGGTGGTAGGCATGGCGCAGGCCCGCTGCGATGGACGCTTCCTCGAGCAGGTGCAGATGGTCGAGCAGGCGCTGGGTGAGGGCGAAGGTATGGCGGTTGTCCAGGCCTATGCCGCCGCCCAGGGAGTCGGCCAACGTCGGCAGCTCCTGCACCTCGAGCGGATGCCCGGCCTGCAGGCTGGCGTGCATGGCGGCACCCCGGCGCATGCTGATGCCATGGGTGGTGATGGCCGGGTTGAGACCCTTGAGGGCCAGGGCCACGCCGGCGAACAGGCCGCCGCCGGAGAGGGGCACCAGCACCTGGCTGACGTCGGGCAACTGTTCGATGATCTCCAGGCCCAGGGTGCCCTGGCCGGCAATGACGGCAGGGTGGTCGAAGGGCGGCACCAGCGCGGCGCCCTGTTCCTCGGCATGACGCTGGGCGGCGTGCTGGGCGTCGTCCTGGGAGAGGCCGACGATGCACACCTCGGCGCCCAGGTCGCGAATCGCCTGGACCTTGTTGGCCGGCACCAACTGCGACAGATAGATGGTCGCCTGCACGCCCAGTTGCGAGGCCGCGAAGGCCAGCGCCCGGCCATGGTTGCCGGTGGAGGCGGTGACCACGCCGCGTGCCCGTTGCTGTTCACCCAGGCAGGCCACGGCGTTGCTCGCGCCGCGCAGTTTGAAGCTGCCGGTGAGCTGCTGGGATTCGAGTTTCAGGTACACCGGCACGCCGACCAGGCGGCTCAGGCTCGGCGAATGTTCCAGCGGCGTGCGACGCACGAGCCCCTGGATGCGCTGGTGGGCAAGGTGGATATCGTGAAGCGAAAGCTCTGACATGACCGCATCCCAACGAGTGACCGGGTGTTGGGCGGAGTCTAAGAGCGGCAAATTGTCGTGATGAATGTACTAGGTCAATTTGCCGGACATTTTTTTGGACCGCCGTCGGCAGCGATCGCAGCACCCTGTGGGAGCGGGCTGCATTGGCCGCTTGTTCTCTGCGCGACAGCGCAGCCCGAAGGGCTGGGTAATCTCCCACAGGCCTCTGATAAATCAATGGGTTATATAGGCCGCAGCGGCCCTGGTCACAGTTCATGGATCTGCGGGTATTGCCCGAACAGTTCATGCATGTCGGCCAACGCCTGGCGCATCTTGGCGTCCGAGCACTCGGCGCCTACGCACAGTCGCACCGCCCGTGGCCGCGGCGTGCCGCGCACCAGGAACGGCTCCGGCGGGGTCACCGCGATGTGCCGACGGCGCAATGCCCGCACCAGGCTGTCCACCTCCCAGTGCGCGGGGATCCCCAGCCAGGCCCCCAGCGCCTGGGCCGGGTTGCCCAGCAGGTAGTCGCCCAGGTGCTCGCGCAGCATCGCCTGCCGCCCACTGATCAGCTTGCGCTGCAATTCGGCCAGCTGCGCCGCGCGCCCATCGTTGATCCAGCGTGTGGCGATCTCCGCCACCAGCGGCGTGGCCATCCAGCTGTTGACCCGCAGGATGCTCTCGGTGCGCAGCGCCAGGCGCTTGGGCATGGCCAGGTAACCGACCCGCAGCCCGGTGAGCACCGATTTGGTCATGCTGGTGCAATAGAACGACAGCTCCGGCGCATAGTGGCTGATCGGCCGGGCGCGGCGTTCGCCCAGCAGTGGCCCGTACACATCGTCCTCGATGATGTGCACACCAAAGCGGCGGGCGATGGCTGCGATCTCCCGGCGGCGGGCGTCGGGCATCAGGCTGGTGGTGGGGTTGTTGAGGTTCGGCGTGCACACCAGTGCGGTGACCCGCTCGTTGCTGCAGATATCCTCGAAATGCTCCGGGTCGATGCCGTCGCGGTCCATCTCCAGGCCCTTTAGAGTGAACCCCAGCACCTGGGAGTTGCCGATCACGCCGTGGTCGGTCAGGCCTTCGCAGAGCACCACGTCATCGGGCCCGGCCAGCGAGGCCAGGGCCAGGAAGATGGCGTGGGCCGCGCCGTTGGTGACCAGCACATCGTCGCGCTCCACCGTCATGCCCAGGCCCGCCAGCCAGCGCACCGCTGCCTCGCGATGGCTTTCGAAGCCGGCGATGGGGCGGTAGGCGTGGATCCACGGCTGCTCCTCCTCCACGCTGAGCTCGGCGCAGGTCTCGCGCCAGATCCGCTCGTGCACCTGGGTGTGCAGGATGCGCGTAATGGAGAAATCCACCAGGGTGCGCTCGGGCAGGTCGATGATGTCGTCGGCCACCCGGTCGCTCATGCGCCGACTGACGAAACTGCCGCGGCCGATCTCGCAGCGTACCAAGCCCTGGCGCTCCAGTTCCTTGTAGGCATTGGTCACCGTCTGCACGCTGATCTCCAGGGCATCGGCGACATGCCGCTGGGGTGGCAGGCGCTGGTCGTGCACCAGTTCGCCGCGTTCGATTTCCCCGGTGATGGCCTGCACCAGCAGTTTGTACTTGGACTCGCCGATGCGTGCCGAATCGAGGACTTTCTTCCAGTTTTCCATGGGTATCGCTTCGCTGGCCGGGACTGCGCACAGCATCGCCTGTGCAGGATCTTCGGGCAATTGTCCTAGTGCAATGCCATCGCTGTTGAGGCTTTTGTATGCTCCGGCCCAAGGTCGACACCCGTTACACGAACAAGAGCCTGTCGGCCCGCCGGAACGCTCGGGCTGTGCACCGATCGAACGACACATCCGGCCTTCGCTGTTTTGCTCCACTGCCTCCTATACACACAGCCGTCACCGACGGTTTGATAACAAGACAGGAGATTCATTGATGAGCCAGCCTCCTTCCGCCAACGCGGTATCCCCCTTCAAGCGTCTGCTGGTGGCCTGTGCGGCCTTGGGCCTGGTCGCCAGTGCCCAGGCGACCACCCTGGAGACGATCAAGGAGAACAGCCGTATCCGCATCGGCTACGCCAACGAAACGCCGTTCGCCTTCACCGAGACCGACGGTCGGGTCACGGGCGAGTCGCCGGAGATCGCCAAGATCATCTTCCAGAAGATGGGCATCAAGCAGGTCGATGGCGTGCTCACCGAATGGGGGGCATTGATCCCCGGGTTGCGCGCAGGCCGCTTCGATGTGATCGCCGCCGGCATGTACATCACCCCGGCGCGCTGCAAGCAGGTGATCTTCACCGACCCGCAGTACGCCTTGCCCGACACCCTGCTGGTGGCCGCCGGCAACCCGAAGAACCTGCACAGCTATGCCGACATCGCCAAGAACCCCGAGGTGAAGCTGGCGATCATGGCCGGCACGGTCAACCTGGCCTATGCCCGCGATTCTGGCGTCAAGGACGAGCAGATCCTCCAGGTGCCGGACACCACCGCCCAGTTGCAGGCCGTGCGCGCCGGGCGCGCCGATGCCGCGGTGGGCACCCAGCTGACCATGAAGGGCCTGGCGAAGAAAGGCGGCGAGAAGGTCGAGGCGATCGGTGACTTCAAGGACGACCCGGCCCACACCGGCTATGGCGCCCTGGCGTTCCGCCCCGAGGACAAGGACCTGCGCGATGCGGTCAATGCCGAGCTCAAGCGTTGGCTGGGCAGCGAGGAGCACCTCAAGGCCGTGGCCCCGTTCGGCTTCGACCGCTCCAATGTGACCGACAAGACCGCCGCCGAGCTCTGTGCCCAGCAATGAATCGAGGTGGCATGGCCTCTGCCATGCCGTTCCCTGCGTAATCCGATTATTCAGGTCGAACCATGGGTGAATTGATACCGCTGTTACTGCAAGGGGCCTGGATCACCATCCAGGTCACATTCTTCGGCTCGTTGCTGGCTATCGTCGCTGCGATCCTCGCCGCCCTGGGCCGGCGCTCTTCGTGGCGGCCCTTGAGCTGGTTCTGCGTGGCCTACATCGAGCTGTTTCGCGGCACGTCGCTGCTGGTGCAGCTGTTCTGGCTGTTCTTCGTGTTGCCGTTGCCGCCGTTCAACCTGGAGCTGAGCGCCTACACCGTGGCCATCGTCGGCCTTGGGCTGCACATCGGGGCCTACGGTGCCGAGGTGATGCGCGGGGCCATAGGCTCGGTGGCCAAGGGCCAATACGAGGCCTGCGTGGCGCTGAACATGCCGCCGGCCACGCGCTTTCGTCGCGTCATCCTGCCCCAGGCGCTGTTGGCGGCGATCGCACCGGGCACCAACTTGCTGATCGAGCTGCTCAAGAACACCTCCCTGGTGTCGTTGATCACCTTGTCGGACCTGAGCTTCCGCGCCCGCCAGCTGGACCAGGCGACCTTCCAGACCCTGGAGATCTTCAGCCTGACCCTGCTGCTGTACTTCGTCCTGGCGCAGGTCATCAACTTCGCTATGCGCGGCGTCGAACGACGCCTGGGCCGTGGTCGTCTGCGGGGGAGCCTGTCATGAACGTCTGGGACTGGAACTACGTCGCGCAGATCTTGCCCGACCTGCTGCAGGCCTCGCTCAAGACCCTGGGCATCACCCTGGTGGGCTTCATGATCGCCATCGTCCTGGGCTTGTTCCTGGCCATTGGGCGGCGCAGCCGGCAAGTGGTCATCGCCTGGCCGGTGACCCTGCTGATCGAGTTCATCCGCAGCACGCCGCTGCTGATCCAGGTGTACTTCCTGTACTACGTGTTGCCCAACTATGGCGTGAACATGACCGCCATGCAGGCGGGCATCCTCGGTATCGGCCTGCACTACGCCTGCTACATCGCCGAGGTGTACCGCGGCGGGCTGGACGCCGTACCGCGCAGCCAGTGGGAGGCCGTGGTGGCGTTGAACTTCGCTCCCTGGACCGCCTACCGCACGATCATCCTGCCCCAGGCCGTGCGGCCGATCCTGCCGCCGCTGGGCAACTACCTGATCGCCATGCTCAAGGACACCCCGGTGTTGTCCGCCATCACCGTGGTGGAAATCATGCAGCAGGCCAAGAACGTCGGCTCCGAGAGCTTCCGCTACCTGGAGCCGATCACCCTGGTCGGTCTTTTCTTCCTGGCCTTGAGCGTCGCTCTGGCCTACCTGGTTCGGCGCCTCGAAGTGCGCCTGGAGTTACGCTAATGATCGCGCCTGTCTCGAACCTCGCCACCCTTGCCACCAGCCCCCAGCAGCGGGACCACGCCATGCCGGAACCGACTATCGCCCAGCCGATCGTCGCCTTCCGCGACGTGACCAAGCGCTACGGCAACTTCACCGTGCTCGATGGCCTGAACCTGGAAGTCGCCCCGGGCGAAAAAGTGGCGATCATCGGCCCCAGCGGCTCGGGTAAGTCCACTCTGCTGCGTGTGCTCATGACCCTTGAAGGGATCGACCAGGGCATGATCGAGGTGGATGGCGAGTCGCTGACCCACATGCCCGGGCGCAACGGTGGCCTGGTCAGTGCCAACGAACGCCACGTTCGCCGCGTGCGTGCGAAGATCGGCATGGTGTTCCAGAGCTTCAATCTGTTCCCGCACATGAGTGCCCTGCAGAACGTTATCGAGGCACCGGTTCAGGTGCTGGGCGTCAAGCCTGCCGAGGCCCGTGAACGTGCCGCCGAGCTGTTGGAGATGGTGGGGCTGGGCACCAAGTTCGATCACTACCCCTCGCAGCTTTCCGGTGGCCAGCAGCAGCGCGTGGCGATCGCCCGGGCCCTGGCCATGCGGCCGAAGGTGATGTTGTTCGACGAGGTGACATCGGCGCTGGACCCCGAGCTATGCGGGGAGGTCCTGAATGTGATCCGCCGGCTGGGCAGCGAGCACAACCTGACCATGCTCATGGTTACCCACCAGATGGGCTTCGCCCGTGAGTTCGCCGACCGGGTGTGCTTCTTCTACAAGGGCCAGATCCATGAACAGGGCGCGCCGGCCCAGCTCTACGAGAACCCCCAGCAGGAGCGGACCCGGGCTTTTCTGAGCGCGGTCAGGGAGGCCAACTGACGGGGTAATGCCATTCGCGGGTAATCCGCTCCTACAGGCTCAGCGCCACCTTGTGGGAGCGGGTTTACCCGCGAAGCAGGCGACGCGATAGCGGCAGGGCAGCCGCTACCGCGCCGTACGACTTCAGAGCTGGGTGGCCTGGGCCTCGGTGTGGGCGCGCTTGGTGGAGGATTTCTTCTCCTGCACGACGATGTAGAACTCCTCGCCATGCTTGACCGCACCGTAGAGCACGGCTTTTTCGATCAGCTCGGTGCCGCGCAGGTGGCGCAGCATCATCGGGTCCTTGCGCAGGTCGCGGTACAGCGCCAGGCACAGCAG
The DNA here is from genome assembly GCF_048068175.1 of Pseudomonas sp. NY15356. Lineage (NCBI taxonomy): Bacteria > Pseudomonadati > Pseudomonadota > Gammaproteobacteria > Pseudomonadales > Pseudomonadaceae > Pseudomonas > Pseudomonas sp. NY15356. Next base: position 52,985 of record NZ_JBLUPW010000014.1, on the reverse strand, counting down.
CACCATCACGATGACAAAGGGCAGCGACACGACGATGGTCAGGTTCTGCAGGCCCGTCAGGGCCTCGCCCGGGTTGTTCGGGTCGCCGATGGCCAGCATGATCGCCGCCACCGTGCCGGTCAGGGCGCCCCAGAAGATCACCGTGGCACGGGACGGGTCGGTGGTGCCGCGCTCGGACAGCGTGCCCATCACCAGGGAAGCGGCGTCTGCGCCGGAGACGAAGAAAATACCCACCAGGACCATCACCAGTACCGAGGTCACCGAGGCCCACGGGTAGCTTTCCAGCAACTGGTACAGCGCATGGTTGCTGTTCACCGCGCCATTGACCAGCTGGTAGGTGCCTTCCTGCAGGGCGTCGATGCCGGCGCCGCCGAAGACGGTGAACCAGATCAGGCTCACCAGGCTCGGCACCAGCAGCACGCCGGTGACGAACTGGCGAATGGTGCGGCCGCGGCTGATGCGGGCGATGAACATGCCCACGAACGGTGTCCAGGAGATCCACCATGCCCAGTAGAACACGGTCCAGCCGGCCAGCCAGCTGTCCATCTGTTCGCCGCCGCTGGCACTGGTGCGGGCCATCATCTGCGGCAGCATTTCGATGTAGACGCCGATGGAGGTCGGCAGCAGGTTCAGCATCAACAGGGTCGGGCCGACGATGAAGGTGAACAGCGCCAGCGCCAGGGCCAGCACCATGTTGGTGTTGGACAGCCACTGGATGCCCTTGCCGATGCCCGAGACCGCCGAGGCGACGAAGGCCACGGTGAGCAGGGTGATGATCGAGATGTAGAAGATCTTGCCCGGGTGTTCGATCCAGCCGTTGTACTCCAGGCCGCCGGCGATCTGCAGGGCGCCCAGGCCCAGCGAGGCGGCCGAGCCGAACAGGGTGGCGAAGATCGCCATCATGTCGATCAGGCGACCGATGGGGCCGTTGGCGTGGCGGCCGATCAACGGACGGAATGCCGTGGAGATCAGTTGCGAACGCCCGCGGCGGAAGGTGCCGTAGGCGATCACCAGGCCGACGATCGCATACATGGCCCAGGGGTGCAGGGTCCAGTGGAACAGCGTGGTGGCCATGGCCACCTGCATCGCCTCGCTGCTTTGCGCCGCGGCGGTGCCGGGCGGCGGGGACACATAGTGCGACAGCGGTTCGGCCACGCCGAAGAACATCAGGCCAATGCCCATGCCGGCGCTGAACATCATCGCCACCCACGACACGGTACGAAACTCGGGGCGTTCGCCATCACGTCCCAGCGGCACCTTGCCGTAGCGGCTCGCCGCCAGCCATAGCACGAACACCACGAACAGCGTGGAAGTGAGGACGAAGAACCAACCGAAGTTGACGATGACCCAGGACTGGGCCGTGGAGGCGCTGGCCGCGAGGCTTGCCTGGCTGACGAAGCCCCATATGACGAATGCGATTGCGAGGATGCTGGTGATGCCGAAGACGATCCAGTCGATCTTGCCCTCCAGGTGACGATCCCGTTTGGCCTCTTCGGTCTGCGAAGGGTCCGTCACGCCAAGCGCGAGGGTTTCAACGTTCTCTTCCGTTGCCATAGTGTAATAACGCCCCTTTGGTGGGTGCCTTGCCGCTGCAGGTTGTAGTTTTTTTAAGCGTGCCGCTGTGCATCGACAGCCGCCCCGGAACCAGGCCGTGCTGTCGAGGCGGGATTATCCTGCTGAAAAAAGGGGGCTTCCTGTCCCAAGACCGTCCTGACACGTCCTTGTAACGACGCCCTGGCCAGCTGTCGATTTGGCTGTGCGCCGTTCGACCATGAACAGGGGCGGCATATCGGCGGCCCAGAACTGGAGATCACACCATGCGCAAGCTCATCGTTGCCGCATTCGTTTCGCTCGACGGCGTCATGCAGGCCCCTGGCGGTCCGAGCGAAGACCTGAGCGGCGGGTTCCGTTTCGGCGGCTGGCTCGTGCCCTATGCCGACCAGGCCTTCGGCCAGGCCATCGATGCGTTGTTCGCCGAGCCGTTCGAGCTGCTGCTGGGGCGGCGCACCTACGACATCTTCGCCGGTTACTGGCCCCGTATCGGCGCCGAATCGAGCGATCACATGATCGCCGAGGTGTTCAACCGTATCCCCAAGCATGTGGCCACCCATCACCCCGCAACCCTGGAATGGCACAACAGCCATGGGTTGCAGGGCGATGTCCGGGAGGCCGTGGGCGCGCTCAAGCTGCAAGCGGGCGACCGTTTGCTGACCCAGGGCAGCAGTGAACTGGTGCAGCAGCTGCTGGCGGCGGGGCTGGTGGATGAGTTGCTGCTGATGGTCCACCCGATCCTGCTGGGCGCGGGCAAGCGCCTGTTTGGCGACGATGCCCAGCCGGCAGCCTTTACCCTGGCAGACTCGACCGCGACGCCGAGCGGCGTGCTCATCAGCCGCTATGTGCGCAGCGGGGAGGTGCGGACCGGGTCGTTCGACTAGCGCCGGTAAGGACGCAGGGCGGCGGCAGGACCGCCCAAGCGCCGGCCCCCCGGCGCCCCCCCAGCCCGGGGGGCGCCGGGGGGCCGGCGATTGGGCCCGGTGGCCCAGTGCAAAAAAAACCGCACCTTTGTCAGGTGCGGCTTTGTCGAGCAGGCCTCTGGCCTTAGCGGTCGTTCTTGGTGGAAGAGTCCACTGCGTTCGACAGCCCTTTGCTGTTGTGCGTACCCGGCGTGGTGCCGGAGATCGCAGTGGCTTTGGTCAGGCCGCGGGTGTCTTTCGACTGGGCGATGCCCGAGGTGGCAGTACCGTGGCCTTTGCTGTCGTTACGGTCCTGACCATAGTGGTTGCCGCTCAGGCCGTGGTCACGAGACGCCTTGCCGGCATGCCCGTCGGATTTGCCCAGGCCCAGGCCACCGTCACCATGCCCAGCGCCCAGGCCGCCGCCGTGTCCACCACCGTGGCCGCCGCCATGACCACCGCCGCCGCCGTGGCCACCACCACCGCCACCGCCGCCACCACCGCCTTTGGCATAAGCCGATGCGATCGGTGACATCTCAGCAGGCAGGAAGGCTGTGGTGCCCAATACCAGTGCAAAAGCAGCCACGGCAGCCAGGGTTTTCTTCATGATTTAAACGCCTCCAGGGGCGAGTGTTGTGATGTGTCCTATGGACCGGTCGCGGCGACTTTCGTTCAAAGCCGCCCGACGAAATAGCCGGCCTGGTCAACCCTCCAGGAAGACCATGCGCGGCGGTGCGTGCATGAGGAAATCGCGGTGGGAGATATTCCAGGCATAGGCGCCGGCCAGGGTGAACACCAGCAGGTCGCCGACCGCCAGTGCCGGGATCGGCTGGCGACGGGCCAGCACGTCCTTGGGCGTGCACAACTGGCCGACCAGGGTGACGGTCTGTTCCTCTATTTCCGCGCACTGGTCGCCCCGCACCACCACGAACGGGTGGTCGTGCCCCTGGGCTGCCGGGGTGCGGAAATGGTGGGTACCGCCGCGGGCGATGGCGAAGTACTCGCCGTGGTTGCGCTTGATGTCCAGCACTTCCATGGCGTAGTAGCCACAGGGCGCGGCGATGTAGCGGCCGATTTCGAACCGCAGGCGCACATCCGCCATGCCTTCCTCGGCCACCACCTGGTGCAGGGCATCGCAGAAGCCTGGCCAGTCGAAGGAGCCGTGCGGGTCCCGGTAGTCGATGCCCATGCCGCCCCCGACGTTCAGCAGCGTGAGCGGCAACTGAGCGTCCTGGGCGATGCGGCGGAAGGTGCGGCAGTAGGCGCGGATCAACTGCAGGTGGGCTGCCACGTCGAGCTGGTGGGAGAGCAGGTGGAAGTGCAGCCCCTTGAGGGTGAGCAACGGTTCTTCGCGCAGCACGGCCAGGGCCTGGTCGAGCGCCTCTTCATCCAGGCCGAAGGGGGTCGGTTTGCCGCCCATCACCAGGCGGCTGTCAGGGGCTTCGTCGAGTTTCAGGTTCAGGCGCAGCAACAACGGAATGGCTTGCCCGGTCCTTCGGGCCAGGGCCGCCAGGCGGCGCAACTCGTGCAGGCTTTCCACATGGAAGGCGTCGAGGTTGCCGGCCAGGGCGGCTTCCAGCTCGCTTTCCAGTTTGCCGGGGCCGCCGAAGATCAGCGGGTGCTCGGGGCAGTGCTGGCGCAGCCAGGCCAGCTCGCCGCCGGACGCTGCCTCGAAGCCATCGACCAAAGGCGCCAGGGTGCGCAGCACCGCGGCCTCCGGGTTGGCCTTGGCAGCATAGAACAGCTCGCAGTTGCCCGGCAGCGCGGCGCGCATGTCGCGCACCCGCTCGCGCAGGGCGGGCAGGTCGTAGAGGTAGGCGCAGATGGGTTCCTGCTGCTCGCGGCGCAGGTTGGCGAGGGCATGGCTGATACGCGGTGGCAGGGTCATGCGCGTGCTCCGTGGAAGAGGGGGTTGGGCAGGGCGGTGTAGCCGGCTTCGCGGTCGGCGCGCTGCAGCAGCCGGGTCATGAAGTTCTCCTTGCTGGGCAGGGTGGCGCCGGCACACAGCTCGCTGAGTTCGGCCGGGTTGCCCAGGTGTTCGCACTGCGCTTGCAGTTGCTGGCCGAGCTGGGTCCACAGGCGTTTCTCCAGCGCCGCGTCGCCGTCGGCGAGGTGGAACAGGGCCTCGCCCAGGTTGTTGACCAGCGCGCAGTAGGCAACACGTTTCCAGGCTTTTTCCGGGCTGTAGTACAGCGAGGCGCGGGTGCGCTCGTCGAGGTCGGCCAGGCGTTGCTCGGGCCAGTGCCCGGCCACCAGCTTGGTACCTTCCAGGTCGCGTACCCACACCCGGCACGGCAGGCCGTCCTCGTCGAAGCCCAGCAAGGTGTTCTGCAGGTGCGGCTCAAGCACCACGCCTTGGCGGTACAGGCAATGCAATACGCCGCCGAGCAACAGCCCGGCATAACGCTCCAGCCACAGGGCGGCGGCTTCCTCGCGGCTCAGGCCCAGGCGGGCGGCGCACTGGCGCAGGCGCGAGGCGCACATGCCGTGGCCATCCAGGCCCCAGGTGAACAGGGCCATGGCCACTTGCGGCTGGAAGGCCTCGCGGCTGGCGGCATCGAAGTTGCTGCGATAGAGAATGCCGAAGCATTCGGTCACCTCGCGGGCCTCTTCGGCGCTGCCCAAGGCGCTCAGATCAAGGGTGCTGGCCGCCGGTTCCGGCATCAGGGCGAAGCCGGGCTGGTGGACGGCCAGGTCGGCCATGGCCGGTTGCAGCAGGTGGGTCAGGGCGACGGCGCTGTCGAGCTCGTACCAGGCATTCTTGCGGATGCAGTTGGTCAGGCGCACGTGCACCGAGAACTTGAGGAAGTAGGCCAGCTCCGGGTGGTAGAGGGTGCGCACCGAGGAGGTCGGGTACAGCGGTACGCCGCGTGCGCCCTTGTAGGTCATCAGGCCCTGGGCCATGGCCCGCTGCACCAGCGGGTTGGCCAGGATGCGCTCCACCTCCCACGGGTGGCAGGGGTAGAGGTTGTCCTCGCCGCAGAGCTGGCGCAGGGTCGGGCGTGGGTCTTCGCCCAGGTGGCGCACCAGGGAGGGGGCCACTTCGAACCAGTGCAGCGAGAACTGTGCGCCCACTTCCGGCGAGCAGGCCAGCAGGTCGTCCAGGCCTACACCTTCACGGCTCTTGGGGGTGGGGTGCAGGGCATGGCCCCATACCTGGTGCTGCTCTGAGCGCAGCAGGCTGTCGGCGGGCTGACGGTGGGCCGGCACGGCATGACGCAGGAAGGTCTGGGTGATGTTCAGGCTGTTGTTGATCTGCTGCATCAGTTCGCCGTGACGCTCGGCGCAGGTCAAAGGCGCCAGCAGCAACTGGGCCAGCTCCAGGGCGCCCAGGGGGCGCCAGCCGTGGCCGTTGCCCTTGAAGTAGGGGGCGCTGGTGAAGCGGCAGCGCCCCAGCACGCTGGTGCGGTCGGCGGCCAGGGCCAGGCGCCCGCCTGGCAGGGTGATGCAGATGCGCTGGCCGGCGAGCTGGCGCAGGCTCATGGGCAGATCCTGGCCCTGGGCGTCGAGGCAGGCCTCGCCACGGGGCAGGGCGTATTCGCGCAGGTAGCAGTTGAGCAGGCACTCGATGGCGTGACGCTGGGCGTCACCGGCCAGGGCGTGTTCGTGCAGGGATGGGTAATCGGTGGCCAGGGTCATGCGGTGATCTCCCGTTGAGCGACAAGTAGAGGGCGGGCCAGCAGCAGCGCGGCGAATGCGGCGAGGCTGGCGACCAGGAACGGTGAAGCGATGCCAAGGCGTTGGCTGACCAGCCCCGCCACCACGCCGGCGGCGGCGCCGGCCCATTTGCCACTGGAGTCGAACCAGGCGAACAGGCGCCCGGCACTGCCCTGGTTGCGCCGCTGGCTGAGGCAGCGGTGCAGGCCGATGAAGGCGAGCAACATGCCCAGCCCGCCGAGCAGGCGCCAGGCGAACAGCAGCCACGGGTCGCTGGCGCCGAACTGCAGCACGTTGCCCAGGGCGAACAGCGCAAGCCCCGGCAGCAGCAAGTTGCTTTCATGGCGCTGGAACCACGGCAGGGCGACCAGGTAGACCAGGTGCGGCAGGGCGTAGAGCAGGCCGATCAGGGCATCGTTGCGCACCCCCAGGGCTTCGCCGTAGGGCACGAAGTAGGGGAAGGTGACGACCATGGCGAAGCAGAACAGGAACTGCACCACCAGCAGGCGCGGCAAGTCCTGGGGCAGCTCGCTGCCAGTGTCGCCGGCTTTCTTGCGCGCCTTGGCCTGGCCGCGGTCGTCGGGCAGCGGCAGGATCAGCACGAACGCCAGCAGCGGCAGCCAGGCCAGCACACGGTACAGCTCCTGGCCCATGCCGCTGGCGGTGAGCAGGCCGAGCAGGATCGGCCCGCTGATCATCGCCAGGCGCGCCGAGTACTGGGTCCAGTTCAGGGCGCGCGACAGATTGCCGTCGTTGAGCTGTGTGGCCAGGTAGGCATTGGAGGCCGCCATGGCGCCGCCGAAGGTGCCCTGGATCACCAGGGCCAGGGCGAACACCGCAAGGTTCGGGCTCAGGCCCGCGAGCAGGAAGCCTGCGGCCAGTCCGGCATGGGCGCGCAGCAGCGACAGCCGGCAACCGTGGCGATCCGCCAAGCGGCCCCAGATCGGCGCCGCCAGGGCGGTGCACAGCGTGGGCAGGACGAACAGCACGCCGATGCTCCAGCCCGGTGCGTCCGGCGCCAGGTCGGCAAGGATGCGTGGCAGGTACAGGGGCACGCCCAGGGCGGTGAACGCCGACAGGTAGTGCCCCAGCAGCACGCTGAACATCAGGCGTCGGGACATGTCGGGCCCTCCAGCAGGAAGTTCCGGGCGCTGTAGCCATAGAACTTGTTGATGTCCTGGGCCCCGGACCAGGCCTTGCTGAACAGGCTGCCGGCACTGAGCAGGTACTTGACCGGCAGGTAGGGGCTGTCGAGCAGGAAGCGGCGTGCCTCGCCGCAGTCCAGGCCTTCGCCTTCGAGCTGTTCCAGGCAGGCGTGCAGGCGCTCGCGCAGGCGCTGGTACAACGCCTGGCGCGGGGCCAGCCCGGCTTCGGCGATGGCCTCAAGGGGGGCGACGATGTTCAATTGCAGGGTGATGGTGGTGAACATCTCCGCCAGCGGCTCGAAACGCTCCACACGGATGCGTTCGTCGCGCAGGCCCTGGCAGCGTTCGGCCAGGTCTGGGCAGGTGGCCAGGAAACGGTGCGGCCACAGGCGTGCGGCGTCGTTGTCCTTCATCAGCAGGCGCAGGGGCTGGCCCGCCTGGAACATCAGCACGGCGTTCTGCTGGTTGGCTTCCAGGGCGATGCCGTAGCGCAGCCACAGGCGCAGGTGCACCTGCAGCAGCAGATCCAGGTACTGGTCCAGCCAGGCCAGCAGGTCGCCGCCATGGAAGCGCTCGGCCAGGGCCTGGACGAACAGCCGGCCGTCCTCCAGCGGGCTGGCCAGGGCCGCCACCGGTACCAGGGTGGTCTGCTCCAGCCCTTCTGGGTAGTGGCGCACGATATAGGCCAGGTGCTTGTGCTCGCCGACGTGGCCGCCATGCAGTTCGTCGACGTGCCGGTAGCGGCCGGCCAGGGCCGGGTCGCGCTCGGCCAGGGCCTGCAGGATGCATTGGAAGGCATGGCCGTCATACAGGGTGCTGGGCTTGATCAGGCGCAGGTTGCGGGCCCCCAGGGTGCGTACCAGCAGCGGCAGCTTGATGTGCCAGCGCGGCTGGTCGACACAGGCGACGGTACGCACCGAGAGGGTCGGCTGCACCCACAGCGCAGGGGCCGGGGCACGCACGGCGCCGTCCGGCAGGCCATGGCGCTCGAGCTCCGGCCAGGTCATCGGGTGTACTGGCAGCAACGCGTGGGTATGGGCCAGGGCCGGGGCCAGGCCCACCTCGGCGAAGCTTGGCCAATGCGCGGGTGGGGCGCAGGTCAGCGCCAGGTCGCCCTGAGGCACGGCCAGCCAGTTCAATTGCAAGCGTGGGGCGAACTCGGGCGCGTAGCGTTGCAGGGCGTCCTGGTCGAAGCCGCTCTTGGCGCGGGCGGTGGGGTAGAACGGGTGGTCGAGGTAGCTGGCCAGGCGGTCGATTTCCAGCAGGCGTGCATCCCAGGTCGGTGCATCGAGCAACGCGGCCGGGTGCGTGCCTTGCTCCGCGCGAGCCTGTCGGCACAGGGTGCGGTGCGACACGGCGCAGTCGGCCTCCTCGCCGTAGGCGCGGAACAGCGCCAGGCTCTCGTCGTCCAGCCCCTGGCTCATCAGGGCCAGCCAGGCCGCGTGGCCACGCTCGTGCAGAACCTGGCCAGCCTGCTCGCGCAGCCAGGCGTCGCCGACCGCGCTCCAGGCCTGCAGCGCTGCTCCCCGGCGCACGGGCAGCCAGAGCTCGCCGATGTCCAAGTGGCTGACCTGCAGCCAGGTGTCGCAGGGTTGCGCCCGTGCATGTGCGGCCAGCGCCGTGGGCAGCGGGCCGAGGCGGCCCTGAGTGACCAGGCCGCGGATGTCCTCGCGCAGGAAGCAGTCGATGATGCGTTGGCCGATGGCTGCCTGGTCGGTGCAGGCTTGGGCGGCATTCATGCGATCACCCAGCGCAGGTCGGCCAGGGTGGCCTGCAGGCGGGCCTGGAGGCGGGCATCGTCGCGCTCGATCAGGCGCAGCACGCCGATGTAGTCCTTGTTGGAGTTGCTCAGGCGAATGTCATCACCGGCCTGGTGCAGGGCGCGATAGTCGTGCCAATGGCCGTCACCTTCGTCCTGGAAGCTGCCGGGCGCCTCGCGCAGGTGTCCGGAGCGTTCAGCTACCAAGTAGTGCACCAGGGCATGGTTGTCGCCAGGTTGGGGTTCGGCGAGGGCCTCGCCCAAATGCAGGGCCAGGATGCGGTCGAACCAGCCTTGCGGTAGCAGGCGCTCGAGCAGGAACTCGCGGCCGTCGCCGATGCTGCGGTAGTTGATCTCCACCAGCACCGGGCCGTGGGCGGTGAGGATGAACTCGCTGTGGCAGACCCCGAAATTGATGCCGAACGCGGCCACCTGGGCCAGTGCTGCGGCACGGTGGGCCTGGCCCAGGGGGCCGTTCCAGCGGGCGGCCAGCTCGACGAAGTACGGGGGCTCGGACAGGCTCACATCGAAGCCGCCGATCGCCCTCAGGCGCTGGCCGTCACCGAGGGTCTCGAGGGTGAACAGGGGACCCTCCAGGTAGGCTTCCAGCAGCAGCGCGCGGCCCGGGTTGAGTTGCCAGAAACGCGTGCAGTAGGCGCTGAGCTCATTGGCACTGCGGCACAGCTGTACATCGAGGCTGGCAACGCCTTCCCGTGGTTTGGCCACCAGCGGGTAGCAGGCATCGGCGGGCAGCGCCGCGCCTGGGGTGAGGACATGGAACCAGGGGCTGGGCAGGCCGAGCTGCTGCAGGCGCTGGCGCATCGCGGCCTTGTTCTTGGCAGCGTGGCACAGGTGCCAGTCCTTGCCGGGGCAGCCGAAAGCCTCGGCCACCAGGGCGGTGGCGGTCTGCAGGTGGTCGCTGTTGGAGAACACCGCCCGGGGCGCCCAGCCGTGGGCATTGACCAGCTCGATCACCGCGAGCGGGTTGAACACGTCGCACTCATGGATCTGCAGGCGCTCGGCCGGGTAGCCGACATTGGCCAGCAGGCGGCGGTGCTGCTGGGCGTGGTCGGTGACCAGTACCACCGGCAGGTCCCGGGCCAGGGCCGCGGGCAGGAAACCTTCGGTGATGGCGGGGTGGGCGATGTGGGTGAGGATCACGAGCGGTCGTTGCATGCTGGCCTCCGAATGGGCGGCAGCCGTCCCTCCGCGGGGAGCGGACGGCTGTGGGGTGGTACGGGAAAGGGCGTGGGTTAGAAGCGGTAGTTCACGCCGAGCGTGACCGTGCGCCCGGGATACCGTCGGACAGTGCCTGGATACGGCCGCTGCGGCTCTCGTCCAGGCCGCGCACGCTGCCTTTCTTCAGGTCCTGCTCGTCGACGACGCTGCGGCTGCCGCTGTAGGTGAGCACTTCCGGCGCGCTGGCCTTGCCCAGGACATCGCCCTTGATGACCATCGGTTCGACGACGATCGGATCGTCTTGCTCCGCGGCATGAGCGATACCGACTGCGAGCAGGCTGAGGGGGAGAGCGAGTAGATGGCTTGTTGTTTTCATTCGTACTGGCAACTGCTTGTGGCTGGAAAGGATCAGGTGGTGGGTTGCAGCTCGGCCAGGCGCTTTTTCAAGGCGCCGTGCAGCAGGCCGCGGTCTTCGCCGGCCAGGTAGCTGCGGATACCCAGGGCTTGCCAATGGCGATGCTGCTCCGGGGTACGCGGGTTGGCGCAGAACGGGACGCCGGCTTGCTGGCAGGCACTGGCCACCTCCTGCAAGGCCTGCCAGACCTGCGGATGCAGGGGGTCGGGGCCCAGCTGCAGGTCCAGGGCAAGGTCCAGTGCGCCTTCCAGGACCATGCCGATGCCGGGCAACTGGAGGATGTCGGGCAATGCGCGCAGACCGGCGGCGCTTTCGATCATCGGCACGATGGGGCAGGCCTGGTTGGCCTGCTCGATGTAGTGGGGCAGGGGCAGGCGGCCGAAGCCGGTCACCCGGCCACCAGTGATGCCGCGACGCCCCAGGGGCGGAAAGAATGCAGCCTCGACGGCGCGGGCGACCTCGGCCGCGCTTTCCACCCGGGGCAGTACCACCGCCTCGACACCGGCATCGAGGGCGCGACCGATCAGCTTGGGGTCGACCTCGGGAACGCGCAGCCAGGGCGATACCCCGGCAGACTCGCAGGCCCGCACGCAGTGCATCAGTTCGTCGCCGGCGCGCAGCAGGTGTTCCATGTCGAGGATGAGGAAGTGATAGCCGGCGAGGGCGATCATTTCGCAGAGCCAGGGAGAGGGGACGGAATTGAGCAGGCCATAGGCGTTTTCGCCATTCCTTAGCCTTGCCAGTATGGGTGAGGGTCGAATCATCCTGAACGAACTCCCTGACGAATTTTTAGCGAATGATAACGACTCGCAAATAAATGTAAATTACATTTTTGTTATTTTTCTGAAATGCATGATGGCTAAAAGCCGTATGGTACGGGGGTTCCAGACGGTTTCGCGTGACGTCGACAGGGAAGGTACAGGCGTAGGGCTATCCTTTCATTGACGTCAAGATCACGGCGAAAGGAGGTCGGATATGCACCTGTTCACAGGCGGTTGCCTTTGCGGCCAGGTTCGTTTCGAGGCTTCGGGGGAGCCTTACAGGGTAGGGATTTGTCATTGCCTCGATTGCCGCAAGCACCACGGGGCACTGTTTCACGCGTCGGCGATTTTTCCTGAAAAGGCGGTGAAGGTCGAAGGGCGGACGGGCGACTATGCCGGGCGGTTTTTCTGCCCGCGCTGCGGGTCGTCGGTGTTTTCGCGAAGCGGGGACGAGGTGGAGCTCCACCTGGGCGCGCTGGATGCGCCGGACCAGTTCACGCCGACCTATGAAAGCTGGACCGTTCGGCGTGAAGGGTGGTTGCCGGCGTTCCCGCTCGCCCGGCATTACGCGGGCGACCGGGAAGGGACGGGGCGCACCGAAAGCTGATCGAGTCGTGCGCATATGCCAAGGCATGCACGGGGCAATGTAGGAGCGTTCCTCAGAGCCAGTAGGTCACCGCCCACCACCCCAGTCCGCCCATGACCACGGTATAGGGCAACGCCATCCACACCATCCGCCCATAGGACAACCGCACCAGCGGCGCGATCGCCGAGGTCAGCAGGAACAGGAACGCCGCCTGCCCGTTGGGCGTGGCCACGCTGGGCAGGTTGGTGCCGGTGTTGATCGCCACCGCCAGCGTCGCGAAATGCTCGCGGTTCATGGCGCCCTCGAGGAAGGCCTGCTTGACCTCGGTGATATAGATGGTGGCGACGAACACATTGTCGCTGATCGCCGACAGCAGGCCGTTGGCCAGGTACAGCATGCCTGGCTGCTGTTCGGCGGGCAGGGCCAGGACCCAAGTGATCAGTGGATGGAACAGCTGTTGTTCATGGATCACCGCCACCACGGCGAAGAACACCACCAGCAGCGCGGTGAACGGCATGGCGTCCTGGAAGGCGCGGCCCAGGCGGTGTTCATCGGTGATGCCGGTGAATGCGGTGATCAGCACGATCACCAGCAGGCCGATCAGGCCCACTTCGGCGACGTGCAGGCCCAGGCAGACGATCAGGATCAGTGCGGCAATGCCCTGCACCAGCAGGGCCACGCGTTGGGCCTGGGTGCGTGCTGCGTCGTCCTCGGCGGCATATCGGGCCAGCACCTGGCGCACGCGTTCGGGCATCAGGGTGCCGTAGCCGAACAGGCGCAGCTTTTCCAGCAGTACGCAGGTCACCAGGCCTGCGGCCAGCACCGGCATCGACACCGGCGCGACCTTGAAGAAGAACTCGCCGAAGTGCCAGCTCATTTCATGGCCGATCAGCAGGTTCTGTGGCTCGCCAACCAAGGTGCAGACGCCCCCCAGGGCCGTGCCCACGGCGCCATGCATCAACAGGCTGCGCAGGAAGGCGCGGAACTGGTCCAGGTCTTCGCGGTGCAGCTGGGCGACCTCATGGTCGCTGTCCAGCTGCGAATCCTCACGCGGGTTGGCCCCTGAGGCGACGCGGTGGTAGACCGCATAGAAACCAACCGCGGCGCTGATGATCACCGCCGTCACCGTCAGCGCATCGAGGAATGCCGAGAGAAAGGCCGACAGCACGCAGAACAGCAACGACAGGACCGCCTTGGAGCGCACGCCCAGGAGGATCTTGGAAAACAGGAACAGCAACAGCTCCTTCATGAAGTGGATGCCGGCCACCATGAACATCAGCAGCAGGATCACCGGGAAGTTGTGCAGCAATTCCTCATAGAGTGCTTCAGGCGTGGTCATCTTCAGCAACAGCGCTTCGACCAGCAGGAGGCCGCCCGGCATCAACGGGTAACACTTGAGCGCCATCGCCAGGGTGAAGATGAATTCGATCACCAGCACCCAGCCGGTGACCACCGGGCCGAGGGTGGTCAGCAACAGAGGGTTGAGCACCAGGAACAGGCAGATGACCGCCTTGTACCAGAGCGGCGAGTGGCCCAGGAAACCGCGGGCGAAGGCGCCGGTCAGGGAACGGGACATGAATTTGTATCCTTATGATTCAGCAGTGGCGCAAAGTGCCCGATGCGCGCGTTGGGTGCAAGGCGTTCAGTCCCGCTTTTGGCAAAAGCGCGGCCTTGTGGGTGCGTTATAGTCCGCTGCGTGAATATTGTTACGTAAGGAGTGCCATCCGTGACCGAGTATCGCGCGTTCAAGGTTGAACTGACCGATAACATCGCCCATGTGCAGATCAACCGCCCGGAAAAACTCAATGCGATGAATGCCGATTTCTGGCAGGAGATCCGCGACATCTTCCAGTGGGTCGACGACACCGACGCGGTGCGCGTGGTGGTGCTCAGCGCCGCCGGCAAGCATTTCTCCGCCGGTATCGACTTGGCCTTGCTGGCCCAGCTGGCCGGGCAGATGGGCAAGGACGTGGGCCGCAACGCACGCCTGCTGCGGCGTACCATCCTCGGCCTGCAGGCGTCGTTCAATGCCGTGGACAACTGCCGCAAGCCGGTGCTGGCGGCGATCCAGGGTTATTGCCTGGGCGGGGCGATCGACTTGGTTTCGGCTTGCGACATGCGCTATTGCAGCGCGGACGCACAGTTCTCGATCAAGGAAATCGACATGGGCATGGCGGCGGATGTCGGCACCTTGCAACGTTTGCCGCGTATCATCGGCGATGGCGTGATGCGTGAGATGGCCTATACCGGTCGCAACGTGGCGGCGGCCGAGGCCCAGCGGATCGGGCTGGTCAACCGGGTGTTCGACGATCAGGCTGCGCTGCTCGACGGAGTCTTTGCCTTGGCGGCGCAAATTGCGCAAAAATCGCCGATTGCCGTGGGCGGCACCAAGCAGATGCTCAACTACATGCGCGACCATCGCATCGACGATGGCCTGGAGTACATCGCCACCTGGAACGCCGCCATGTTGCAGTCCGAAGACCTGCGGGTCGCCATCGCGGCCCACATGAGCAAACAGAAACCGACGTTCGCCGACTGACCGGGCCGGGGGACGCGCTTCAAGGAACCCCCGAACATGTCAGCACGCTGGACTACCGCAGTACTCGACCCGCAGATCACCGGCGGCCTGGCCGTCGCCCGCGGCCCGGAAGGGTTCCTGGTGGATGACGACGGCGCGCTGTTCCCCCGCCAGTGGCTCAAGGGCCAGGACCTGGACGTGCTGTGCGAGCACGGCATCGGCTACCTGGACGGCCAGCCGGTGTTCCTGCTCGAGCTGCGCGCCACTGCCCAGGTGCCGGGCTGCACCTGGCGCGGCCTGCGCCAGTTCATGCTCGAAGGCGACATGCAGACCTACACGGTGCTGGGCTATGCCGCGCAGATCGGCACCTGGGCCCGCGAGCACCGTTTCTGCGGCAGCTGTGGCCAGCCCATGGCTCAGATTCGCTGGGAGCGGGCGATGTACTGCCAGCCGTGCGACCTGCGCAGTTACCCGCGCATCTCGCCGAGCATGATCGTGTTGATTACTCGCGGCGACGAGGTATTGCTGGCGCGCTCGCCGCGCTTCGTCACCGGCGTGTACAGCACCCTGGCCGGCTTCGCCGAGCCTGGCGAGTCGGCCGAGGACTGCCTGGTGCGCGAGGTGCGTGAGGAAGTGGCGGTGGAGGTCAGGAACATCCAGTACATCGGCAGCCAGTGCTGGCCGTTTCCTCATTCGATGATGCTGGGCTTTCACGCCGAGTACGCCGGCGGCGAGATCGTCATGCAGCCGGACGAGATCGAGGACGCCCAATGGTTCAATGTGCACGACCTGCCGCCGCTGCCGGCCGGGCGCTCCATCGCCCGCTACCTGATCGACCTGTATGTGGCCCGTCGCCTAGGCCTGCCCGAACCAGTGCTGCCACACTAGGCGCACGGTCAGGGCCAGCACCACGGCGATGAACACCGGGCGGATGAACTTGCTGCCGCCGCTGATCGCCGTGCGGGCGCCGAAGAAGGCGCCGACCATCACCGACAGGCCCATGGCCAGGCCGACGATGTAGTCCACCTGCCCGGAAACGATGAACACCGTCAGCGCAGCGATGTTGCTGACGAAGTTCATGCTGCGCGCCACACCGCTGGCACGGACCAGGTCGATGGGGTAGAGCAGCAACGTGCTCACCGTCCAGAACGCCCCGGTGCCTGGGCCTGCCACGCCGTCATAGAAGCCCAGGCCGAAGCCCTGCGGGAACTGCCATTTCTTCTTGATCGGCACGTCGGCGTCCAGCGGTGCCTTGGGCGTACCGCCGAACAGCAGGTAGACGCCGCAGGCGAAGACGATCACTGGCAGCATCTTGTTCAGCCAGTCGGCGGGCATGAAGTGCGCCGCCACGGCCCCGAGCAATGCGCCGACCAGGGTGCCCAGCAACGCCGGGCGCCATTGCGCCGGGTGGAACAGCTTGCGGCGGTAGTAGGTGAAGCCGGCGGTGGCCGAGCCGAAGGTGGAACTGAGCTTGTTGGTGCCCAGCACCAGGTGCGGCGGCATGCCGGCGGTGAGCAGCGCCGGCGTGGTGAGCAGCCCGCCGCCGCCGGCGATGGCGTCGATGAACCCGGCGACGAAGGCGACCAGGGCAAGGATCAGCAGGGTGAGCGGTTCTACGGTGAGTTCGAAGGGCATGGGGGGCTTTGGCAGGCTGGGGAGACGGCGAGGGCCGCGCTAGAGGGGGTACATGGTAATCGGCACACGAAGCGGTTGCCAATCGGGCCTTTGGGGCTGCGTTGCAGCCCTTTCGCGGCACAAGGCCGCTCCTACACGGTACTGCGGTGTTCCTGAGCGGCCTCGTGCCGCGAAGGGGCGCGCAGCGCCCCCAACCAAGCCCACACCTATCAGAGGAACCAGCGATATTCCCGCGCACTGACCTCATGCATGAACGCCAGGTGGTCCTGGCGCTTGTTTTCGCAATAGACCATCACGAACTCCTCGCCCAACCCCTCGTTCACTGCCCGGTCGCTGCGCATCGCCGCCACGGCGGCGAGCATGTCCTTGGGGAAGTCGATGCCGCTGTCGCGGTCTTCGTTGAGCGGTGCGATCGGCTCCTGCGCGGCATCGAGCCCATGCTCCATGCCGCACAGGATCGCCGCCAGCACCAGGTATGGGTTGGCGTCGGCCCCCGCCAGGCGATGCTCGATGCGCAGGTTGCGGGCATCGGACTCGGGGATGCGAATGCACGCATCGCGGTCCTCGAAGCCCCAGCTGGCGCGGCTGGCAGCATTGACCATAGCGCCATAGCGGCGAAACGCATTGTGGTTGGCGGCGAAGATCGGCATGCAGTGCGGCAGCAGCGCCAGGCAACCGGCCACGGCGTGGCGCAGCGGGCGCTGGCTGTCGGCGGCCAGCAGGTTGTTGCCGGCCTCGTCGTAGAGGCTCACATGCACATGCATGCCGCTGCCCGGTGCATGCAGGTAGGGCTTGCTCATGAACGAGGCGCGCAGGCCGTGCTTGAGGGCAACGCCTCGGGTGCTGCGGCAGAACATGGCCGCCCAGTCGGCTGCGCGCAGGCCATCGTCGCAATGGCCGAAGTTGATCTCGAACTGGCCAGGGCCGAGCTCGGCGGTGATGACGTTGGCGTCCACACCTTGGGCATTGGCTGTATCGACCATGTCCCGTAGCACGTCGGAGAACCGCGATAGGCGCTCGATGTGCATGTTGGGCTGGTCGTCGGCATCGTCGCTGAACGGGTCGTGGGGGAACTGTGGCAGGCCTTCTTTGAGCGCACGGTCGAACAGGTAGAATTCCAGCTCGAAGGCCACCACCGGGCGGATGCCCCGACGCTGCAGGCGCTGTAGCACGCGGGCGAGCACTTCGCGGGGCTCGAACTCGATGGGCGTGGCGGTGCCGTCGGAGGTGATGAGCATCTGCCCCAGGGGCTCGCGCTCCCAACTCACGGGCTTGAGGGTGCCGGGCACCAGGCGACGCGGCGCGTCCGGGTCGCCGTCGGCGAAGCAGTAGTTGCCGATTGGGAACAGCCCACCCTGCACACCCAGCAGCACGCAGTTCTGGGGCAGCTTCAGGGGGCTGCCGGCGGCGACCTTCTCGAGCATGTCCACCGGGTAGCGTTTGCCATAAAAATGCCCGGGGATATCCAGGCTGATCAGGTCCACATGGCGTACATCGGGGTGTCGGGCGCGGAATGCGCGAACTTCACTGAGCAGGTCGGGAACGCTTTTTGTTGTCATTGTCATGCTGTGCTCTCAACGGAATACCCAGAGGACGCGGGTCGTCTGGTCGGTCAGGTTGGCGTAACGGAACTGGCTGTGCGGCGGCAGCTGGAAACTGTCGTTGGGGCCAAGGGTCACCGGCTCGTCACGGCCTTCCAGCCAGACAGTCAGTTGCCCTTCGAGCACGAACCCGCCCTGTTCGGAGCTGTCGTCCAGGTGCCCCTCGCCACTGCTGGCGCCGGGCGCCAGGTGGCTTTCGAGCATGGAGAAGCTGCCGGTGAGGGTGGGCGAGACCAGCACGTCGGTGACGCCCTCGGCGTAGTAGATGGTGCGCCGCTCGCCGGGACGGGTGACCCAGCCCAGCGCCCGGGGCTGGTTGGCCTGGTAGAAATAGGTGGTCGGGACGTGCAGGGCTTCGCTGATGGCGGTGAGGTCCGCCACGGTCGGCCGCGACAGGCCGCGTTCGACCTGGGACAAAAAGCCCAGCGAGCGGTTGACCCGGCTGGCCAGCTCGCCCAGGGTCAGGCCCCGGTGTTTGCGCAGGTCGCGGATCAGCAGGGCCAGGCCCTGGGTGTCTTCGTCGGTGCGCCGTGCGGCGTTGGCTTCAGACATGGTCGCGCAACCTGTACCAGGCCTTGGCGGCGGCCTCCAAGGGCGCGGCCATCAGCTCCCCGCCGGGGAAGCGGCCGTTGTCGATGCCCTGGTACAGGCCCAGCAGGTCGTCATCGCCGAGGATCGCATCGCTGACCGCTCGCGCTCCGGCCAGGGTCGGCAGCACGCCGTGGCCGGAGAAGCCTTGCAGCCAGTAGCGCTGGCCCTGGCGGCCGATGTCTGGGGTGCGCTGGATGCTGCAATCGATATGCCCGCCCCAGGCGTAGTCCAGGGCCACACCGGTGAGCTGGGGGAATACGCGTTCCAGGTACGGGCGGGTGGCGCTGGCGACATCCTTGGGGATACCACCCAGGTAGGTGCAGCCGCCGCCGAACAACAACCGATGGTCGGGGGTCAGGCGGAAATAGTCGGGCACGAACTGGTTGTCGATCACGCAGCTGTTACGCGGCAGCAGCGACTGGGCGAAGTCCGGCTCCAAGGGCGCCGTGGCCACCTGGTAGGAGCCCACCGGCAGCAGGCGGCGCGAGAGGTTGCGGTCGAGGCGGTCGATATAGGCATTGCAGGCCAGCACCAACACCTGGCTGCGCACCTCGCCGTGGCCGGTGCGGGCGACGAACCCTGCGGCGCTTTCGTGGTAGTCGAGCACCTGGCTCTGCTCGAAGATCCTGCCGCCGGCGGCCTCGATGGCCGCGGCCAGACCCTGGGCCAACTTCAATGGATTGAGATGGGCGCCGTTGGGGTCGTACAAGGCGGCCTGGTAGCGCGGGCTGCCGATCCATTCGGGCAACTCGTCGCGGCGGATCAGGCGCAGGCAGTCGTAGCCCCATTTCTGTTCCGCCTCGCGCAGGGCTTCTTCGAGCAGCTTCACCCGGCGAGGCATGACGGCGGTCCACAGGCTGCCGACCCGGTAATCGATGTCGAATCCGTGGCGCCCGGGTAGGTCGCGCAGCTCTTCGGCGGCCCAGCACATGCTATCCCAGAGCCGACGTGCCCGCTCCACGCCCAGGGCCTTTTCCAGGGGCGGCATGTCGCACGACCAGCCCAGCAGGGCCTGGCCGCCGTTGCGCCCGGAGGCTGCCCAGGCCACCCGGCTGGCTTCCAGTACGGCCACCCGCTTGCCGGCCAGGGCCAGGCGCAGGGCGGTGTGCAAACCACTGAAGCCTGCGCCGACGATCAATATGTCGACGTCCAAGACACCCTGCAGGGTAGGGCGTAAAGGGAGGGTGTCGGGATAGGTCTGGGCGTAATAGCTGGCGACGTGCTGCGCGGATTGCTTGAACATGCAGGCCTCGTGAAATTTGTTTTTATTTATTTCATGAAAAAATAGCAGATAAATTTCATAGCGCCAGCGGTGCACGACCGAATGCACTGGGTATTAGCTATCTATCCGTTGTCAGGCGTTACCAGTGGTTAGCCTGCGCTCTCCATTCTCAGCGGGAGATACCCCCATGGCAGCCACCGGACGCAGGAAGCCTACGGTCGATACGCTGGCCATTGCCCAGCACTTTCAGGACCAGCGGATCGTCAAGCGATTGCCGCCCTGGGTCATCGACATCCACGCCATGTTCTACCCGGTCTTCGTCGATGCGCTGGTGACTGGCCTGGAGTGTCGCCTGCGCCTGCAGACGTTATGGTCGGGGGTGGAAAAAATCGACGTGTTCGCCAAGCGCAAGCTGCAGGAGCGCATGCGCGAGGACTATGGCGATGCTGTCGACATCGACCAGTTGTATTTTCGCCAGCAGTATCACTTCATTTCCCCTAGCACCGGTGTCTGGGCGGGGCACTACCCGCTGCAGGACCGTGACGAGCTCGACATCCCCCTGATCACCGCTGCGTTGCATAATTTCCAGGAGAAAGAGACGCGGCCCGACGGGCAGCCCAAGCGCAACAAGCTGGTCGATGCACAGGGCAATGAGGTGGACCGGCCCAGTGCATTGGAGTTCGCCAAGTTGTGCCGCGAGCTCGACCACGGCCAGCAGTACCAGAACCATCTGAGTGCCATACTCGATGCGCCCGCTGCTGCAGGTGAACGGGATTTCAAGACTGCCTTGGCCGAGCTGCAGCGCTCATCGATGACGGTCGATGCATTCAAGGCCTACAGCGAAAAGATACTGTCCTGGTCTGAGCTGCAGGTGGTGATCCGCTTGCATGAAAGTGCAGAACCCGGATCGTTGGACGGGTTGCCGGTGACTGCCAAGCAGTTGCGTGCATTCGGATGCGACCTGCAACAGATCGTCGTGCTCGATGCCGTCAAGGGCGGCTTGGGGGGGTATTCCAGCAAACGGGTTTTGGTCTACATCCCCGATGATCCGGTCAGCCCGTGGTGTGCGGCAGACAACCTCGATGCATTCGCCCGCAAGATCCTGGGCAAGCGTCTGCGAAACGCCGAGTATCGGCATTTCTTCAGCCGCTTCGTGCTCCATCGCGACAGGCCCTCGTTCTTCAGCAAGGTCATCAAACGTCTGGGAGACGTCGCGGACTGGGCCACCCGCGACCTGGACGAGCACATGAAGGCCTACCCGAAGCCGTTGTTCGAACACCTGGCAAAAGCGCGCATCGCTCAGATCAAGGAAGACGCGGCGACCCTGGCAGCGCCTGTCGCCAGGATCGACCGTGCCAAGCAGGAGGCCTACCACGCCTGGCTCGAAACCGCAGGCTGGACGTTGTTGGGCATGGCAGGGCTGTTCGTGCCCGCCATTGGCACTGCGCTGCTCGCCGTGATGGCCTGGGAGCTTCTGGAGCAGGTGTTCCAGTCCGTCAAGGATTGGTACGAAGGGGATACCAAGGCAGCCCTCGAGCACGTCACCAATGTGATAGAAGAGGTCGCGATCCTTGGCGTGTTGAGTGCAGGTGAGATTGCCCTGCGCTCGTCCTGGAACCGTGCGGCGGCGGTGGACCGGCTGGTGCCGACCTTGCTGGAGGATGGCAGCGAGAAACTGTGGAACCAAGACCTGGCACCCTTTCGCAGCGAGCCGCCGCCTGAGCAGGCGCTCGCGGACGAGCGTGGCATCCAGACGCTGGGCGAACAGCAGTGGATCGAGCTGGACGGTCATCACTACGAAGTCGCTCAGCGCAACGAAGACACCTGGCATTTGCGCACCCAGGACCGCGATTCGCCGGTGGTGATGCGTAACGGCGCAGGCCAGTGGTATGTGCCAGGCGAGCAGACGGACCTGGTTGCCTACCGCAGTGCGCCACCGCCCAGCGAGGCAACGCCCGACGCGCAAGGCATCCATGGCCAGGGCGAGCTGCGCTGGATAAACATGCAAGGGCGTTTCTACCAGGTGTGGCAGGACACGGCCGGAACCTGGCGCCTGCGTGCCCGTGACCGTCATGCGCCGCAAGTGGTGCACAACGGGGCCGGTGCCTGGCGACTGTGGAGCGAGCAGCCGGGCGAGTGGGACGACACCCACAGGATGTTCCGTCGCCTGGGCGGCCTGTTCCGGTTGCTCTCGACCGAGCAGATCGAGCAGGTCATGGCCCTGCATGGGCTCGGTGCGGACGATCTGCGTGGGTTGCATGTCTATGGCCGGGCGCCGGACGGCGAGCTGGTCGATACGGTACAGCGTGTGGTACTGGCCAACCGCGTCCGGGACCTGATGAGCGGTTTGCGGCAAGGGCGGTCTGACCTCGACCAGGCCCTGCTGACCCAGGCACGCAGCTATGTGGCCGTCGATGTGGTGGATGACGAAGGCCTGGCCGATGCGCTATGGGCGCAGCGGCGAGGCTTTGTGCAGCACCTGTACGACGCGCTCAACCCGCTGGACGCCGAGATGCAGGTCTTGCGCCGGGACTTTGCCAGCCTCCATCGCCGGGCGGCGGAGCAGGTGCTGGAGACGGCAAGCGAAGAAGAGCGCCAACGCTTGATCGATACCGGGCAGGTGCCGTGGCGCCTGGCCGAGCTGGCCCGTGCGCACAGTTTGCGCATTCGGGGCGCCCGGGCCTTGGAGGCATTGTGTTTCGACACCCCGCAAACCCTGGACCTGGCCAAGGTCGTACTCAGGCTGCTGGCGAACCTCCCGCACATGACGAACGGAGCGCGTTGGGCGCTGTTCGACGGCGAGGGGCTGGGGCCGTTGTTGATGACGTCGGGCCAGGGCCCGCTCTACCGCCTGGTTCACCTGGAGGGTCAGTTCCTGCTGACCGACGCACAGGGCCAGGCCTTTGGCGAGGCCGGCGAACTGTTCGAAGCCCTGGCCGATGCCTTCGACGAGACCGAACAGGCTGCCTTTGGCCGTGAACAGCCCTTTGCCCAGGCATTGCGGGCTTGGCTGGTGAACAGGGTGGTCCTCAACCGTGAGGAGATGCTCAGCGTGTTGGGTGGGCATCAGCCCGCCGGTGCGTTCCTGGCGCCTCTGCAACTGAGTGATGGCCGTATCGGCTACCCGCTCAGTGGCGGCTGGTTCCGGATAGGGGCTCGCAGGCCCCGCGGGATCGCCGCACGCGTGCGACACCTGTACCCGGATTTCAATGACCAGCAGATCGAACAGTGGATCGTGCAAGTACAAGAGCAGGAGCGGGAAGGGGGCGTACAAGCCGTCCTGGACGATTTGGATGAACAATATCGCGAATTGCGTCGAACGCTCAGGCGTTGGCAATGGGCGACTATCAGCCCAGCGGAGCGCAGGTGCCGGCGGATGGTGCAGGAGGGGTTGATCAATTGCTGGCGGCATCTGGTCCCGGAGCAGGCCAGGCAGGAGATTGACTCCGTCTATATGCTCTCCTATGGCGGTGAAGGCATGAGTGCATTGAAAAGCCTGCCGAGCTTGCCGGACCGGATCAAGTTCCCGCATGTGAGTGTGCTGGCGTTGCGTAGTGTGCGCCTGGAACGGATTCCTGATGGGTTCCTGCAGGCCTTTTTCAACCTGCGAGGCTTGGAAATCACCAATTGCCGACTGCGTGAGCTGCCGTTGCACCCGATATTCGTCAACCAGCTGGAGGTGCTGGACCTTTCGGGCAATCGCATCGTGCTCAACAGGCTCCAGGCTGAGCGAATAGCCAGATGCCGTGCGTTGGTGTACCTGAATCTTTCGAACAATCCGTTGTACACGGCGCCCTCCGTTGCCGGCATGCCCGACCTCAATACACTGCTGCTGCGGGACGCCAAGTTGCTGACTGTGCCGCAGGGGGTGGTGCAGCACCAACGCCTGAGCAACTTCGATATCCGCGGCAACGAACTGAGCGATGTTCCGGCTGATCTCACGCGATCGTTGGTGTGGCGCAACGGGCGGGTGCGTATCGAGCACGAAGCGATCGACACTGCCGCCCAGCAACGCCGATGGCATGAGCCAGACCATAGCCGTGTATTGCAGCGCCTGCGTTGGCAGGATTTCGTTGCCCCGGCTGCACGCGACGATATGGCCATGGATTGGCCTCACGTGGAAACATTGACCGAGAGCCGGAACTTCTTTCATCTGGTCGCGCAACTGTCGACGTCCGAGGGTTTTGCCTGGGATGCCTCGGCCCGAGACCTGGCCAACCGGGTGGGGCAGATGCTCGTGGTGATGCGGGACAATCCCGATATCCGTCAGGAGCTGCTCGCCAACGCCTTGGCGCAGACCTGCCAGGACAACGCCATGCTGTGCTTCCTCAATCTGGAAGTCCGGGTGCGTGTCTGGAAGGCGTTGTCCAGCGACACTGAGAGTGCCCGGGCGTTGTTGGCGCTGGCAGGACAGCTCTGGCGCCTGGATCAACTGGACGACTTCGCCTACAGGCATGCGCAGCAACTGGCCAATCGGGGCAACGAGTCCATCGAGGTGACTTTGGCGTTTCGCCTGGAGCTCAATGACCGACTGGACCTGAACCTGGAGCAGGTGACCATGGATTATCGTCCCTTGGCCGATGTCACGGACGAGGATGTCGAGCGGGCAGCGTTGCAGGTGCAAGCGGACCAGCTGGAAAGCACTTTGGTCGTCTGGATCACCGAACAGCCTTTCTGGAACCGCTACCTCGATGAACGCTACCCAACGATGTTCGAAGTACCGGATGCCCAGCATGCTGCGTTGGAGCGGTTGTTCGAGGCGCAGGCGCCACGGGAGGTGATCGATCGGATGCAGGAAGAGATCAACCGGCGTGAGCTGGAGGTGCGTATGGACCTGACGCGCAAGGCCCTGAGAAAACACGCACGCGACTGGAAAGTGCCCATCTCGTTCGACTTGGAGCCCTGAGCGGCTTGGTCGCGCATGGGCAGCGTCGTACGGTGACGGGCCGAGGATACTGTGCTATATGTCCCGCTCCGATTGCCGTTGCGCAAACCTGCCCATGCGCCGCCTGCCTTCCCTGACCGCCCTGCGCACCTTCGAGTGCGCTGCCCGCCACGGCCATTTCGGCCGTGCCGCCGCCGAGCTGTGCGTGACCGACAGTGCCGTGAGCCACCAGATCCGCCAGTTGGAAGACCAGCTCGGCGTTGCGCTGTTCGAGCGGACAGGCCGGCAGGTGCGGCCCAGTGCCGAGGCCGAGCGTCTGCTGCATCACCTGCAGCAGGCCTTCGAACTCATCGGCAAGGCCTGTGACGAACTGCGCGACCCTGCATCCCAGGCGGTGCTAAGGGTCGCAGTGACGGCAGAGCTTGCGCAGAAATGGCTGGTGGCCAGGCTCGCCGATTTCAGCAGCCGCTACCCGCACATCACCCTTCATTTGCTCGAACAGCCCATCGATGCCGGCGCTCCGGCGGTGGATGTGGACATCGCCATCACCTATGGCACCAGTGCGCTGGATGCCAGCACCCATTTCGTCCGGCCCTTGCCGCTGTTGCAATTCTTCCCGGTGTGCAGCCCCGGGCTGTTCAACCAGGGTGGGCTGAAGCGGCCGCGCGACCTGGTGCGCCATTGCCTGCTGCATGACGACCAGGACGGGCGCACCTGGACCACATGGCTGGCGACCCATGCCGAGGACGCCTTGCCCACCCGCCAGTTGTACTTTCCCCATGCGGCGCTGGCCCTGGAAGCCGCTGTGCTGGGGCAGGGGGTGGCGATGGGCGACAACCTGACCTGCCAGTCCGACCTGCAAAGTGGTCGTCTGGTGCGCCCGTTCAGCGCCAGCGTGACAGCCCAGGGCCAATACGCGCTAGTGTGCGAGCGGCTGCGCCTGGAGCGGGGCGCTGTGGCCCAATTCATCGAATGGTTCATCGAACAGATTGCCGAATCCTGAATTCAATTCACCTATCGTGAAATTTTCATCGTTGGAAGGGCGCGGCGGGCCGGCGTAGCGTGCAGTCATCACTCACCGATGACGAGGTTCGACCCATGGCGCGTACGCTGACCACCACTCCCAAGGCCGATGGTTTCCGCCTGCCCGGCGAATTCGAGCGCAAGGCGCGCTGTTGGCTCGGTTGGCCGGAGCGCCCGGATGTATGGCGCAACGGCGGCAAGCCTGCCCAGAAGGTCTGGGTCGATATCGTCACCGCCATTGCCTCCAGCGAGCCGGTGACCGTGTGTGCTTCCGCTGCCCAGTATGCCAATGCCCGGCGCTTGCTGCCGGCCCAGGTGCGGGTGGTGGAGATGACCTGCAACGACACCTGGTTCCGTGACAGTGGTGCGTGCTTCGTGGTCAACGATGGCACTGGCGAAGTGCGTGGCGTGGACTTCGAGTTCAACGCCTATGGTGGCCTGGACGGCGGCCTGTACTACCCATGGGACAAGGACGACCAGATTGCCCAGAAGATGCTCGAAATCGAAGGCCTGGACCGCTACCGCGCGCCGCTGATCGCGGAACTCGGCGGCATCCAGAGCGATGGCCAAGGCAGCTTGCTGACCACCGAGCAGTGCCTGCTCAACCGTAACCGCAATGCTCATCTGGGCAAGGAGGAAGTCACCCGCAGGCTCGAGGACTACCTGGGCGCCGAGCAAGTGATCTGGCTGCCGCGTGGCTGCAAGTTCGACGAGACCGACGGCCACGTGGACGACCTGGCGTGCTTCGTGCGTCCGGGCGAGGTGGTACTGCAATGGACCGATGACCGCAACGACCCGCAGTGGGAAATCTACCAGGAGGCCTACGATATCCTGCGCAGTACCCGTGACTGCCGTGGCCGTGAGCTGAAGGTGCACAAGCTGCCGCAACCCCAGGTGCTGGAGTGGACCGCCGAGGAGGCCGCAGGCCTGGACCAGGTTGACGGCACCCACCTGCGCCAAGCCGGTACCCGCATCTGCGCCTCCTACATCAACTATTACGCCGGCAACTCGGCCATCGTCGTGCCGCTGTTCGGTGACCGCAACGACAGCGTGGCCCAGGCCACCCTGGCCGAGCTGTTCCCCGACCATCGCATCATCGGCATCGAGAATTCCCGGGAAATCCTGCTCGGCGGCGGCAACGTCGCCTGCATCACCATGCCGCAATACGCTGCCGGAGGCCGCTGATGAACGCGCGCCCGCTGGCCCTGGCGGTCGCCCTGGGCTGTTGTGCGTCGGCGGCCCAGGCAGCCGACGCACGACAGCCGACCGTCAACCTGTACATCTGGGGCGAGTACCTCGCGCCCGATACCTTGAGCAACTTCGAGAAGCAGACCGGTATCCATGTGGTGGCCGACCACTTCGACTCGCTGGAGACGGCCGAGACCAAGTTGCTCACCGGCGGCAGCGGTTACGACGTGGTGCTCAGCGCTGGCCAGCATTTGAGCCGGGCGATCGCCAGCGGTGCCCTGCAACCGCTGGACAAAAGCAAGCTGCCACACCTGGCGGGCGTCGGCGAGGAGTTCCGCCAGCACATGGCAGTGTTCGACCCGGGCAACCGCTATGCCGGTACCTATGCCTGGGGCACCACTGGGGTGGGCTATCAGGCGCAGGCAGTGGCGGCGCGGCTCGAGGATGCGCCACGCGACAGCTGGGCGATGCTGTTCGACCCGCAGGTGGTGGCGAAATTCGCCGATTGTGGGGTGAGCCTGCTCAACGACCCCAACGAGGTGTTCGCCGCGGCGATGCGCTACCTGGGGCTGGACATCAACCAGCAGCGCATGGAAGACCTGAAGGCCGCCGAGGCGCACCTGCGCAAGGTCCGCCCGTACATCCGCTATTTCGACAACGACCGCAACATCAACGACCTGGCCAACGGCGAGACCTGCGTGGCGATGTCATGGAATGGCAACGTGGCCATCGCCCAGGCCCAGGCCCAGGCGGCGGGCAAGGGGTTCAGCCTGGACTACAGCATTCCCAAGGAAGGCACGCTGATCTGGCTCGACGCCCTGGTGGTGCCCAAGGATGCGCCGCATCCTGACGCCGCCTGGAAGCTGATGGACTACCTGATGCGGCCGGAGGTGATCGCGCCGATCACCGATACCATCCACTATGCCAATGCGATCACGGCTGCGGACCGCTTGGTGGACCCGCAGATCCGCCAGTCGCCGGGGACCTACCCACCTGCCGAGGTGAGGGCTCGGTTGTACAGCAAGAATGACAATGGCAAGCAGTTCAACCGCGAGCTGACACGGGCGTTCAGTCGGCTCAAGAGCGGGACCTGAGGCTGGGGTTCGCCTACCCCGGCGCAATCGCGGGGCAAGCCCGCTCCCACAGACGCTGGAGACAGTGCGATCCTTGTGGGAGCGGGCTTGTCCCGCGATAAGGCCAGGCAGGCGATACATTAGCTGGAGGCCTTGCGCCGTGGCTGCCTTGGCTTGCGGCTGGTGGTTTTGTTCTCGGTACCTTTCCCGGAAGCGCGCCGCTTCTTCTTCCAGGGGGCCCCTTTCCCCCCAGCCGGCACCGGCGGCCCGCTGATGGTCAGGCGCATGCCGCTGCAGCGCTGTACCAGCTTGCCCATCCATGCCGACTGCCGGGCGACGAATTCCTCCAGGCTCATCTCACCGCTCTGCACCATGTCCAGCGCCTGTTCCCAGATGGCCGTGGTGCCCGGGTCGGCGATGGCCCGGGGCACGGCATCGATCAGGCTGAACGCCGCCGGCGTGGCGGACAGGGCCTTGCCGTGCTTGACCAGGTAGCCGCGGTCGAGCAGGCCCTGGATGATGCTGGCGCGGGTGGCCTCGGTGCCGATGCCGGTGGTTTCCTTGAGCTTCTGCTTGAGCAGTGGGTCGTCCACCAGCTTGGCCACGTTCTTCATTGCCTTGATCAGGTCGCCTTCGGTGAAGGGCTTGGGTGGCTGGGTCCACAGGTCCTTGAGCTGCAGGCCACGCACGGCGCAGGCCTGGCCGTGATGCAACGGCGGCAGCACTTGCGCGGGCGGTGCTTCGCGGCCCTTGGCGGGTGTCAGCGCCTCGGGCAGGGCGCGGCGCCAGCCAGGCTCGACGATCTGCTTGCCCACCGCGCGCAAGGCGTGGCCGACGCAGTCGAACTCGGCCTGGGTGCGGTCGTATTCATGGTTGGGCAGGAACTGCGCCAGGTAGCGGGCGCGGATGAGGGTGTACACCGCCTTGTACTTGGGCGGCAGACGCGAGGGGTCGCTGGCGGCGGCGGTGGGGATGATACCGTGGTGGGCGCTGACCTTGGCGTCGTTCCAGGCCCGGGAGCGGCGTTGCGGTTCCAGGTGCGGCTGCAGTGGCGCGAGGCTGGCGTCGACGCGTTGCAGGGCCGCCAGGATCGCGGGGGCCTCGGCATGCTGGCTGAGCGGCAGGTAGCCGCAATCACTGCGCGGGTAGGTGATCAGCTTGTGGGTTTCGTACAGGGCCTGGGCGATGTCCAGGGTTTCCTGGGCACCGAGGCCGAGCTTCTTCGAGCACACCTCCTGCAGGGTGCCCAGGTCGAAGGGCAGGGGCGCGGCTTCGCGTACGCGCTCGGTGGCGACCTTGGTCACCTGGGCGCTGCCGGCAGCGCCGATGGCGGCTGCGGCCTGCTGGGCCAGGGCCTGGTTCAGGCAGCGGCCCTGGTCGTCGCAGGCGTCTTCAGGCGCGCGCCACTGGGCATTGAAGACGCTCCCGGCGCTTTCCAGCTGCACCTCGATGGCCCAGTAGGGCACGGGCACGAAGTCGGTGATGCTGCGGTCGCGGTCCACCACCAGCCGCAGGGTTGGAGTCTGCACCCGGCCCACCGGCAATACGCCCTGGTAGCCGGACTGGCGGCCGAGCAGGGTGAACAGGCGGCTCATGTTCATGCCGATCAGCCAGTCGGCGCGGGAGCGGCCCAGGGCCGAGTGGTACAGGCTGAAGGTGTCCTGCCCTGGCAGCAGGCGCGCCAGGGCCTTGCGGATCGAGGCGTCGTCCAGGGCCGAAAGCCACAGGCGCTGGATCGGCCCGCGGTAGCGGCAATGTTCCACCAGCTCGCGGGCGATCATTTCGCCTTCTCGGTCGGCATCGGTGGCGATCACCAGCTCCCGGGCTTCGCCCAGCAGCCGCTTGACTGCCTTGAACTGGCTGGCGGTCTTGGGCTTGACCAGCATCTTCCATTTTTCCGGGATGATCGGCAGGTCGGCCAGGTTCCAGCGCTTGTAGCGTTCGTCGTAGCTGTCGGGCGGGGCGGTTTCGAGCAGGTGGCCGATGCACCAGGTCACGCAGACGTCGGTGCCTTGCCAGCAGCCGTCGGCCTTGCGGTTGGCGCCGAGGACCTTGGCGATGTCTTTTGCCTGGGAGGGTTTTTCGCAGAGGAACAGGCGCATGGCCGGAAGTGCTTCATCGGAAAATGATGAGCACTAGAATGCGCAAGCCAGGGCGTGTAGGCAAGCTTTATCTGGATGGATATACAGTTTTCGGGTGGGCGCAGACCTGTAGGAGCCGCCTTGTGCCGCGAAAGGGCCGCAAGGCGGCCCCAGGTTCGAGCGTCGTCGCACAAGGCGACGGGGCTGCGATGCAGCCCTTTCGCGGCGCAAGGCCGCTCCTACAACAGGTGCTGGAGGCGCAATCTCAGGCCGGCTCGCGAGAGTCGCGCACCATGTCCACATGGGGAATGCCGGCTTCGAGGAATTCCTCGCTGACCACCCGGAAGCCCAGGCGCTCGTAAAACGGCGTGGCATGGACCTGGGCGCTGAGCATCTGTTGCTTGAGGTCGCGGTTCTGCGCCTCGATGATCACTGCGCGCACCAGCATGTCGCCGACCTTCAGGCCGCGCCAGTCCTTGAGTACCGAGATGCGACCGATGGTACCGTCGGGCAGCAAGCGGGCGGTGCCGATCGGGTAGTCGCCCTCCAGGGCCAGGAAGTGCAGGGCGTCCTGGTCCTCCGCGTCGAACTCCAGCTCTGGCGGAATGTGCTGCTCGGCAACGAACACCGCTTCGCGGATACGGCGGATATCGGCGTTGTCTTTGTGCCAGTCGGCGAGGCGAACGCTGATCTTATTCATTGGCAAACCCCAGGCTTCCTTGTTTGACCAGTTGGCAGAGCAGTGTCAGGCCTTCTTCGTCTTCCAGCCACTGTACAAGGTTTTCGATGTGCAGGGCGTCGGCGGCGCACACCAGCTTCAGCAGCTCGCGCAAGTGGCCCGAGAGCAGGCGGCTCTGGCCGCTGGCGAACAGCAGTAGGTTATCGTCGACCTCCGACCAGGCCAGGCGCGCGCTGGGGTTGCGGATCAGGATGGCGCCCTGTTCCAGGCTGTCGACCAGGTCGTCTTCGCTCAGCTCCTCGCCGGACACCAGCTCCGGGTAGCGCGGCTCGGTCATGAACTGGCCGAACCAGGTCAGCAACAGGCGCTCGTCACCCATGTGCTCGGCCAGCAGGGCCTTGAGGCGGTCCAGGGCATCGTGCTGGATCTGGTGCGGGTCGCTGGCCGGCTGGGCGTCGGCGTCGCTGTAGCGCTCTTCTTCGGGCAGGAACTGGCTGAGGAAGTCGGTGAAGTGGGTCAGCACTTCGGCGGCGCTCGGGGCGCGGAAACCTACCGAGTAGGTCAGGCAGTCGTCCTCGGCCACGCCGTAGTGGGCCAGGCGAGGCGGCAGGTAGAGCATGTCGCCGGGCTCCAGGGTCCACTCGTTGCTCTGCTCGAAGTCGGCGAGGATGCGCAGGTCGGCGTGCTCGATCAGTGGGCTGTCGCTGTCGCACATCTGGCCGATCTTCCAGTTGCGCTTGCCATGGCCTTGGAGCAGGAACACGTCGTAGTTGTCGAAGTGCGGGCCGACGCTGCCGCCGGGCGCTGCGAAGCTGACCATCACGTCGTCGATGCGCCAGCTGGGCAGGAAGCGGAAGTGTTCCAGCAGTTCGGCCACTTCCGGCACGAACTGGTCCACTGCCTGGACCAGCAGGGTCCAGTCACGCGCCGGCAGGTCGGCGAAGCTGTCCTCGGCGAACGGGCCGCGGCGCAGCTCCCAGGGGCGCTCGCCGTGCTCGAGCACCAGGCGCGACTCGACTTCCTCTTCCAGGGCCAGGCCGGCCAGCTCGTCGGGGTCGAGGGGGCTTTCGAAGTCCGGGAAGGCCTGGCGCACCAGCAGGGGTTTCTTCTGCCAGTAGTCACGCAGGAATTCACGGGCTGTCAGGCCGCCGAGCAGCTGCAGTGGAGTATCAGGATTCATGTTCAACCTATTGAAAAAACGTAGTTTTTATCCGGGAATAAAAACGCCCGGCCAAGCCGGGCGTTGAACGCGAGGATCAGCTTAGATGCGCTTGGCCTGCGCTGCGGCGTTACCGATGTAGGTCGCCGGGGTGAGCAGCTTGAGCTCGGCCTTGGCTTCGGCCGGCATGTCCAGGCCGTCGATGAAGGTCAGCAGCGCGTCAGGGGTGATGCCCTTGCCACGGGTCAGCTCCTTGAGCTTCTCGTAGGGGTTCTCGATGTTGAAGCGACGCATGACGGTCTGGATCGGCTCGGCGAGCACTTCCCAGCAGGCGTCCAGGTCGGCGGCGATGCGCTGGGTGTTGATTTCCAGCTTGCCGATGCCCTTGAGGCTGGCTTCGTAGGCGATGACGCTGTGGGCGAAGCCCACGCCCAGGTTGCGCAGCACGGTGGAGTCGGTCAGGTCGCGCTGCCAGCGGGAGATCGGCAGCTTGCTGGCCAGGTGCTGGAACAGCGCGTTGGCGATACCCAGGTTGCCTTCGGAGTTCTCGAAGTCGATCGGGTTGACCTTGTGCGGCATGGTCGAGGAGCCGATTTCGCCGGCGACCGTCTTCTGCTTGAAGTAGCCCAGGGAGATGTAGCCCCACACGTCGCGGTCGAAGTCGATCAGGATGGTGTTGAAGCGGGCGATGGCGTCGAACAGCTCGGCGATGTAGTCGTGCGGCTCGATCTGGGTGGTGTAGGGGTTGAACACCAGGCCCAGCTCGTCCTCGATGAAGGCGCGGGCGTTGGCTTCCCAGTCGATCTGCGAGTAGGCCGACAGGTGGGCGTTGTAGTTGCCCACGGCACCGTTGATCTTGCCCAGCAGCGGCACGGCGGCAACCTGGGCGATCTGGCGCTCCAGGCGGTAGACCACGTTGGCCAGCTCCTTGCCCAGGGTGGTCGGCGAAGCCGGCTGGCCGTGGGTGCGCGACAGCATCGGCACGTCGGCGTACTGGTGGGCCAGGGCGCGAATGGCATCGGCGATCTGGCGCATCAGCGGCAGCAACACGTCGTCACGGCCGGCGCGCAGCATCAGGGCGTGGGACAGGTTGTTGATGTCCTCGCTGGTGCAGGCGAAGTGGATGAACTCGCTGACCTTGGCCAGTTCCGGCAGGGTCGCGGCCTGCTCCTTGAGCAGGTATTCGATAGCCTTGACGTCGTGGTTGGTGGTGCGCTCGATTTCCTTGACGCGTTCGGCGTGCTCGAGCTTGAAATCGGTGGCCAGGCTGTCCAGCAGGGCGTTGGCTTCGGCGGAGAATGCCGGCACTTCGCCGATCTGCGGGTGGGCGGCCAGGCGCTGGAGCCAGCGCACCTCGACCAGGGCGCGGAAACGGATCAGGCCGAATTCGCTGAAGATGGGGCGCAGGGCCTGGGTTTTGCCGGCGTAGCGGCCGTCTACAGGGGAAACCGCAGTGAGCGAGGAGAGCTGCATGGGGTGTTCTCGGACAGTCAGGCTTTTGGAAGGGCGCATATCATACATGAAAATTGCGCCGCAGTTGGGTGGCTGACCAAAGGTCAGCGCTATGAATCATGTTGCAGTGCCCCTGTAGGAGCGGCCTTGCGCCGCGAAAGGGGCGCGCAGCGGACCCCGGGTCTTGGATCTGGCTTGGATCGCCGGGGCCGCTTGGCGGCCCTTTCGCGGCGCAAGGCCGCTCCTACAGGGCTTGCGTTGGTCCTTCAGGAAGGCGCGCGCATCATGTCGTACAGCTGGTTGAGCAACTTGCGCCGGCTGAACACCAGCTGCCAGCGGTGCCCACCCAGCTGGCGCCACAGGCGCGCGGCGCGGATGCCGGCCAGCAGCAGGGCGCGGATCTTCGAGGCGTTGCCGGCCTGCTGCAGGAAGCGCATGTCGCCGTGCACCTGGATCCGCTGGCGCAAGGTGCTCAGGGTGTCCTGGTACAAGGCTCCACTGGAAGCGATGACATTATCGTGAACCAGGCCGAAGTGGTCGGCCTGGGCCTGGATCTGCGGCAGGCGCTTGCCGATGGTGTCGAGCATGTCGTCGCGCTTGGCCAGCTGACGCTCCAGACCCAGCATCGACAGTGCATAGCGCAGGGGCTCTCGCTGCAGGCTGCTGGGGTCGCGTTCCAGGGCGCCGACCAGCGCGCGGTAGCCGTCACGCAGGTTCAGGTCGTCACCGCCGAACACCTCCAGGGTGTCCTTGGGGTCGCGGACCAGCAGGCTGCCGAGCATGCAGCCGATATTGGCCTCGCTGGCCTGGCCGGTTCGGGCGATGCGGTCGACCAGCACCGCAGCCTGGAACACGCCGCCCAGGGCGACCAGTTGCTCCTGGAGATTGGTCATTGGCGTGGGCTCCAGGGCTCGGCAGCCTCGATCACGCCGCCGCCCAGGCACACCTCGCCATCGTAGAACACCACCGATTGGCCTGGCGTGACGGCACGCTGTGGTTCGTCGAACACCGCGCGGTAGCCGCCCTCGGTGCGTTCCAGGGTGCACGCCTGGTCGCCCTGGCGGTAGCGCACCTTGGCGGTGAGCCGGCGCGGGCTGCCCAGGTCGACCGGGTTGACCCAGAAGATCTCCGAGGCCAGCAGGGCGCGGGAGAACAACCAAGGGTGTTCGTTGCCCTGGCCGACCACCAGCACGTTGCGGGCGAGGTCCTTGTGCAGCACGTACCACGGCTCGTCGCCGGCATCCTTCAGGCCGCCGATGCCCAGGCCCTGGCGCTGGCCGATGGTGTGGTACATCAGGCCGTGGTGGCGGCCGATCACTTCTCCGTCGGTGGTTTCGATGTCGCCGGGCTGGGCAGGCAGGTACTGCTTGAGGAAGTCGCTGAAGCGGCGCTCGCCGATGAAGCAGATGCCGGTGGAGTCCTTCTTCTTAGCCGTGGCCAGGCCGTGCTTCTCGGCGATGGCGCGCACCTCGGGCTTTTCCAGCTCACCCACCGGGAACAGGGTGCGGGCGATCTCCTTGCCGCCGACAGCGTGCAGGAAGTAGCTCTGGTCCTTGTTCGGGTCCAGGCCCTTGAGCAGCTCGGTGAGCTCGCCGGTGTCGCGCCGGCGCACGTAGTGGCCGGTGGCGATCAGGTCGGCGCCCAGGGACAGGGCGTAGTCGAGGAACGCCTTGAACTTGATCTCGCGGTTGCAGAGGATGTCCGGGTTCGGCGTGCGGCCTGCCTTGTATTCCTCGAGGAAGTGCTCGAACACGTTGTCCCAGTATTCTGCGGCGAAGTTGGCGGTGTGCAGCTTGATGCCGATGCGGTCGCACACGGCCTGGGCGTCGGCCAGGTCTTCGCGGGCGGTGCAGTATTCGGTGCCGTCGTCTTCTTCCCAGTTCTTCATGAACAGACCTTCCACCTGGTAGCCCTGCTCCATGAGCAGAAGGGCGGAGACGGAAGAGTCCACGCCGCCGGACATGCCGACGATGACGCGGGTCTTGGCGGGGTCTTTGAATGCTGGGCTGGTCATGGCTACCGGTGTGTATCTGGGGGAAAAATTCCGATTCTATCAGGCCAAGGCCTTCGCGTCAGTCGCGTAGCAGCGCGAGGCTGTGCAGCGGGCCGGCAAGGTAGTCGTCCAGGCAGCGTGGCACCAGTTCGCTGCGCCAGCGCGCAGGGGCGGCCAGCAGCTCTTCACGGGTCAGCCAGACGGCGCGCACGATGTCGCTGTCCAGCGCGCGGTCGGGGTGGTGGCGCACGGGGCGGGCGGCGAAGCAGACGCGCTGGTAGGTCACGCCGTTGCTGGGGGCTGTGTAGAGGTAGATGCCGACCACGCCGGTGAGTTCGACCTCCCAGGCGGTTTCCTCGAGGGTTTCGCGCAGGGCAGCCTGGGGTAGGGTCTCGTTGGGCTCCAGGTGGCCGGCGGGCTGGTTGAACACGTGTTGGTTGGCCTTGAACTCCTCGACGAAGAGGAACTTGCCGTCGTGCTCGACGACGGTGGCGACAGTGATGTGGGGTTGCCAGGTCATGAACAGCTCCTTGGAGGCTTGCACAGCCTTTGTGGGAGCGGGGTTACCCGCGAATGCGTCAGTGGATTCGCCATCGCATTCGCGGGTAAACCCGCTCCCACAGAGTCCGCGCTGGCGGCCAGAAATCGTTTATCCAGAAAGCACAAACCCCGGTGCGTGGCCGGGGTTTGTGGTGTTACTTCAAGCGAACCTTACAGGGCGGCGATGGCGCTGTTGAGGGTCTGGCTTGGGCGCATCACCTTGGCGGTCAGCTCGGCATCCGGGGCGTAGTAACCACCGATGTCGGCTGGCTTGCCCTGGACAGCGGCCAGCTCGGCGACGATGGTCGCTTCGTTCTCGGCCAGGGTCTTGGCCAGCGGCGCGAAGCGTGCCTGCAGGGCTGCGTCGTCGTTCTGGGCGGCCAGGGCCTCGGCCCAGTACAGGGTCAGGTAGAAGTGGCTGCCGCGGTTGTCGATACCGCCGACCTTGCGCGAAGGCGACTTGTTGGTGTCGAGGAACTTGCCGGTGGCCTGGTCCAGGGTGTTGGCCAGGACCTTGGCGCGCGGGTTGTCGTAGGTGTTGCCCAGGTGCTCCAGGGAAGCGGCCAGGGCCAGGAATTCACCCAGCGAGTCCCAACGCAGGAAGTTCTCTTCGACCAGCTGCTGCACGTGCTTGGGTGCCGAACCGCCGGCGCCGGTCTCGAACAGGCCGCCGCCGCTCATCAGTGGGACGATCGACAGCATCTTGGCGCTGGTGCCCAGCTCCATGATCGGGAACAGGTCGGTCAGGTAGTCACGCAGTACGTTGCCGGTCACCGAGATGGTGTCCTTGCCTTCGCGGATGCGGGCCAGGGAGAACTTGATGGCATCGACCGGCGCCAGGATGCGGATGTCCAGGCCGCTGGTGTCGTGGTCCTTCAGGTACTTTTGTACCTTCTCGATCATGACGCCGTCGTGGGCGCGGGCAGGGTCCAGCCAGAACACCGCCGGGGTGTTGCTCAGGCGGGCACGGTTGACGGCCAGCTTGACCCAGTCCTGGATCGGCGCGTCTTTGGTCTGGCACATGCGGAAGATGTCGCCGGCCTCGACGTTCTGCTCCAGCAGCACCTGGCCCTTGCTGTCGACCACGCGCACGACGCCGTCGGCCTTGATCTGGAAGGTCTTGTCGTGGGAGCCGTATTCCTCGGCCTTCTGCGCCATCAGGCCGACGTTCGGCACGCTGCCCATGGTGGTCGGGTCGAAGGCGCCGTTGGCCTTGCAGTCTTCGATGACGGCCTGGTAGATGCCGGCGTAGCAGCGGTCCGGGATGACAGCCTTGGCATCTTGCAGTTCACCGGCGGTGTTCCACATCTTGCCCGAGTCGCGGATCATCGCAGGCATCGAGGCGTCGACGATGACGTCGCTCGGTACGTGCAGGTTG
Source organism: Pseudomonas sp. NY15356 (assembly GCF_048068175.1). Lineage (NCBI taxonomy): Bacteria > Pseudomonadati > Pseudomonadota > Gammaproteobacteria > Pseudomonadales > Pseudomonadaceae > Pseudomonas > Pseudomonas sp. NY15356. The sequence continues at coordinate 16,012 of NZ_JBLUPW010000014.1, read as the reverse complement.
GTGATGCCCTTGTCGGAGTTGACCATGGCCAGCGCCGGGCGAACGGCGTACAGGGCCTGGATGTCGGCTTCGATCTCGGCCTGCTTGTCGGCTGGCAAGTCCTTGATGCGGGCGTACAGGTCGCCGATGCCGTTGTTGGCGTTGAAGCCGACCTGGGCGAGCTCGGTGGCGTGCTTGGCCAGCACGTCGTTGTAGAATTCTTCGACAATGACGCCGAACATGATCGGGTCGGAGACCTTCATCATGGTGGCTTTGAGGTGCACCGACAGCAGCACGCCCGAGGCCTTGGCATCGGCGATCTGCTCGGCGATGAAGGCTTTCAGGGCCTTGCGGCTCATGACGGCGCAGTCGATGACTTCAGCGGCCTTGACGGCGGTCTTTTCCTTGAGGACGGTGGTGGAACCGTCCTTGGCGACCAGCTCGATACGCAGGCTGTCATCGCCTTCGATCAGTGCGGCTTTCTCGCTGCCGTAGAAGTCGCCCTGGGTCATGTGGGCAACGTGCGACTTGGAGTCGGCGGCCCAGGCGCCCATCTTGTGCGGGTGCTTGCGGGCATAGTTCTTGACCGACAGCGGGGCGCGGCGGTCGGAGTTGCCTTCGCGCAGTACCGGGTTCACGGCGCTGCCTTTGATGCGGTCGTAGCGGGCGCGGGATTCCTTCTCTTCCGCGGTGGCCGGCTCGTCGGCGTAGTCCGGGATGTTGAAGCCCTTGGCTTGCAGTTCCTTGATCGCGGCCTTGAGCTGCGGTACCGAGGCGCTGATGTTCGGCAGCTTGATGATGTTGGCTTCAGGGGTGGTAGCCAGCTGGCCCAGTTCCGCCAGGTGATCGCCTACTTGCTTCTCTGCGCCCAGTTGCTCCGGGAAGGCGGCGAGGATGCGGCCAGCCAGGGAAATGTCGCGGGTTTCGACGGCGATGTCAGCCGAAGCGGTGAAGGCTTCGATGATCGGCAGCAGCGAGTAGGTGGCGAGGGCGGGGGCTTCGTCGGTGAAGGTATAGATGATCTTGGAACGGGTGGGCATGCGGGTTAACTCTCTGTGTGCTGAGCGTGCTCGAGTCTCGTGGTGCGCAGGGTAGGCGCATCGCCCTGGCAGCGCCATGAGCGGAAAGTCGAGAGGCTGCGAGCGGTGATGGTGGATGCATCAGTCGAGCGTCAAGTGCTGGGCTGCGGTAACAGCACAGGCTTAGTGGCCAGGCTTGGTATCCATTCATGGCCAAGGGCGGTCCGCATTTTGCCTAGGGATCGCCCCGATGACCCTTCGGTCGCGGCGCAGTATACCAAACCATTCGGGCTAATCAGCAAGGCCAAGTGATATCGGCCCATTTATAAGACCAAAGACGTATCCGCAATGTGGTCGGTTGTCGCATGCCTTGCAGGTCGGCGGATGTGGTTTAGGCTCATTGGATCGCAGGATGTCCAATCACACCTGGAAAACGCGGAGTAGTGCAGCATGGGATACCAGAAAATCAAGGTTCCGGCGGACGGTGCCAAGATCACCGTCAATGCAGACCATTCGCTCAACGTTCCCGACAACCCCATCATCCCGTACATCGAGGGCGACGGTATCGGTGTCGATGTTTCGCCGGTGATGATCAAGGTGGTGGATGCCGCCGTGCAGAAGGCCTACGGCGGCAAGCGCAAGATCGCCTGGATGGAGGTGTATGCCGGCGAGAAGGCTACCCAGGTGTATGACCAGGACACCTGGCTGCCCCAGGAAACCCTCGACGCGGTGCGCGACTATGTGGTGTCGATCAAGGGCCCGCTGACCACGCCGGTCGGTGGGGGCATCCGTTCGCTGAACGTGGCCCTGCGTCAGCAGTTGGACCTGTACGTCTGCCTGCGCCCGGTGCTGTGGTTCCAGGGCGTGCCGAGCCCGGTCAAGAAGCCGGGGGACGTCGACATGGTGATCTTCCGCGAGAACTCCGAGGACATCTATGCCGGCATCGAATGGAAGGCCGGCTCTGCGGAGGCGAACAAGGTGATCAAGTTCCTCAAGGAGGAAATGGGCGTCACCAAGATCCGTTTCGACCAGGATTGCGGCATCGGCGTCAAGCCGGTTTCCCGCGAGGGTACCAAGCGCCTGGTGCGCAAGGCCCTGCAATATGTGGTGGATAACGACCGCGAATCGCTGACTTTGGTGCACAAGGGCAACATCATGAAGTTCACCGAGGGGGCCTTCAAGGACTGGGGCTACGAGGTGGCACGGGATGAGTTCGGCGCCGAGCTGCTCGACGGTGGCCCGTGGATGAAGTTCAAGAACCCCAAGAGCGGTCGTGAGGTGATCGTCAAGGATGCCATCGCCGATGCCATGCTCCAGCAGATCCTGCTGCGCCCGGCTGAATACGACGTGATCGCCACCCTCAACCTCAACGGTGACTACCTCTCCGATGCCCTGGCGGCCGAGGTCGGCGGTATCGGCATCGCGCCGGGGGCCAACCTCTCCGACACCGTGGCCATGTTCGAGGCCACCCATGGCACCGCGCCCAAGTATGCCGGGCAGGACAAGGTCAACCCGGGGTCGGTGATCCTCTCGGCCGAGATGATGCTGCGCCACATGGGCTGGACCGAGGCGGCCGACCTGATCATCAAGGGGACCAACGGCGCGATCGCCGCCAAGACCGTCACCTATGACTTCGAGCGCCTGATGGAAGGAGCCACGCTGGTCAGCAGCTCGGGCTTCGGCGATGAGATGATCAAGCACATGTGAGGCCAATGAAAACCGGCCAGCCCTTGCGGGGCTGGCCGGCTGCCGATGTGCCTGCAGAAGGTGGGGCCGGTCAGGCCTGTACGGTGATGCCTGCCGGCTGGGCCTCGACCTTGGCCTGGGTGGCGCCGGCGTTGGAGATGTTCACGGCGTGTAGCCCCTTCGGGCCCTGGACGATGTCGAAGGTCACGGCCTGGCCAGCCTTGAGCGTCTTGTAGCCGTCCATCTGGATATGCGAATAGTGGGCGAACAGGTCTTCGCTTTTACCCTCCTCGTTGACGAAACCATAGCCCTTGGCATTGTTGAACCACTTGACTTTACCGCTCGCCATCCTCATGTCCCTCTGCAAAGGACTCCATCACTGGAGTATCATCCGGTCATCCGCATACGAACCATGCGAAAAAATCTGGTTGACTGCGCGGATCTTTATCGACCACGGTGGGTTCTTATTGGTTGTAACACCGTTTTGCCGATAGTCAAGGTCAGACGGCGCCCGCGCCGGAAGCGGCCTGCGCGGTCAACCCACTACCTTAACCTGTCGATATGATGAAATTCTTTCCATGCAACCACTCAGCCAGATTCGACTAACATTCAATCAGGATCGCCCGCAATCGAACGAGGACGACGGCTCCGGTCTGGCGGTACAGGAAGCCAAGCCGATCCTGCAGGCGCCACCGATGTACAAGGTGGTTTTGTTCAACGATGACTACACGCCAATGGATTTCGTCGTCGAAGTGCTCGAGACGTTCTTCAATCTGAACCGCGAGCTGGCGACCAAAATCATGCTGACCGTCCACACCGAAGGGCGGGCAGTGTGCGGATTGTTTACCCGTGACATCGCCGAGACAAAGGCCATGCAGGTCAACCAATACGCCAGGGAAAGCCAGCATCCGCTACTCTGTGAAATCGAGAAGGACGGTTAATCGCCGACCACTTGGGTATGAGGTGAAGCTATGTTAAACCGCGAGCTCGAAGTCACCCTCAATCTGGCCTTCAAGGAGGCTCGTTCGAAGCGTCATGAGTTCATGACCGTCGAGCACCTGCTGCTTGCACTCCTTGACAACGAGGCCGCCGCGACCGTTCTTCGCGCCTGTGGTGCCAATCTCGACAAGCTCAAGCACGACCTGCAAGAGTTCATCGATTCCACCACACCGCTGATTCCCGTTCATGACGAGGACCGCGAAACCCAGCCGACCCTGGGCTTCCAGCGTGTCCTGCAGCGTGCCGTGTTCCATGTGCAGAGCTCCGGCAAGCGCGAGGTCACCGGCGCCAACGTGCTGGTGGCGATCTTCAGCGAACAGGAAAGCCAGGCCGTGTTCCTGCTCAAGCAGCAGAGCGTGGCGCGCATCGACGTGGTCAACTACATCGCCCATGGCATCTCCAAGGTGCCGGGCCACGGTTCGCACAGCGAGAGCGACCAGGACATGCAGGACGAGGAGGGTGGCGAGGCCGCATCCTCGAGCAACCCCCTGGACGCCTATGCCAGCAACCTGAACGAACTGGCCCGTCTGGGCCGCATCGACCCGCTGGTGGGGCGCGAGCAGGAAGTCGAGCGGGTCGCCCAGATCCTTGCCCGCCGGCGCAAGAACAACCCGCTGCTGGTCGGCGAGGCCGGCGTGGGCAAGACCGCCATCGCCGAAGGCCTGGCCAAGCGCATCGTCGACGGCCAGGTGCCTGACCTGCTGGCCCAGAGTGTCGTCTACTCCCTCGACCTTGGCGCCCTGCTGGCCGGTACCAAGTACCGCGGTGATTTCGAGAAACGCTTCAAGGCGCTGCTCGGCGAGCTGCGCAAGCGCCCGCAGGCGATCCTGTTCATCGACGAGATCCACACCATCATCGGTGCCGGTGCGGCATCGGGCGGGGTGATGGATGCGTCCAACCTGCTCAAGCCGCTGCTGTCCTCCGGGGACATCCGTTGCATCGGCTCGACCACGTTCCAGGAGTTTCGCGGCATCTTCGAGAAGGACCGGGCCCTGGCGCGACGCTTCCAGAAGGTCGACGTCACCGAGCCGTCGGTGGAAGATACCGTGGGCATCCTGCGTGGCCTGAAGGGCCGCTTCGAGACCCACCACAACATCGAGTACAGCGATGAGGCCCTGCGCGCCGCCGCCGAACTGGCTGCGCGCTACATCAATGACCGGCACATGCCGGACAAGGCCATCGACGTGATCGACGAAGCCGGCGCCTATCAGCGCCTGCAGCCGGAAGGTAGCCGGGTCAAGCGGATCGACGTGTCGCAGGTCGAGGACATCGTCGCCAAGATCGCGCGGATCCCGCCCAAGCATGTCACCAGCTCCGACAAGGAGCTGCTGCGCAATCTGGAGCGTGACCTCAAGCTCACCGTGTTCGGCCAGGATGCCGCCATCGACTCGCTGGCGACCGCGATCAAGCTCTCCCGTGCCGGGCTCAAGGCGCCGGACAAGCCGGTCGGCTCGTTCCTGTTCGCCGGCCCCACCGGTGTGGGCAAGACCGAGGCGGCACGCCAGCTGGCCAAGGCCCTGGGTGTCGAGCTGGTGCGCTTCGACATGTCCGAGTACATGGAGCGGCACACCGTGTCGCGCCTGATCGGTGCGCCTCCAGGCTATGTCGGGTTCGACCAGGGCGGCCTGTTGACCGAGGCGATCACCAAGCAGCCGCATTGCGTGCTGCTGCTCGATGAAATCGAGAAGGCCCACCCGGAAGTCTTCAACCTGCTGCTGCAGGTGATGGACCACGGGACCCTGACCGACAACAACGGGCGCAAGGCGGACTTCCGCAACGTGATCCTGATCATGACCACCAACGCCGGCGCCGAAACCGCCGCGAGGGCCTCGATCGGCTTCACCCAGCAGGACCACACCTCCGATGCCATGGAAGTGATCCGCAAGAGCTTCACGCCGGAGTTCCGCAACCGCCTGGACACCATCATCCAGTTCGGCCGCCTGAGCCACGAGACCATCAAGAGCATCGTCGACAAGTTCCTCATCGAACTGCAGGCGCAGCTCGAGGACAAACGTGTGCTGCTGGAAGTCAGTGATGACGCACGCGGCTGGCTGGCTGCCTCCGGCTACGATGTGCAGATGGGGGCGCGGCCCATGGCGCGGCTCATCCAGGACAAGATCAAGCGGCCGTTGGCCGAGGAGATCCTGTTCGGCGAGCTGTCCGAGCATGGCGGGGTGGTGCACGTCGACTTGCGCGATGGCGAGCTGGTGTTCGACTTCGAGACCACGGCTGAGATTGCGTGACCAGCGGGGGCGCGTTGCGGCCCTTTCGCGGCGCAAGGCCGCTCCTACAGAGCCTGCACGATCCTTGTAGGAGCGGCCTTGCGCCGCGAAAGGGCTGCAAGGCAGCCCTTGCTGCTAAAAAACACGCACAAAAAAGCCCGGCACATGGCCGGGCTTTTTCATGGCTGGAGCTTAGCGCGCACGGTAGGTGATGCGGCCCTTGCTCAGGTCGTACGGCGTCAGTTCGACGCGGACCTTGTCGCCAGTGAGAATACGAATGTAGTTCTTGCGCATCTTCCCAGAGATGTGCGCGGTTACGACGTGCCCGTTTTCCAACTCCACGCGGAACATGGTGTTGGGCAGGGTGTCGACGACAGTACCTTCCATTTCGAAGCTGTCTTCTTTCGACATGCAGTAAAGCCCTCGGTATCCAGTGATGGCCCGACGCACAACCGCACCGGGCAAAAAAGTGGCGTGGATTATGCCCGAAAACTGTGTTTCAAGCCAATGCTTTCAATTGAGGGTAACCCACCGTTGGTTGATCAGCAGTTCGATAGGCCGGTACTGGGTCTTGTAGTTCATTTTCTTGCAGTTCTTGATCCAGTAGCCCAGGTAGACCGCCTCCAGGTCCTGGCGCAGGGCTTCGGTGATCTGCCAGAGGATGGCGTAGCGCCCCAAGCTGCGGCGTTCTTCTTCTGGCTCGTAGAAGGTGTAGACCGCTGACAGGCCGTTGGGCAGCAGGTCGCACACGGCCACGGCCATCAGCCGGCCTTCGAGGCGGAATTCGTAGAACCAGCAGAACGGCAGGTCGCGCACCAGGAAGGTGGAGAACTGGTCACGGCTCGGCGGATACATGTCGCCGTCGGCGTGGCGCTGCTCGATGTAGCGCCGGTAGAGGTCGAAATATTCTTCGCGAAAGGCCGGGCGGGCAGCGGTGACGGTCAGGTCGGCGTTGCGCTTGAGGATGCGCCGTTGCTGGCGGTTGGGAATGAAGCGCGCGGCCGGGATACGTGCAGGCACGCAGGCATTGCAGTGCTGGCAGTGAGGGCGGTACAGGTGGTCGCCACTGCGGCGGAAACCCATCTCCGACAGGTCGGCATAGACATGCACATCCATCGGTTGGCTGGGGTCCAGGAACAGCGTAGTCGCCTGCTCGTCTGGCAGGTAGCTGCAGGCGTGGGGCTGAGTGGCATAGAACTTCAACCGCGCCAGCTCTGTCATGATCAACCCCTCGGCAAGACTTTGATTTAAGTGTAAGCCAGCTGGCAGAACTCGCCTAGCGAGCCCAGGTGGCCATGTTGGGCTGGTCGAGGTAGCGCGCCAGGTACTCGGCGAAGGCGGCCCGGCTGATGGTGCGGGCGCCGAGGCTGTGCAGGTGGTTGGTCGGCATCTGGCAATCGATCAGCACGAAGCCGGCGGCCTTCAGGTGGTCAACCAACGCGACGAAGCCTACCTTGGAGGCGTTGTCGGCGCGGCTGAACATCGATTCGCCGAAGAACAGCCGGCCCATCGCCAGGCCATACAGGCCGCCGACCAGCTTACCGTCCTGGCGCACCTCCACCGAATGGGCGATGCCACGCCGGTGCAGCTCGCAGTAGGCCGTTTGCATGCTGTCGGTGATCCAGGTGCCGTCGGCGTAGTCGCGCGGCGCGGCACAGGCGGCGATGACCGCGGCGAAGTCAGTGTCGAAGCTGACCTGGTAGTGGCCCTGGCGGATGAACTTGGCCAGCGAGCGAGATACGTGCAGCTCGTCCGGGAACAGGACGGTGCGAGGGTCGGGTGACCACCAGAGGATCGGTTGGCCGTCCTGGTACCAGGGGAAACAGCCATGGCGATAGGCCTGCACCAGGCGCTCCGGGCTCAGGTCGCCGCCCGCGGCGAGCAGGCCGTTGGGGTCGTGCAGGGCCTTGTCCAGGGGCGGGAAGGTCAGGGAGTCGCGGGTCAGCCAGGTAAGCATGGTCTTTCGGCGGTGGGGTAGGGGAGAGGGCAGCATGGCGCGCAGGGTCGAAGAGGTCAATCTCTGGCCTTGTGCCGCTGGACGAGTCGGGCTCCGCTTGTTTCGTGGGGGCTGGCGGAGCCTGCGATGGACCGCTTGGGGCTGCTTTGCAGCCCATCGCGGGCTGTCGCCAGTTCCCACCGAGATTGGGCCGCTCTCAAGAGTTGCGAAATCTCTGTGGAGCGGCGCAAGCCGCATGGGACATTTCAGGTGACCGCCGGCACCATCCGGCGCATTTGCTGTCATACCTGTGCAAAAACACAGCATAAGCCTTTGTCACGAAAGTAAATGCGTGCTCAAATTGCACCCATAGGGAATCCGCCCCGTTCATGCCCGTGGCGTGCTGCCATGGCGACTGGCGGGCAGTAATGTTAAAAGTAGTGGTTCGTTGACCGGACACACTACTGGACGCGCAGCAAGCGCAGGAATAGACGCGTTTTGAAGAAATCCACCGCAACCCCGACCCCCTTGCCCGTGCCCCTGTGGCGCCAGCAGCTGCATTACCGCCTCAAGGAAGGCGCGCTGATCGCTGTCGGTGCCCTGTGCCTGTACCTGTGGATGGCACTGCTGACCTACGACACGGCGGACCCGGGCTTCAGCCACACCAGCAACGTCGACCAGGTGCAGAACGCCGCCGGCCGGGCCGGTGCCTATTTCGCCGATATCCTGTTCATGGTACTGGGCTACTTCGCCTATATCTTCCCGTTGCTGCTGGCGATCAAGACCTGGCAGATCTTCCGTGAGCGCCACCAGCCCTGGGAATGGAGCGGCTGGCTGTTCTCCTGGCGGCTCATCGGCCTGGTGTTCCTGGTGTTGTCGGGCGCGGCCCTGGCCCATATCCATTTCCATCCGCCAGCGAGCATGCCGTTCTCCGCAGGCGGCGCCCTGGGCGAGAGCCTGGGCGACCTGGCGCGCAACCTGCTGAACGTGCAGGGCAGCACCTTGATGTTCATCGCCCTGTTCCTGTTCGGCCTGACGGTGTTCACCGACCTGTCGTGGTTCAAGGTGATGGACATCACCGGCAAGATCACCCTCGATTTGTTCGAGCTGGTGCAGGGGGCGGCCAACCGTTGGTGGGAGGCCCGCAACGAGCGCAAGCGCCTGGTGGCGCAGCTGCGCGAGGTGGATGAGCCCGCCTTCGACGTGGCTCCGATGACCGCCGGGAAGCGCGAGCCAATCAAGCCGCAGCCGCGCGAGCGTATTAACGAGCGTGAGGAAGTATCCGCCCGGCCGGTGGTGCAGCGCGAGCCGGTGGTGCCACGCGAGCAACCGACGGCGCCGGTGATCATGCCGCCAGCCCCGGTCAAGGCGCCGGAGCCGAGCAAGCGGGTCATGAAGGAAAAACAAGCGCCGCTGTTCGTCGACAGCGCCGTGGAAGGCACCTTGCCGTCTATCTCCATCCTCGACCCTGCCGAGCAGAAGAAGATCGAGTACTCGCCGGAGTCCCTGGCCGGCGTGGGCAATCTGCTGGAAATCAAGCTCAAGGAGTTTGGTGTCGAAGTTTCGGTGGACTCGATCCACCCGGGCCCGGTGATCACCCGCTACGAGATCCAGCCAGCCGCCGGGGTCAAGGTCAGCCGCATCGCCAACCTGGCCAAGGACCTGGCGCGTTCCCTGGCGGTGACCAGCGTGCGCGTGGTCGAGGTCATCCCTGGCAAGACCACTGTGGGTATCGAGATCCCCAACGAGAACCGGCAGATGGTGCGCTTCTCCGAAGTGCTCTCCACGCCGCAGTATGACGAGCAGAAGTCGCCGGTCACCCTGGCCTTGGGCCACGACATCGGTGGCAAGCCGGTGATCACCGACCTGGCCAAGATGCCGCACCTGTTGGTGGCCGGTACCACCGGTTCCGGTAAGTCGGTGGGCGTGAACGCGATGATCCTGTCGATCCTGTTCAAGTCCAGCCCGGAAGACGCGCGGCTGATCATGATCGACCCGAAGATGCTCGAGCTGTCGATCTACGAAGGCATCCCGCACCTGCTGTGCCCGGTGGTCACCGACATGAAGGACGCCGCCAACGCCCTGCGCTGGAGCGTGGCCGAGATGGAGCGGCGCTACAAGCTGATGGCGGCGATGGGCGTGCGTAACCTGGCCGGGTTCAACCGCAAGATCAAGGACGCCCAGGAGGCGGGAGAGGTCATCCACGACCCGCTGTATCGTCGCGAGAGCATGGACGACGAGCCGCCGGCGCTGAAGACGCTGCCGACCATCGTGGTGATCGTCGACGAATTCGCCGACATGATGATGATCGTCGGCAAGAAGGTCGAGGAGCTGATCGCCCGTATCGCCCAGAAGGCCCGTGCCGCCGGTATCCACTTGATCCTCGCCACCCAGCGCCCCTCGGTGGATGTGATCACCGGCCTGATCAAGGCCAACATCCCGACGCGCATGGCGTTCCAGGTGTCGAGCAAGATCGACTCGCGGACCATCATCGACCAGGGCGGTGCCGAGCAGCTGCTTGGCCATGGCGACATGCTCTACATGCCGCCGGGCACCAGCCTGCCGATCCGTGTGCATGGCGCGTTCGTCTCCGACGACGAGGTCCACCGCGTGGTAGAGGCCTGGAAGATGCGCGGCGCGCCGGACTACAACGACGACATCCTCAATGGCGTCGAGGAGGCCGGCAGCGGCTTCGAGGGCGGCGGTGGCGGTGGTGGCGACGGCGATGACCCGGAGGCCGACGCCCTGTACGACGAAGCTGTGCAGTTCGTGCTGGAAAGCCGCCGGGCATCGATTTCCGCCGTGCAGCGCAAGCTCAAGATCGGCTACAACCGCGCTGCGCGCATGATCGAGGCGATGGAGATGGCCGGCGTGGTCACCCCCATGAACAGCAACGGCTCGCGGGAAGTGATTGCCCCGGGTGGCCCACGCGATTGATGATCACCTTGCCGGGCGCCAATGGCGGTGCCCGGCCTACCCACTGTTCGACGAGGATTCCCATGCGCGCGATTCGCATGCTGTTGGTTTCTGCCCTGGCCCTGGGCGCTGTGTCGGCCCATGCCGATGAGAAGGATGTTGCGCGCCTGACCCAGTTGCTGGAAAAGTCCCAGACCATTTCCGCCCGTTTCTCCCAGCTGACCCTCGACGCCAGCGGCACCAGCCTGCAGGAGACCAGCGGGCAGATGTCGGTCAAGCGCCCAGGCCTGTTCTACTGGCACACCGATGCGCCCCAGGAGCAGGTGGTGGTGTCCGATGGCCAGAAGGTCACCCTGTGGGACCCGGACCTGGAACAGGCCACGGTCAAGAAGCTCGACGTGCGCCTGAACCAGACCCCGGCGCTGCTGCTGTCCGGCGATGTGTCGAAGATCAGCCAGAGCTTCGACATCACCTCCAAGGAGCAGGGCGAAGTCATGGACTTCACCTTGAAGCCCAAGACCAAGGACACCTTGTTCGACTCGTTGCGCGTGTCGTTCCGCCGTGGGCTGATCAACGACATGCAACTGGTCGACAGCGTGGGCCAGCGCACCAATATCCTGTTCAACGGGGTCAAGGCCAACGAGCCGATCCCGGCGAGCACGTTCCAGTTCAAGATTCCGGAAGGCGCTGACGTCATCCAGGAATAACGAGAGCCATCATGGACCTGTTTCGAAGCGAACCCGTCGCCCAGCCCCTGGCCGCCCGGCTGCGTCCGTCCAACCTGGACGAGTACGTCGGCCAGGAGCACCTGCTGGCGCGCGGCAAGCCGCTGCGTGAGGCGCTGGAGCAGGGTGCGCTGCATTCGATGATCTTCTGGGGGCCGCCGGGGGTGGGCAAGACCACCTTGGCGCGGCTTCTGGCGCAGTTCTGCGATGCACATTTCGAAACGGTGTCGGCGGTGTTGGCGGGGGTCAAGGAGATCCGCCAGGCCGTCGAGGTGGCCAAGCAGCAGGCCGGCCAGTATGGTCGCCGGACCATCCTGTTCGTCGACGAAGTGCACCGCTTCAACAAATCCCAGCAGGATGCCTTCCTGCCCTATGTCGAAGACGGCACGTTGATCTTCATCGGCGCCACCACCGAGAACCCGTCCTTCGAGCTGAACAACGCCTTGCTCTCGCGGGCACGGGTGTATGTGCTCAAGAGCCTGGACGAAGCGGCCCTGCGCAAGCTGGTCAACCGCGCCCTGACCGAGGAGCGTGGCCTGGGCGCGCGCCAGCTGCGGGTGGGCGACGAGGCCTTCCAGATGCTCATGGCCGCTGCCGACGGCGATGGCCGGCGCATGCTCAACCTGCTCGAGAACGCCTCGGACCTTGCCGACGATGGCGACGAAATCGGCGTCGAGTTGTTGCAAAGCCTGCTGGGCGACAGCCGCCGGCGCTTCGACAAGGGCGGCGAGGCCTTCTACGACCAGATCTCGGCACTGCACAAGTCGGTGCGTGGCTCCAACCCCGACGCAGCCCTGTACTGGTACGCACGCATGCTCGACGGTGGCTGTGATCCTCTGTACATCGCCCGCCGCGTGGTGCGCATGGCCAGCGAGGACATCGGCAATGCCGACCCGCGGGCCCTGAGCCTGTGCCTGTCGGCCTGGGACGTGCAGGAGCGCCTGGGCAGCCCCGAGGGCGAGTTGGCGGTGGCCCAGGCCATCACCTACATCGCCTGCGCACCCAAGAGCAATGCGGTGTACATGGGCTTCAAGGCGGCCATGCGCGAGGCGGCCGAGCACGGCTCGCTGGAGGTGCCGCTGCACCTGCGCAACGCGCCGACCAAACTGATGAAGCAACTGGGCTATGGCGAGGAGTATCGCTATGCCCATGACGAGCCGGACGCCTACGCTGCGGGCGAGGACTACTTCCCCGAGCAGCTCGAGCCGCGCCAGTACTATCAGCCGGTGCCGCGAGGCCTGGAGTTGAAGATCGGCGAGAAGCTGCGCCACCTGGCCGAACTCGACCGCACCAGCCCCCGCCAACGGAGAAAACCATGATTGCCTTGGTCGCCGCGGTCAGTGCCGGCGGTATCGCCGGCACGCTGCTGCGCTTTGCTACCTCCAATTGGGTCGCTGCCCACTGGCCACGCCACTTCTATCTCGGTACGCTGGCGGTCAACCTGGTCGGCTGCCTGCTGATCGGCCTGCTGTACGGCCTGTTCCTGCACAAGCCGCTGGCACCGGTCGAGCTGCGCGCGGGCCTGATCGTGGGCTTTCTGGGCGGCCTGACGACATTTTCCTCTTTTTCGCTGGATACCGTGCGCCTGATGGAGAGCGGGCAAGTACCGCTGGCCTTGGGCTACAGCGCGATCAGCGTAGTGGGCGGGTTGTTGGCCACCTGGGCCGGCCTGTCCTTGACCAAATTCTGAACCAACACACACAACGAGAGAACGATATGCTCGATTCCAAACTGTTACGCGGCCAACTTCAGGAAGTGGCGGATCGCCTGGCCTCCCGTGGCTTCAGCCTGGATGTCGCGCGCATCGAATCACTGGAAGAACGCCGCAAGGCGGTGCAGACCCGCACCGAGCAACTGCAGGCCGAGCGTAACGCCCGTTCCAAGTCCATCGGCCAGGCCAAGGCCAAGGGCGAAGACATCGCCCCGCTGATGGCCGACGTCGAGCGCATGGCCAACGAGCTGGCCGCCGGCAAGACCGAGCTGGACGGCATCCAGGCCGAGCTGGACGCGATCCTGCTGACCATCCCCAACCTGCCGGACGCCAGCGTGCCGGTCGGTGCCAGCGAAGACGACAACGTCGAAGTGCGTCGCTGGGGTACCCCGAAAACCTTCGATTTCGAGATCAAGGATCACGTCGCCCTGGGCGAGATCAGCGGTGGCCTGGACTTCGAAGCCGCGGCCAAACTGTCCGGCGCCCGCTTCGCCGTGCTGCGCGGCCCGATCGCCCGTCTGCACCGCGCCCTGGCGCAGTTCATGATCAACCTGCACACCGGCGAGCACGGCTACGAAGAGGCCTACACCCCGTACATGGTGCAGGCGCCGGCCCTGCAGGGCACCGGCCAGCTGCCGAAGTTCGAGGAAGACCTGTTCAAGATCAGCCGCGAAGGCGAGGCCGACTTCTACCTGATCCCGACCGCCGAGGTGTCGCTGACCAACCTGGTCGCCGACCAGATCCTCGACGCCAAGCAGCTGCCGATCAAGTACGTTGCCCATACCCCTTGCTTCCGCAGCGAGGCCGGTGCCTCGGGCCGCGATACCCGCGGCATGATCCGCCAGCACCAGTTCGACAAGGTCGAGATGGTCCAGGTGGTCGAGCCGTCCAAGTCCATGGAAGCCCTGGAAGGCCTGACTGCCAACGCCGAGCGCGTGCTCCAGCTGCTGGAGCTGCCATACCGCGTGCTGGCGCTGTGCACCGGCGACATGGGCTTCGGCGCGGTGAAGACCTACGACCTGGAAGTCTGGGTGCCGAGCCAGGACAAATACCGTGAGATCAGCTCCTGCTCCAACTGCGGCGACTTCCAGGCCCGCCGTATGCAGGCCCGCTGGCGCAACCCGGAAACCGGCAAGCCGGAACTGGTGCACACCCTGAACGGTTCCGGCCTGGCCGTGGGCCGTACCCTGGTGGCGGTGCTGGAGAACTACCAGCAGGCCGACGGCTCGATTCGTGTGCCGGACGTACTCAAGCCCTACATGGGCGGTGTCGAGGTCATCCGCTAAATGGACTACCTGCCGCTGTTCCACAAGCTGCAGGGCGGCCGGGTACTGGTCGTTGGCGGCGGCGAGATCGCCTTGCGCAAGGCGCGCCTGCTGGCCGATGCCGGCGCTGCGCTGCGGGTGGTCGCGCCGGACGTCGACGGCCAGCTGGCCGCGCTGGCCCGAGAGGGCGGCGGTGAAGTCCTGGTGCGTGGTTACCAGGCCGGCGACCTGGACGGTTGCCGCCTGGTGATCGCAGCTACTGATGATTCCGGGCTCAACGCCCAGGTCTCGGCCGATGCCCAGGCGCGCAGCCTGCCGGTGAATGTGGTGGATGCACCGGCCTTGTGTACGGTGATCTTCCCGGCCATCGTCGACCGCTCGCCCTTGGTGGTGGCAGTGTCCAGTGGCGGCGACGCGCCGGTGCTGGCACGGTTGATCCGTGCGCGCCTGGAGGCCTGGATTCCAGCCGCCTACGGCGAGCTGGCCGGGCTGGCGGCGCGGTTTCGCGACAAGGTCAAGGCCTTGTACCCGGACGTCAACCAGCGTCGCGGCTTCTGGGAGGATGTGTTCCAGGGGCCGATCGCCGAACGCCAGCTGGCCGGACAGGGCAGCGAGGCCGAGCGCCTGCTGCAGGCCAAGGTCGATGGTGCGGCGGTGCAGCAAGGGGGCGAGGTGTACCTGGTTGGCGCCGGCCCGGGTGACCCGGACCTGCTGACCTTCCGTGCTCTGCGCCTGATGCAGCAGGCCGACGTGGTGCTGTACGACCGCCTGGTGGCGCCTGCCATCATCGAGATGTGCCGGCGCGATGCCGAGCGGATCTACGTGGGCAAGCGCCGTGCCGACCATGCAGTGCCCCAGGAGCAGATCAACCGCCTGTTGGTGGACCTGGCGCGCCAGGGCAAACGCGTCCTGCGGCTCAAGGGTGGCGACCCGTTCATCTTCGGCCGTGGTGGCGAGGAGATCGAAGAGCTGGCTGAGGAGGGTATCCCGTTCCAGGTGGTGCCGGGTATCACCGCAGCCAGTGGTTGCTCCGCCTATGGTGGCATTCCGCTGACCCATCGCGACTATGCCCAGTCGGTGCGCTTCATCACCGGCCACCTCAAGGATGGCACCAGCAACCTGCCCTGGCGGGATCTGGTGGCGCCGGCCCAGACGTTGGTGTTCTACATGGGGCTGGTAGGGTTGCCGACTATCTGTGCCGAGCTGATCCGCCATGGGCGCGCGGCCAGTACGCCGGCGGCGCTGGTGCAACAGGGGACCACCCGGCATCAGCGGGTATTCACCGGTACCCTGGCGGACCTGCCCGAGCTGGTCGCGCGGCATGAAGTGCATGCGCCGACCCTGATCATCGTTGGCGAAGTGGTGCAGTTGCGCGACAAGCTGGCGTGGTTCGAAGGGGCGCAGCAGGGCAGTTGAATCGATGGGGCCGCTGTGCGGCCCTTTCGCGGGCCCAAGCCCCGCCGACCCACCCCCCGAGGGGCGGCCCGGGTGCCCGGAAAGGCGTGCCAGAAACCCCCCGGTGGTGAAAACCGCCAGGTACCCATACCCCCCCAA
>NZ_JBLUPW010000013.1:0-137843 GCF_048068175.1 Pseudomonas sp. NY15356 | reverse complement strand
ACGACCGATTTGTATGGTGGCGCGCTCTTCAACGCTGAGTTCGGTATAAGACATAGGGGCAGCACCGTACCGGAAAGGTCAGGTGTTGCACTCAGTTTTTGCCGCCGCCCACCGAATTCGAAGAGCCGGACCCAGTGTCCGGTTTTTTTATGCCTTCAATTCAATAAGTTAGCGTTCTAACGCGGTTCACAAACATTCTTATTCCTATTAATTTTCACTTACTATTCAATAACTTAGGTTTGACAGAGGCCCAGGTCGGGCTCAGACTTCCTGTATTGGCATACTTCAACAGGGCAGGAACCCGACATGAAAGGCGACGTAAGCGTCATCCAGCATCTCAACAAGATCCTCGGAAACGAGCTGGTCGCGATCAACCAGTACTTCCTCCACGCGCGGATGTACGAGGACTGGGGCCTGAACAAACTCGGCAAGCACGAGTACAAGGAATCCATCGACGAGATGAAGCACGCTGACAAATTGATCAAGCGTATTCTTTTCCTCGAAGGCATCCCCAACGTGCAGGACCTGGGCAAGTTGCTGATCGGCGAACACACCAAGGAAATGCTCGAGTGCGACCTGAAGATCGAACAGAAAGGCCTGGTCGACCTCAAGGCGGCCATCGCCCATTGCGAAACCGCCGGTGACTTCGGCTCCCGCGAACTGCTCGAAGACATCCTGGAGTCCGAGGAAGAGCACATCGACTGGCTGGAGACCCAACTGGGCCTGATCGACAAGGTGGGTATCGAGAACTACCTGCAATCGCAGATGGGTGAGGAATAAACCTAGGCGGGCAGGCGACGCGTTTCCTGCTCCATGAAAAAGCCCCGCCTAGGCGGGGCTTTTTCATGCCTGCGACAAAAACCGGATCAGGCTTCGGAGGCCTTGGCCTTGGCGGCGGCTTCCTTGATCAGGGTCTGCAGCTCACCCTTTTCGAACATTTCCAGCATGATGTCGCTGCCGCCGACCAGCTCGC
Organism: Pseudomonas sp. NY15356; assembly: GCF_048068175.1. Taxonomy (NCBI): domain Bacteria; kingdom Pseudomonadati; phylum Pseudomonadota; class Gammaproteobacteria; order Pseudomonadales; family Pseudomonadaceae; genus Pseudomonas; species Pseudomonas sp. NY15356. The sequence continues at coordinate 136,870 of NZ_JBLUPW010000013.1, read as the reverse complement.
CACCGACCCACAGTTGCGGGAAGGTCGGCCAGTTGGCGTACTTGGGCAGGTTGGCGCGGATTTCCGGGTTCTGCAGGATGTCGACGTAGGCGAACTTCTCGCCACAACCCATAACGGCCTGCGCAGCACGCGCCGAGAAGCCGCACTGTGGGGCATTCGGCGAGCCTTTCATGTAAAGCAGAATGGTGTTGTTGGCGATCTGCTCTTTGATTGTTTCGATGATATCCATGAAGCACCTCGGCTGAACTTTCCGACGCGATCGTCGGCACGGTGACGCATTGTAACGGAAAGCCGAGCTGCATGCTCGGCCTTGCCAGTCCCGTTGCGGCCTGCGCATGCACAGGGGCGTCGCAAGGGATTTGTCGAGGCTGGACGCTTCGGACTTCACGACACCGGCGGCATGATTCGCGACGCAGGGTTTGCCAAAGGGCGGACAAGCCGTGTACAACCCACCTGTGGAAAATAAAAAACAGTACGCTCACAAGGGCTTACGACATTCCTTGCAACAGAGCTGCTGTGCCCCCTCTTGGTTTCAGGCGACATTTAATTATAGTATTGCGCCTTCCCCCTATTCCGTCCGCCCCGTGCGGCTTACGCCGCAGGTCGTTCCCGTTGTCAACAAAACCATACGGTCGACCTGCAAACCGTTGCAGATAAGGTAGTCAATCATGAGCGCTAGGCACTTTCTCTCCCTGATGGATTTCACCGCTGACGAACTGCTCGGCGTGATCCGTCGAGGCATCGAGCTGAAGGACCTGCGCAAGCGAGGCGTGCTGTTCGAGCCACTGAAGAACCGCGTGCTGGGAATGATCTTCGAGAAGTCCTCCACCCGTACCCGGGTGTCGTTCGAGGCTGGCATGATCCAGCTCGGCGGCCAGGCCATCTTCCTCTCGCCCCGCGATACCCAATTGGGCCGTGGCGAGCCGATCGCCGACAGCGCCATCGTCCTGTCGAGCATGCTCGATGCGGTGATGATCCGCACCCATGCCCACAGCACCCTCACCGAATTCGCCGCCAACTCCCGCATCCCGGTGATCAACGGCCTGTCCGACGAATCGCACCCCTGCCAACTGCTGGCCGACATGCAGACCTTCCTCGAGCACCGCGGCTCGATCCAGGGCAAGACCGTGGCCTGGATCGGCGATGGCTTCAATATGTGCAATTCCTACATCGAGGCGGCCCTGCAGTTCGATTTCCAGCTGCGCATCGCCTGCCCGGAAGGCTACGAGCCCGATCCACGCTTCCTCGCCCTGGGCGGTGATCGCGTGCAGGTCATTCGTGACCCCAAGCAAGCCGTGCAAGGTGCCCATCTGGTGACCACGGATGTCTGGACTTCCATGGGCCAGGAGGAGGAAACTGCACGGCGCCTGGCGCATTTCGCGCCTTACCAGGTCACCCGCGAACTGCTCGACCTGGCGGCACCCGACGCCCTGTTCATGCACTGCCTGCCCGCCCATCGTGGCGAGGAAATCAGCCAGGACCTGCTCGACGACCCTCGCTCGGTCGCCTGGGACCAGGCTGAAAACCGCCTGCATGCACAGAAGGCCCTCCTGGAATTCCTTGTAGAACCGGCTTACCACCACGCATGAGTCAACCGCTATTGCTCAACCTGCGCGACCTGGCCTGTGGCTATGGCGACCAGCGCATCGTCCAGAACCTCAATCTGCACCTGAACGCAGGCGACATCGGTTGCCTGCTGGGCTCCTCAGGTTGCGGCAAGACCACCACCCTGCGCGCGATCGCAGGCTTCGAGCCAGTGCACGAAGGCGAGATCCAGCTGGCCGGCGAAGTCATCTCCCGCGCAGGGTTCACCCTGGCACCGGAGAAGCGCCGGATCGGCATGGTGTTCCAGGACTACGCCTTGTTCCCCCACCTGACCGTGGCGCAGAACATCGCCTTTGGCCTTGGCAAGCATCCACGCCCGAACGAGGTGGTCGAGGAAATGCTCGAGCTGGTGAAGCTCGGCGGCCTGGGCGGGCGCTACCCCCACGAGCTGTCCGGCGGCCAGCAGCAACGGGTGGCCCTGGCCCGGGCCCTGGCACCGGAGCCGCAGTTGCTGTTGCTCGACGAGCCCTTCTCCAACCTGGACGTGGAGCTGCGTCGGCGCTTGAGCCATGAAGTGCGCGATATCCTCAAGAGTCGAGGCACCAGCGCCATCCTGGTCACCCATGACCAGGAAGAAGCCTTTGCCGTCAGCGACCAGGTCGGGGTATTCAGGGAAGGCCGCCTGGAACAGTGGGACACGCCCTACAACCTCTACCATGAGCCGCAGACCCCCTTCGTCGCCAGCTTCATCGGCCAGGGCTACTTCATCCGTGGCCAGATGAGCAGCCACGAGGCGGTCAAGACCGAGGTGGGCGAACTGCGCGGCAACCGTGCCTACACCATGGCGCCGGGTAGTTCGGTGGACGTGCTGCTGCGCCCGGACGATATCATCCACGCGCCGGACAGCGACCTGCGGGCGAATATCGTCGGCAAGAGCTTCCTCGGTGCCTCGACCCTGTACCGACTGCAGCTGCCCACCGGCAGCCAGTTGGAAGCGATCTTCCCGAGCCACGTCGACCATCAGGTCGGTCAGGAAATCGGCATCAATGTGGCCGCCGACCACCTGGTGCTGTTCCCGGTACCAGGCAGTGTAGCGGCGCAACTGCCGCGGCAGGAAAACGGGGTTCGCCGCTACAGCTCGGCGACCTGATCGCCGTTTCGGTTGCTGCGCGGTCTTGTGGGCTTGTCCCGCTGATCGGGCGCGCAGCGGCCGTCAATCAGCCAACTCATTCTACTTGATGAATTGCAGTTGCTGGTTTTACGGCCGCTGCGCGCCCGATCGCGGGACAAGCCCGCTCCTACAGAGGTTGAGCGCTGTGGCTGAAGCCTTCAGCCCCGGCCGATCTCGGCGAACGTCCCTTGGGTATGCTCGGCCAGCACCGTTGCGGCCAGTTCTACCTCCAGCCCACGCCGCCCGGCGCTCACATGGATGCTGTCAAATTGCTGTGCCGATGCATCGATGAACGTGCGCAGGCGCTTCTTCTGCCCCAGCGGGCTGATCCCGCCCACCAGGTAGCCGGTTGAACGCTGTGCTACCGCCGGGTCCGCCATTTCGCACTTCTTGACTCTCGCTGCCTGCGCCAGCGCCTTGAGGTCGAGCGTGCCGCCTACCGGTACCACCGCCACCAGCAATTCCCCCTTCTCACTGCTGGCCAACAGGGTCTTGAACACACGCTGCGGATCAAGCCCCAGTTTTTCGGCCGCCTCAAGGCCATAGGACGCAGATTTCGGATCATGTTCATAGCTGTGCACGCGATGTTCGGCACGCGCCTTCTTCAAAAGGTCGAGGGCGGGGGTCATGTACGGCTCCAATCGGTGGCAAGTCGGCGGCTACTTTAGGCCAATTCCTACAGCCCGACCAGCGTAGCGCCAACGCGTCAGTCTGGCCCGGGAGTTACGACCGAGCTATGCATCCAGAATGTGACCAAGCGTTCACTTTCGACCTTTGACATCAGCGTTTCTTGTCTATATTTTTTCGTTTCTGAATAAATGACACTTTTTTAAAGGTGCATTCCTACACTTGTCCGGCGTCAACGGGGATAGACACCGGACCTTGCTGTCGAGCGCCCAGTGCCTCACAACAACAAGAAACGAGGTCATACATGACGACTGCTCTACGACAACCGACCCTGTCCGGCCAATGCATGGCCGAATTTCTCGGCACCGCACTGCTCATCTTCTTCGGCACCGGCTGTGTCGCAGCGCTCAAGGTCGCCGGCGCCAGCTTCGGGCTCTGGGAAATCAGCATCATCTGGGGGGTCGGTGTCAGCATGGCGATCTACCTCACCGCCGGCATTTCCGGCGCGCACCTGAACCCGGCCGTGAGCATTGCCCTGTGCCTGTTCGCCGGCTTCGACAAGCGCAAACTGCCGTTCTACATCCTCGCCCAGGTCTGCGGCGCCTTCTGCGCCGCCGCGCTGGTCTATGGGTTGTACAGCAACCTGTTCTTCGATTTCGAACAGGCCCATGCCATGGTCCGCGGCAGCGAAGCCAGCCTGGAACTGGCGTCGGTGTTTTCCACCTACCCACACCCGGCCCTGTCCATCGCCCAGGCGTTCCTCGTCGAAGTGGTGATCACCGCCATCCTCATGGCAGTGATCATGGCCCTGACCGACGACAACAACGGCCTGCCCCGAGGCGCCATGGCGCCGCTTTTGATCGGCCTGCTGATCGCGGTGATCGGCAGCGCCATGGGCCCTCTGACCGGCTTTGCGATGAACCCGGCACGCGATTTCGGGCCTAAACTGATGACATTCCTGGCCGGCTGGGGCGAGATAGCCTTTACCGGCGGGCGCTCCATTCCCTATTTCCTGGTTCCGGTGTTCGCACCGATCCTCGGCGCATGCATGGGGGCAGCCCTGTACCGAGGCCTGATCGCCCGCAACCTGCCGATGGCGCAAACCGCGAACCCGCAAACAGACGACAACCCACAGGGCGATACCCAGGCTTCCTGAGGCCAGCGCGCCGGCAAGACACCCGGCCACCCCCTGACCACTCCCTATTTTGTGCAAGGCCACCGACATGACAGATTCCCAGGACAAGAACTACATCATCGCCCTGGACCAGGGCACCACCAGTTCGCGGGCCATCATCTTCGACCGGGACGCCAACGTGGTCGGCACCTCCCAGCGCGAGTTCGTGCAGCATTACCCACAAGCCGGCTGGGTCGAGCACGACCCGATGGAGATCTTCGCGACCCAGAGCGCGACCATGGTCGAGGCCCTGGCCCAGGCCGGCATCAGCCATGCCCAGGTCGCCGCCCTGGGTATCACCAACCAGCGTGAAACCACGGTGGTCTGGGACAAGGAAACCGGGCGCCCGGTATACAACGCCATCGTCTGGCAATGCCGGCGCAGCACCGAGATCTGCGAGCAGCTCAAGCGCGACGGCCACGAAGCCTACATTCGCCAGGCCACCGGCCTGGTCACCGACCCCTACTTCTCCGGCACCAAGCTCAAGTGGATCCTCGACAACGTCGAAGGGGCCCGGGAACGTGCGGAGCGCGGCGAGCTGTTGTTCGGCACTGTCGATACCTGGCTGATCTGGAAGTTCTCCGGCGGCAAGGTACATGTCACCGACTACACCAATGCCTCGCGTACCCTGATGTTCAACATCCACACGCTGCAATGGGACGAGAAGCTCCTGCAGATCCTCGGCATCCCTCGCCAGATGCTGCCCCAGGTGCGTCCCTCCTCCGAAGTCTACGGCCATACCAAGAGCGGTATCGCCATCGCCGGCATCGCCGGTGACCAGCAGTCTGCCCTGTTCGGGCAGATGTGCGTGGAGCCCGGCCAGGCCAAGAACACCTACGGCACCGGTTGCTTCCTGCTGATGAATACCGGCGACAAGGCAGTGACCTCCTCCCACGGCCTGCTCACCACCATCGCCTGCGGCCCACGCGGCGAAGTGGCCTATGCGCTGGAGGGCGCGGTGTTCAATGGCGGCTCAACCGTGCAGTGGCTGCGCGACGAGCTGAAGATCGTCAATGACGCCTACGACACCGAGTATTTCGCCAGCAAGGTCAAGGACAGCAACGGCGTCTATTTGGTACCGGCCTTCACCGGCCTGGGCGCACCCTACTGGGACCCTTATGCCCGCGGTGCCCTGTTCGGCCTGACCCGGGGTGTCAAGGTCGACCACATCATCCGCGCCGCCCTGGAGTCGATCGCCTACCAGACCCGCGACGTGCTCGACGCCATGCAACAGGACTGCGGCCAGCGCCTGAGCGAACTGCGCGTGGACGGCGGTGCGGTGGCCAACAACTTCCTCATGCAGTTCCAGGCCGACATTCTCGGCACCTGCGTTGAGCGGCCGAAAATGCGCGAAACCACAGCCTTGGGCGCTGCCTACTTGGCGGGCCTGGCCTGTGGCTTCTGGAGCGGCCTGGACGAATTGCGAGACAAGGCGATCATCGAGCGTGAGTTCAGCCCGCAGTTGGACGAAGCGCAAAAGGAAAAGCTCTACAAAGGCTGGCGCAAGGCCGTGGACCGAACCCGCGATTGGGAAGATCACGAGGCCTGAGCCTGCAGATCTCGTCTGCCTGGCCCGACCGATCGCCGGCAAGCCGGCTCCCACTTGTATTGCGCTGCGGTTGTAGACACCGCCGAACCTGTGGGAGCCGGCTTACCGGCGCTAGGACCAAGGCAGGCAATACGCCGAACCTGAGGTAGCAGACTGGCCGTCATCCTCTTCCTACGGCATCATTGCAGAATTTGTCCGGCTGCCCCCAAGGACCGCCCATGAATCTGCCTCCCCGCCAACAACAAATCCTCGAACTGGTGCGCGAGCGTGGTTACGTCAGTATCGAAGAAATGGCGCAGCTGTTCGTCGTCACCCCCCAAACCATCCGCCGCGATATCAACCAGCTCGCCGAAGTGAACCTGCTGCGGCGTTACCACGGCGGCGCGGCATACGACTCGAGCATAGAGAACACCGCCTATGCCATGCGCGCCGACCAGATGCGCGACGAGAAGCAGCGCATCGCCGAAGCCGTGGCCCAGCAAATTCCTGACCATGCTTCATTGTTCATCAACATCGGCACCACCACCGAATCCATTGCCCGTGCACTGCTCAACCACAGCCACCTGAAGGTCATCACCAACAACCTGCACGTGGCCGCGATCCTGGGCGCCAAGGACGACTTCGAGGTGCTGGTGGCCGGCGGCACGGTACGGCGCGACGGCGGTGTGGTCGGCCAGGCCAGCGTCGACTTCATCAACCAGTTCAAGGTCGACTTCGCCGTGGTCGGCATCAGCGGCATCGACGAGGATGGCAGCCTGCTGGACTTCGACTACCAGGAAGTGCGGGTCTCCCAGGCGATCATCACCAACGCCCGCCAGGTGATCCTGGCCGCGGACTCGAGCAAATTCGGCCGTAACGCCATGGTTCGCCTGGGCTCGATCAGCCTGGTCGATTGCCTGGTGACGGACCAGCAGCCCACCCCTGCCCTGACCCAACTGTTGAACCAGCACAAGATTCGCCTCGAAGTGGTCTGAAAGTGCCAATCGCGGGCCTAGCCGGACCGCGATTGGCTTGTCAGGTCCGGCGCTGATGTTCGGTATTGTTCATTTCTTTGTCATCAGATCAGTTTTTTCTATAGAGACTGACTGGCGGACGCCTTTTCGTTGCGCTAGTATTTTCGAAAACGAACATCAATGTTCACTTTCGATGTGAACCGCGCCCAGGAGGCCCTTGCCGTGTCCCACTCCGCTCCGTCCCTGCCCCCGCTCGCCGATTGCTACGACCTCGCCGTGATCGGTGGCGGCATCAATGGCGTGGGCATTGCCGCCGACGCGGCCGGTCGCGGCCTGAAGGTATTTCTGTGCGAAAAGGACGACCTGGCAAGTCACACCTCCTCGGCCAGCAGCAAGTTGATCCACGGTGGCCTGCGCTACTTGGAACATTACGAGTTCCGCCTGGTCCGCGAGGCTCTGGCCGAGCGCGAAGTCTTGCTGGCCAAGGCACCGCACATCGTCAAGCCGATGCGCTTCGTCCTGCCCCATCGCCCGCACCTGCGCCCGACCTGGATGATTCGCGCCGGCCTGTTCCTCTACGACCACCTGGGCAAACGCAAGCGCCTGGGTGCCTCGCGCAGCCTGCGCTTCGGCCCAGGGAACCCGCTCAAGCCTGCCATCACCCGCGGCTTCGAATACGCAGACTGCGCAGTGGACGACGCCCGACTGGTGGTGCTCAACGCCATGGCCGCCCGTGAGAAAGGCGCGCATATCCATACCCACACCCGCTGCCTGCGCGCCAAGCGCGTCGGCGGCGTGTGGGAAGTCGAGCTGCTGCATGCCGATGGCCGCCAGCAGAGCATTCGCGCCCGCGCGCTCGTCAATGCCGCCGGGCCCTGGGTGGCCAGCTTCATCAAGGACGACCTCAAGCTGGAAGCGCCCTACGGCATCCGCCTGATCCAGGGTAGCCACATCATCGTCCCGCGCCTGTACGAGGGCGAACACGCCTACATCCTGCAGAACGAAGACCAGCGCATCGTGTTCGCCATTCCCTACCTGGAGCGCTTCACCCTGATCGGCACCACCGACCGCGAATACCGCGGCGACCCGGCCAAGGTGGCGATCACCGACACCGAAACCGACTATCTGCTCAAGGTGGTCAACGAACACTTCAATCACCAGCTTGGCCGCACGGACATCCTGCACACCTATTCCGGCGTGCGTCCGCTGTGCAACGACGAATCGGACAATCCCTCCGCCGTGACCCGCGACTACACCCTGGCGCTGTCCGCCAGTGAAGGCCAGGCGCCGCTGCTGTCGGTCTTCGGCGGTAAGCTGACCACCTACCGCAAGCTGGCCGAGTCGGCGATGGTCGAACTCAAGCCATTCTTCACCCAGATGCGCGGCAGCTGGACCGCCACCGCGCCGCTGCCTGGCGGTGAAAACATGACCACCGTCCAGGCACTGGTGGATGCGCTGTTGGCACGCCACGGCTGGCTGCCGATGGACATCGCCAAACGCTGGGCAGTGACCTACGGCTGCCGCGTATGGCAATTGCTCGAAGGCGTGCAAGGCCCTGAAGACCTGGGCCAGGCGATCGGCGGCGGGTTGTTCGCTCGGGAAGTCGACTACCTCTGCCGCTACGAATGGGCCAGCGATGCAGAAGATATCCTCTGGCGGCGTACCAAGCTGGGCTTGTTCACCAGCGCAAGTGAAAAGCAAGTGCTCGAGCAATACCTTCAACGCGAACGCCAGGCGCGCACCCAGGCAGCCTGACTAAAAGCGCGGGGAGCGGCCTCGCAATGACGGTACATGGCTGTAGGCGTGCATGAGCGCATTCACTATGTACCGCCAGCCCCCCCTTGCGACTTGGTGTTCTAGGTCCTTTAGGACCTGGAGCCCCTTGCATGACAAGCACCGAAACCTTCCCCAGCACCTCGGTCGACAATCTGATCGCCCAGCAGCTTCCCGCCTGGTTCATCAACGCCGAGCCCAAGCACCTGGACGCCTATCGACAGGCGCTGCAAGCGCAGCAACACGTCACCGATAACCTGCAGCACCTGCTTGGCAGAATCCCGGCAATCGAAGACTTCGCCGCCTCCCACCTTGAAAAAGCGCTGCTCCTGGAAGGGCTCGGACACATCGACCCAAGACGCGCCCATGTAGTGGTCCGAGAAACCTTTGAGCTTGCCTCGGCTGCGGAGAAACTGCACAGACCGAGCGTCACCTACAGCACACGGCAGAGCCTTGTTGCCGCCGCCTTGCATAATTACGAAGCACACGAAACCCAGCCATGGCTGCTGCGCAAGGCGCACCTGGTCGATGCGCAGGAACGCCAGCTGACCATGACCTTCGAGCGCTTTGCCACGCTGTGCCGCACCCTGGACATCGGCGGGAAGTACCAATCGCTTTTGAAAGGCATCCTCGAACCCAAGGCAGGCCGCGGGCAACCGACGAACCAGGCCCGCGCACACGTGGAGCAGATGTTTCAGGATGGCGTGCGTACGCGCATGCTGGCAGCACTATACGAAGGACGGTTCAAGGCGCAGCTGGATGAAAAAGACCTGCTGCGGTTGCTGCCGATGTTGCAGGACCCCGCGCAGCCCCACCCTGGAAAAGGCACGCTGACACCACGCCAGCTCTACCTATTGGGCACATGCATGGTAGGCATCGTCGCCTTCGAGTGGCGGCTGGCTCCGAACGCCGATATCGATGAAATCATTCTCTGGATTCCTGATGACCCTGAAAAGAGCGTGCGTCATTACGATTCGTGGAACCAGGTATACAACGATTTGGCCAATCGCCTGAAACACCGAGCCCTGCGTGAATTTTTCAAGCGCTTCATCAAGGCGCAGGACCGAAGCCGGTTCGACACGACGCTTTCACGTCTATTGGCGCAGACACCGAGTGACAAGCCCCTGGAACTGGACGGGCGCCACCTGGCTGTCGAGGGCAACGTATTCGTTCATGTACGCAGGTCGCTGATCGACAGGATCTATCAGGACGCGGCCTATATTGCCGTCCCCACCGACATCGAAGACCGCTTGAGCAGGCACAAGCGTCTGCAAGGCATGCTCGGCGCCGGCTTGGACCTCCTCGGGCTGGCTGCATTCGTTGTTCCCGTGGTGGGCCATATCCTGTTGATCGTCAGCGCCGCGCAGCTGCTCGATGAAGTGTATGAAGGCTATCAGGACTGGCGTGTGGGCGATCGCCAGGGAGCGCTGGATCATCTGTTCGTCGTCGCACAGGGGCTGGCACTCGCAGGGTTGACCGCAGGCGCGATACAGACGCTCAAGCGGGTGCCGCTTGTGGACAGTCTGGCGCCAAAACTGCTTCCCGAAGGTGGTATCCGGCTGGTTCGAGAGGCTCATTACCTCCCCCTCGAAGAGAGCGCGTCGGTGCTGCTGGAAGGGTTGCAAGGAAGGCATTTCGCCGGGCTCTTGTCGACCGATGCCCAGATCTTGCTCGACGCCACGGGCCTGTCCACCGACCAGTTGCGTCGCCTGTGCCTGGAGCAGGCCGCGCCGCCGGCACGGCTCCTCGATATCCATGAACGCATGAAACTGCATGCAGAAAATCCTGACCTACGCGGCACGGCGCTCGACGAACACCTGGCCACATTGCACCCGCCTGTTTCAGCAGAGCAGAAGGCGTTGACCACGGCGTTCGAACGCCTGTCACCGCGGGGAGCGCAGGAAGTCATCGAGCACAGCAGTTCGGCCCAGCTGGAACACTTGCGCACGTCTGGGCGTGTGCCACTGAGCATGGCCGAACGCGCACGCTGGTATGTACGTGACAGCCGTGTCGACCAGGCGTGCCTTGGTATTCGCCTGCAGGCGCTGGCCAACTCCGATAGCGAAAGGTTGGCCCTGGGGCTGATCGAACACATGGCGCCTTGGCCAGCATCGGTGCGCGTCGAACTACGGGCAGGCAACCCGGAAGGGGCCGTGCTGTATGCAAGCCAAGATGAGGAGGCGACCAAGGTCTTTACTATCGTCAAATCCGAGCACGGTTATGCGCTCGCAGGTGACCCGCACCCTGCCTCCAGGCCCAACGCGCCCTTTCTCGACACCCTGTTGCACTGCCTTGACGATCAACAGAAGGCCAAGCTGGGCAGCGCTCGGTTGCAGGTACGGCAATTACGTGGGGCGTTGGTCAAGGCAGCTGCCGAAGATCGCCGACGTGCGGCGAAACTGGTCGGCCTCGCACCGATCGGCGCCGACGTAAAGCCTCCCAGGCGTTTTGCCGATGGCAGGCTTGCCTATACGCTCAGCGGTGGCGGTGAAAGCAGTCGCCAAGCCATTCGGCGAGGCATCCATCAAATCTTTCCGACCCTCAGCGAACTGCAGCTCGACGCCTACCTGCAAGCCGTACGTCAGCGAGGCGAGAACCTGTGGACCCATTATCAGATGCTGCAGCGCCAGCTTACCGAGCTGCGCGAGGCCTTGCGGGCATGGCAGGCTGACTGGCAGACCCCGCTCCAAGCCATCCGCCGCCGCCGTATCGCCGACACCTTGCGCCGCAGTTGGCGGCGCAAGCTGGTCGATGCCAACAACGAGTATGAATTGACCATCGACGGCGAATACTCCAGCACATTACCGAACCTGCCCGAGGGTATCGACTATGTACATGTGCGCCACCTGGCATTGCGCAACATGAATCTGGAAACGATCGATGCGCAGTTCCTCACGCGCTTCCCCAACCTCATCGACTTGGACCTTAGTGGCAACCGGTTGACCCAAGTACCTATAGGCATCGAGAACCTCACCCAACTCAGGCGCGTGAACCTGGAAAACAACCAGATCGTACTCGACGCAGAAGCCAGCAGCCGCCTGGCTCAATTGCAGCACCTGAATACGCTGGCATTGAGCTACAACCCGCTCAACGGCATGCCGGACCTTTCCGGCTTGCCCCACATGCATGACCTGCGCCTGCGCGCCACCGGGCAGGCCGAGATCGGCCAGGTTCACCAGAACGCGGCGCTGCGCGCCCATGTCGACCTGCGCGACAACAGGATCAGCGAGCTGCAGCGAGAAATGCACGGGCTGAGCCTGCGCCTGCGACGGCTGAATCTACATGACAACCCCCTGAACGAACGCAGTGCCCAGTACCTGGACGAAGCACGCGATATCGCCGAAGCGGGGGCCCGGGGCAGCGCCTACCATGCCCACGAGGTCGTCGATGCACATACTCGCTCGACCTGGGTCGCGTCCAGGAAGGCGCAGCTTCGTGCCCAACGCGAGGCCACCTGGGATCGCCTGATCGAAGAGCCCGGCTCGGGCGGGTTGTTCAGGTTTCTTGCCGACTTTGCCGAAAGCGAGGATTTCCAGACCTATCCACGTCATTACCGCCGGCGCGTATGGCACATCCTGGAAGCCTGCGAACACAACGAGGCGCTGCGCGAACAATTGTTCCGCGAGGCCGATGGGCCGCGCAGCTGCGACGACCGCCTGTTGCTGATGCTCAATCAGCTGGAAGTGGGTGTTCTGGCCTACCAGGGTCTGGAAGGGGTACCGGTCGCGAGGCGGGAAAGTCGCTTGCTGCACCTGGGGTGGCAACTGCATCGTCTGGACCTGCTCGATGACCTTGCCAACAATCACGTGCAGAGGTTGCGCAGTGCCGGGCGCGCCGTCGACGAAATCGAGGTGCGGCTATTCTACCGCTCGCGGCTTGCTGGGGCGCTCGACCTGCCTGCAACGCCCGATGAGATGCATTTCGCGTCGTTCGCGGATGTATCAACAGCAGACCTGGGCCGAGCACAACTGGAAGTGCTGAGGGCCGATACAGCCGTGGCCATGCTGGACGCGCTCGCCAATCGGCCCTACTGGCAGAATTATCTGCGCGAACGCTTCCCGGAACGTTTCGAGACGATAACCGCGCCGTATCATGCGCGACTGGAAGCACTCAGGGAGCATGCCATAACCGGGCAGGAACGCGGCTACGAAGATCGAGCAAGGGCGTTGATGCATGAACTTGCAGAAGAAGAATCGACCCTGATGCGCACCTTGACGACCGAAGCCTGGGCGCGTTCGAACGCATCGCACTAGCGGCTTTTGCCATTACGATCAGGCCGGCGGCATGCCGGCCCGCTCGGAGCATCGCAGGCATCCCGATGTTCGGGTTTCCGAACGAAACCATCGCACCCATTCGGAAATCCGTACGAGCCCTACCTCCTTCGATGCCTCAAAAAAGATTGAACCGCCGTATTTTCGGGGCGTTATGATCAATGTCAGGGCTTGGCACGACTCATGCTCTACACTCATTAGCCGAATGCACCCGCTTCTTGCTGTATTCGTAGAACGAAGAGTCCGCCAACGGCTCCATAAAAAAAACAACGTCGAGGAAAATTTGATGCGTATCGTTCGTCAACTGTTGGGCGCCGCCATCGCGGCCGCGGTCATCGCTTCGCCGGCCATGGCTGAAGAGCTGACCGGCACCCTGAAGAAGATCAAGGATTCGGGCACCATCACCCTGGGCCACCGCGACTCCTCCATTCCGTTTTCCTACCTGGCAGGCAAGCCACAGCCCGTGGGCTACTCCCACGACATCCAGCTGGCCGTCGTCGAAGCGCTGAAGAAACAGCTCAACGTGCCTGACCTGAAGGTGCGCTACAACCTCGTCACCTCCCAGACCCGCATTCCGCTGGTGCAGAACGGCACCGTGGACCTGGAGTGCGGCTCCACCACCAACAACGTCGAGCGCCAGCAACAGGTCGGCTTCTCGGTGGGCATCTTCGAAGTCGGTACCCGCCTCCTGACCAAGGTCAAGGACGGTCAACCGGCCTACAAGGACTTCCCGGACCTGGCCGGCAAGAACGTAGTGACCACCGCCGGCACCACGTCCGAGCGCATCCTCAAGGCGATGAACGCCGACAAGCAGATGAAGATGAACGTGATCTCCGCAAAAGACCACGGTGAAGCCTTCAACATGCTCGAAAGCGGCCGCGCCGTGGCCTTCATGATGGACGACGCCCTGCTGGCCGGCGAAATGGCCAAGGCACGCAAGCCTGCCGACTGGGTCATCACCGGCACGCCGCAGTCTTACGAGATCTACGGCTGCATGGTGCGCAAGGGTGACGAGGCGTTCAAGAAAGCGGTCGACGACGCCATCATCGCCTACTTCAAGTCGGGCGAAGTCAACAAGAGCTACGAGAAGTGGTTCCAGCAGCCGATCCCGCCAAAAGGCCTGAACCTGAACTTCCCGATGAGCGAAGAGCTGAAAAAACTGATCGCCGAGCCGACCGACAAGGCAGCGGACGAGAAGAAGTCCTGAACCTCAGCCAGTGGCCGGGGGCTCGAGCCGAGCCGTAATCAACCCGACAGGCCACTCATTAGTGTCTAACCTTTCAACCGAGGGCGTTCGCCGCCCTCGGTTGCTCGAAGGTGCCCGTGAAACAACCGTCTGAGGGGAAATCCCGATGAATTACAACTGGGACTGGGGCGTGTTCTTCAAATCCACCGGCGTGGGTAGCGAAACCTACCTGGACTGGTACATCGCCGGTCTGGGCTGGACCATCGCCATCGCCATCTCCGCCTGGATCATCGCCTTGCTGCTGGGCTCGCTGCTCGGTGTGATGCGCACCGTGCCGAACCGCCTGGTATCAGGCATCGCCACTGCCTATGTGGAGCTGTTCCGCAACGTACCGCTGCTGGTGCAGCTGTTCATCTGGTACTTCCTGGTACCCGACCTGCTGCCCGAAGGCCTGCAGGAATGGTTCAAGCAGGACCTGAACCCGACCACCTCGGCGCTGATCAGCGTGGTCATCTGCCTGGGCCTGTTCACCGCCGCGCGGGTCTGCGAACAGGTGCGCACCGGCATCCAGGCCTTGCCCCGTGGCCAGGAAGCCGCTGGCCGAGCACTGGGCTTCAGCCTGCCACAGATCTACATGAACGTGCTGCTACCCCAGGCCTATCGGATCATCATCCCACCGCTCACTTCGGAATTCCTGAACGTGTTCAAGAACTCCTCGGTGGCCTCGCTGATCGGCCTGATGGAACTGCTGGCGCAAACCAAGCAGACCGCCGAGTTTTCGGCCAACCTGTTCGAAGCCTTCACCCTGGCCACGCTGATCTACTTCACCCTGAACATGGGCCTGATGCTGTTCATGCGCCTGATCGAGAAGAAAGTCTCGGTACCGGGCCTGATTTCCGTGGGGGGCAAGTAAATGGACATGGATTTCAGCGAAATCATCCCCGCCCTGCCGGCCCTCTGGGAAGGCATGGTGATGACCCTCCAGCTGATGGTCATGGGCGTTGTAGGCGGCATCGTACTGGGCACCCTCCTGGCGCTGATGCGCCTGTCGTCGAGCAAGCTGCTGTCGAACCTGGCCGGAGCCTACGTCAACTATTTCCGCTCCATCCCACTGCTGCTGGTGATCACCTGGTTCTACCTGGCGGTGCCGTTCGTGCTGCGCTGGATCACCGGCGAAGACACCCCGGTGGGCGCCTTCACCTCCTGTGTGGTGGCGTTCATGATGTTCGAGGCCGCGTACTTCTGCGAAATCGTGCGTGCCGGCGTGCAGTCGATCTCCAAGGGCCAGATGGGCGCCGCGCAGGCACTGGGCATGACCTACGGCCAGACCATGCGCCTGATCATCCTGCCCCAGGCATTCCGCAAGATGACTCCGCTGCTGCTGCAACAGAGCATCATCCTGTTCCAGGACACCTCACTGGTCTACACCGTGGGCCTGGTGGACTTCCTCAACTCGGCCCGCTCCAACGGCGACATCATCGGGCGCTCCCATGAGTTCCTGATCTTCGCCGGTGTCGTCTACTTCCTCATCAGCTTCTCCGCTTCGTGGCTGGTCAAGCGTCTGCAAAAAAGGATCGCCGTATGATTTCCATCAAGAACGTCAACAAGTGGTACGGGGACTTCCAGGTGCTGACCGACTGCAGCACCGAGGTCAAGAAAGGCGAGGTGGTGGTGGTCTGCGGCCCGTCCGGCTCGGGCAAGTCCACCTTGATCAAGTGCGTCAACGCCCTGGAGCCATTCCAGAAAGGTGACATCGTGGTCGACGGTACCTCTATCGCCGACCCCAAGACCAACCTGCCCAAGCTGCGCTCGCGGGTAGGCATGGTGTTCCAGCACTTCGAACTGTTCCCACACCTGTCGATCACCGAGAACCTGACCATCGCCCAGCGTAAGGTGCTCGGCCGCAGCGAAGCGGAAGCCACCAAGAAGGGCCTGGCCCTGCTCGATCGCGTCGGCCTGGGCGCCCATGCCAAGAAGCATCCCGGCCAGCTCTCCGGCGGCCAGCAGCAACGCGTGGCCATCGCCCGCGCGCTGTCGATGGACCCGATCGTCATGCTGTTCGACGAGCCGACTTCGGCGCTGGACCCGGAGATGGTCAACGAAGTGCTGGACGTGATGGTGGAACTTGCCCACGAGGGCATGACCATGATGTGCGTGACCCACGAGATGGGCTTTGCCCGCAAGGTGGCCAACCGGGTGATCTTCATGGACAAGGGCAGCATCATCGAGGATTGCCAGAAGGAAGACTTCTTCGGCAACCCCGAAGGCCGCCATGAGCGCACCCAGCATTTCCTCAGCAAGATCCTGCAGCACTGAGTCGGCTCGTGCCGCTGCCCGGTGCACCCGGGCAGCGGACGCTGGTCGTGACAAGGCCACTGTGATGAAATGCGACCCCTCGCTCCTTCGCCCTGCCCAACCTGTCGTGAAATCCCGCCTGATTCGCCAATTGCTGCTGCCGCCGCTGATCATCCTGTTGATGGTCGGCCTGGGCCTGGCCGGCTACCTGATCAGCGAGAGCAACGGCATCCGCACCCTGAGCGAAAACGGCGAGCGCCAGCTCGAGCTGCATGCGCGCACGGTCGAGAGCGAAATCAGCAAGTACACCTACCTGCCGAGCTTGCTGGAGCTCGAAGACAGCGTCTCGCGCCTGCTCACCGACCCCGACGGTGGTTATCGCCAGACCGTCAATGAATACCTCGAAGGCCTGAACCGCCGCAGCCGCAGCCGGGCCATCTTCGTACTCGACACCAGCGGCCGGGTCCAGGCCACCAGCAACTGGCGCGACGCCGACTCCTTCCTGGGCGAGGACCTGTCGTTCCGCGCCTATTTCCAGGATGCCGTGCGCGGCGAGCCTGGCCGCTTCTATGGCATCGGCAGCACCACCGGCGAAGCCGGCTACTACCTGGCCCACGGGCTGGAGGAGCACGGCAAGATCATCGGCGTGGCGGTGATCAAGGTGCGTCTGGACACCCTCGAGGAGCGCTGGCAACGGGCGCGCCTGGAGGCGTTCGTCAGTGACGAGAACGGCATCATCATCCTCTCCAGCGACCCGGCCCGCCGGCTCAAGTCGGTACGCCCACTCACCCCGCAGATCAAGGAACGCCTGGCGCGCAGCCTGCAGTACTACTGGTGGCCGCTGAACGAGTTGCAACCCTTGGCCCGCGAAACCCTGGCCGACGGCGTAGAAAAGCTCACCTTCCCCGCCAACAGCGAAAGCGGCCAGGGCAGACCCCAGAACATGGCCTACCTGGCCCAGACCCGGCGCCTGGTCGATACCCCCTGGCATTTCACCCTGCTCACGCCGCTGCAGGACCTGCACCGCGAATCCATGGTACAGGGCATCCTGGTGGGCGTGGCCTTCGCCCTGTTGACGATCCTGGCCATCGCCTGGAACGAACGGCGCAAGGTAATCGCCACCCGCCTTGCCGCTCGCGAAGCCCTGGAAGAAGCCAACAGCCAACTGGAGCGGCGCATCGCCGAGCGCACCGCCGACCTGCGCGCCAGCAACGAACGCCTCAAGGGGCAGATTCGCGAGCGCCGGCATGCCGAACAGACCTTGCGTCACGCCCAGGACGAACTGGTGCAGGCCGGCAAGCTGGCAGCCATCGGGCAGATGTCCACCAGCATTGCTCATGAGCTCAACCAGCCGCTGGCCGCCCTGCGGACATTGTCGGGCAACACCGTGCGCTTCCTCGAACGCGGCGCCCTGGAAACCGCCAGTACCAACCTGCGCACCATGAACGACCTGATCGACCGCATGGGGCGTATCACCGCCAGCCTGCGCTCTTTCGCCCGGCGCGGCGACGACAGCGGCCAGGCCTCGCTCCACAAGGCCGTGGAGGCCAGCCTGCAGGTGCTGGGCAACCGCATCGCCCGCTGCAACCTGCAATTGCATCGCCAGTTCGAAGACCAGCTATTGGCCATCGACCAGACCCGCCTGGAGCAGATCCTGGTCAACCTGATCGGCAACGCCCTGGACGCCATGGCCAGCCAGCCCCAACCACAACTCTGGCTGGAAGGCGAAATACAAGGCGACAAATACCGCCTGCGGGTGCGCGACAATGGCCATGGCATCGATGCCGAGGCCCGCAAGCACCTGTTCGAACCCTTCTTCACCACCAAGCCCGGCGAGCACGGCCTGGGCCTGGGCCTGACCCTGTCGGCGAGCCTTGCCGCCGCCGCCAAGGGGTCCCTGGGCGTCGAGCATCCCGCCAGCGGCGGTACCGCCTTCGTCCTCGCCCTGCCCCTGGTCACGCCCACCGGCACATCGGCTGAACCACTATGAATAAAGGGTCCCCATGAACCAAGCACCCTTGACCGTCCTGATCGTCGAAGACGACCCCCACGTGCTGCTGGGTTGCCAGCAGGCACTGGCGCTGGAGGACATCGCCTGCGAAGGCGTGGGCAGCGCTGAACAGGCGTTGGAACGCATCGGCGACGATTTCGCCGGTATCGTCGTCAGCGACATCCGCCTGCCGGGCATGGATGGCCTGGAACTGCTCGGCCGCCTCAAGGCGCGCGATCGCAGCCTGCCCGTGGTGCTGATCACCGGCCACGGCGATATCGACATGGCTGTCGGTGCCATGCGCAACGGCGCCTACGACTTCATGGAGAAACCGTTCTCCCCGGAGCGCCTGGTGGAGGTGGTGCGCCGCGCCCTGGAGCAACGCGGCCTGTCTCGTGAAGTGCATGCCCTGCGGCGCCAGCTGGCTGGCCAGACCACCCTCGAGGGCCGCATCATCGGCCGCTCGCCGGCTATGCAGAACCTGCGCGAACTGATCGCCAATGTCGCCGATACCTCGGCCAACGTGCTCATCGAAGGCGAAACCGGTACCGGCAAGGAGCTGGTCGCCCGCTGCCTGCACGATTTCAGTCGGCGCCAGGGCCAGCCCTTCGTTGCGCTCAATTGCGGTGGCCTGCCGGAGAACCTGTTCGAAAGCGAGATCTTCGGTCATGAAGCCAACGCCTTCACCGGTGCCGGCAAGCGGCGTATCGGCAAGATCGAACATGCCAATGGCGGCACGCTGTTCCTGGACGAAGTGGAGAGCATGCCGATCAACCTGCAGATCAAGCTGCTGCGCGTGCTGCAGGAACGCACCCTGGAGCGCCTGGGCTCGAACCAGAGCATCCCGGTGGACTGCCGGGTGATCGCCGCCACCAAATCTGACCTGGACGCCATGGGCCA
Source organism: Pseudomonas sp. NY15356 (assembly GCF_048068175.1). NCBI lineage: Bacteria > Pseudomonadati > Pseudomonadota > Gammaproteobacteria > Pseudomonadales > Pseudomonadaceae > Pseudomonas > Pseudomonas sp. NY15356. Next base: position 117,436 of record NZ_JBLUPW010000013.1, on the reverse strand, counting down.
GACCGGCCAGTTCCGCAGCGACCTGTACTACCGCCTGAACGTGGTCACCCTGGAACTGCCGCCCTTGCGCGAGCGCCGCGAAGACATCCTGCAACTGTTCGAGCACTTCCTCCAGCAGTCGGCCTTGCGCTTCGACCGCGAAGTGCCGGAGCTCGACAGCCAGACCGTGTCGCGCCTGATGGCCCATGACTGGCCCGGTAATGTGCGTGAGCTGCGCAACGTCGCCGAGCGCCATGCCCTTGGCCTGCCGGCCTTCAAGAAAAGCGCGGGCGGCACCAGCCAAGGACTGGGGTTCGCCGAGGCAGTGGAGGCCTTCGAGCGCAACCTGCTGAGTGACGCCCTGCAACGCACCGGCGGCAACCTCAGCCAGGCCAGCCAGGAGTTGGGCATGGCCAAGACCACCCTGTTCGACAAAGTGAAGAAATACGGCCTGAGCTGAACCAAGGAACGCCAACGTGGACCTGATACTCAAGGCCAGCCTGGGCGCCACCGTCGTGGTGCTCCTGGCCATTCTTTCCAAGACGCGCAACTACTACATCGCCGGGTTGGTGCCACTGTTTCCGACTTTCGCCCTGATCGCGCATTACATCGTCGGCAAGGGCCGGTCATTGGCGGACCTGAAGACCACCATCCTATTCGGCATGTGGTCGATCATTCCCTATTTCATCTACCTGGCGGCCTTGTACGTGCTGGTCGACAGAATGCGCCTGGAGGCCTCGCTGGCCCTGGCCACAGTGGCCTGGCTGGTGGCGGCGACGGTGTTGGTCACTTTGTGGATGCGCTTTCATTGAAACAGCTGGGGCCGCGTTGCGGCCCAATCGCGGCACAAGGCCGCTCCTACAGGGTCTGTGACGGTCCGGTTACAGAAGCCCTGCCACGTGCCTTGGCGCTTGGCGATGCGATTTCAGGTAAGGCAGCACCGCCGCCAGCAACGGCCCCTTGAACGGCTCCTGGAAGCGATGGGCCAGGCCCGGAATCAATCGCAGCTGGCTGCCCTGGATATGCGCCGCCAGGTGCACCCCATGCATCACCGGCAACAGCGGATCGGCCGTGCCGTGCACCACCAACGTCGGCACGCGCAGTTGGTTGAGCAGCGCCACCCGGCTGGGCTCGGCGAGGATCGCCATGATCTGGCGCTTGACGCCGTCCGGGTTGAACGCCCGGTCATAGGCGTCCGCAGCCTGTTGCAGCAACGCTGCGCGCTCGTCGGCGATATCGGGGCTGCCCAAGGCGGCCAGCAGGTCGGCCTGGTGCTCGATGGCCATAGCCCGGTTGGGCGCATCGCGGCGCGCCAACAGTTGCACCAGCGCCGGGCTGGGCGCCGGCAGGCCTGCGGCGCCGGAACTGGACATCACCAGCGTCAGGCTACGCACGCGCTGTGGAGCCATGGCTGCCAGATGCTGGGCGATCATGCCACCCATGCTGACCCCCAGTACATGAAACTGCTCCACCTCCAGCGCATCCATGAGCCGCAAGCCGTCGGTGGCCATATCGGTCAAGGTATAGGGTGCAACCACCGGCAACCCCAGCTTGTAGCGCAGCAATTCTACGGTCAGGCTGGCCGAGGCCGGCGCTTGGTTCCAGCGTGACAAGCCGACATCGCGATTGTCGTAGCGAATGACGCGAAAACCCTGCCGGCACAGGGCCTCGACCACATCGTCGGGCCAATGGATCAACTGCCCCCCCAGGCCCATGACCAGCAGCAATACAGGGTCCGACGGCGCACCGACGCTTTGGTAGACCACGCTCAGCTCGCCCAGCTCGGCCCGTTGCACCGGCACCTGGGCGTCGCAGCGCTGAGCCGCCGCAGCGGCCGGCACACTGACCAACAAGAATAAAAAGACCAATAAAGCCCGCATGAAAGAAACACCAGAATGCAGATCCCCAGTAGAGCGCGAGTCTGATGAAATCCCTTCGAGCGCGCTGCCACAAAACCATGACAGTTTGATTAAGGCTGCCGGGCGGTCATCTGCGCCGTACTCGACAGCAACGCACAACATGAGGGAAACTCAAGCATCTGCATCCATTATCCAGTGTTACCCCCGGAGTCATCTGTGCTGGAAATCCGCCACCTGAAAACCCTTCATGCCCTGCGCGAGGCCGACAGCCTGGTGGAAGCTGCCGAACGCCTGCACCTGACCCAGTCGGCCCTCTCGCACCAGTTCAAGGAACTGGAAGAGCGCCTGGGCATGACCCTGTTCGTGCGCAAGTCCAAGCCGATCCGCTTCACCAGCGCCGGCCTGCGCCTGCTGCAGTTGGCCGACGCCACTCTGCCCCTGCTGCGTGGTGCCGAGCGCGATATCGCACGCCTGGCGGGCGGCACTGCAGGGCGCTTGCATATGGCCATCGAATGCCACAGTTGCTTCCAGTGGCTGATGCCCACCATCGACCAGTTCCGCGACGCCTGGCCGGAAGTGGAGCTCGACCTGGCCTCAGGCTTCGCCTTCGCCCCACTGCCGGCCCTGGCCCGTGGCGACCTGGACTTGGTGGTGACCTCCGACCCGGTGGACCTGCCCGGCATCACCTACGTGCCACTGTTCACCTACGAGGCGATGCTCGCCGTGGCCAACCAGCACCCGTTGGCCGGCAAGCCCTATATCGTGCCCCAGGACCTGCTGGACCAGACCCTGATCACCTACCCGGTGGAGCGCGACCGCCTGGACATCTTCACCCGCTTCCTGGAGCCGGCCGATATCGAGCCGGCTGCGGTGCGCACTTCGGAGCTGACCGTGATGATGATGCAACTGGTGGCCAGCGGCCGTGGCGTATGCGGCATTCCCCATTGGGCACTGCACGAGTACAGCTCGCGGGGCTACGTCAAGGGCAAGCGGCTGGGCGAAAAGGGCCTGTTCGCCACGCTCCACGCTGCGGTGCGCACCGACATGCTCGATGCGCCGTACATGCGCGACTTCCTGCTGACGGCCAAGGACACCTCGTTCTCGACCCTCGACGGCGTCAGCGCGGTGCGTTGAGCACCTGGCGATAGAGCGGCAGGATCAAGTCGCGGGTCAGGGGCGCCAGCTCAAGGTCCGGGGCCTGATCAGCGGCCAGCCAGACCACTTCTTCGATCTCTGCTGCCGGGGCGACGTCCTCGGCGCTGTCGACCCGGAACAGCTCGGCCTGGACTTCAAAGCCTGGCTCATTGGCGGCCGGTGCGCTGAACTGGCCAAGATAGACCGCTTGTGTGGGGTCCAACCGCAGCCCCAGCTCCTCATGCAGCTCACGCACCAACGCCGCTTGGGGCGACTCGCCAGCATCGATCTTGCCACCGGGCTGCATGAACGCCTGGGTGCCACGCTTGCGAACCAGCAGGGTACGGCCTTGCGGGTCGATCAGCAGGGCGGCGGCGATACGGATGGTCTTGGACATTGAGGGGCTCGCTGGACAACGGAAGACGGCGGGCAAGGATCCCATGCACGTCGGGGGCTGACAAGCTGCCCGCTCCTACAGAAGGGCCGCGGCAGACGGTCCAGGACGAACGGCCCCTTGCCAACCCGACCTTCACCCGCCATAAACAACACATGAACCTCCCAGCCCAGCAGCACCCCGTGCTCGACCTGTTCCACCCCGCCATCGGCGCCTGGTTCCGGCAGCACTTCGCCACGGTCACCGACGCCCAGGCCCGGGCCTGGCCGCTGATTCACGCCGGCCAGTCGATGCTGCTCGCTGCGCCGACGGGCTCAGGCAAAACCTTGAGTGCCTTCCTGGCCGTGCTCGACGAGCTGTTTCGCCAAGGCCTGAAGCATGGCGGCGAGCTGCCCCCGCACACCCAGGTGGTCTATGTATCGCCACTCAAGGCGCTGTCCAACGACATTCGCCTGAACCTCGACCTGCCGCTGGCCGGCATCGGCCAGGCGCTGCGAGATCAAGGGTTGAAGGCGCCGCGCATCACCACTGCCGTGCGCACCGGTGATACACCGCAAAAAGAACGCGCAGCCATGCGCAAGCTGGCACCGCATATCCTGGTGACCACGCCCGAATCGCTCTATGTGCTGCTCGGCTCGGCCTCCGGCCGCAAAGGCCTGGCAGCCGTGCACACGGTGATCGTCGATGAGATCCACGCCCTGGCCGGCAACAAGCGAGGCTGTCACCTGGCCCTGACCCTGGAGCGCCTGCAGGCGCTGTGCGGCCGGCCCCTGCGGCGCATCGGCCTGTCCGCTACGCAGCGCCCCGTGGAGCGGGTGGCGCAGTTTCTGGTCGGTCACCAGCGTCCGTGCGCCATCGTCGACGTCGGCCATGCGCGCCACCGCGACCTGGCCATCGAAGTCCCGCCGGTACCGCTGGGGGCGGTAATGGCCACCGATGTCTGGGGCCTGGTCTACGACCGTATCGCCGCGCTCGCCCGAGAGCATCGCACCACCCTGGTGTTCGTCAACACCCGGCGCCTGGCCGAACGCCTGACCCGGCACCTGAGCGAGCGCCTGGGCCAGGATGCCGTGGCGGCGCACCATGGCAGCCTGGCCAAGGAACACCGCCTGGCAGCCGAACAGCGTCTGAAGGCAGGCCAGCTGCAGGTGCTGGTGACCACCGCCTCGCTGGAGCTGGGCATCGACATCGGCGAAGTCGAGCTGGTCTGTCAGATCGCCTCGCCCGGCTCGATCTCGGCGTTTCTGCAACGTGTCGGACGCTCCGGGCACCAGGTCGAAGGCACTCCCAAAGGGCGACTGTTCCCGACCTCGCGGGACGACCTGATCGAATGCGTGGCCTTGCTCGAAGGTGTGCGCCAGGGCGAACTCGATCAACTGCAGATACCCCGCGCACCGCTGGACGTACTGGCTCAGCAGATCGTCGCCGAAGTGAGCAACCAGCCCTGGCCGGAGCAGGCCCTGTACGACTGCCTGCGCCAGGCCATGCCCTATGCCGGGCTGGACCCAGCGCACTACCAGGCGCTGCTGCGCATGCTCGCCGAGGGCTACAACGGCCGCCAGGGCGTGCGCAGCGCCTACCTGCACCGCGATGCCGTCAGCGCCACCCTGCGCGGGCGCCGCGGCAGCCAGCTGACGGCGTTGACCAGCGGCGGCACCATTCCCGAGACCGCCGACTATGCCGTGCTGCTCGAACCCCAGTCGCTGAACATCGGCAGCGTCAACGAAGACTTCGCCGTGGAAAGCATTGCCGGCGATATCTTCCAACTGGGCAACGCGTCCTATCGCATTCTGCGGGTCGAGCCTGGCCGGGTACGAGTCGAAGATGCCCATGGCCTACCGCCGACCATTCCATTCTGGCTCGGCGAGGCTCCGGGGCGCAGCGATGAGTTGTCCGCCGCCGTCGCCCGCCTGCAGGCGCAGGTCGACGAACGCTTGCAGGCCAGCGGCGGACAATTCGAACCGGTACTGGCGTGGTTGCAGCAGGCGTTCGGGCTGGAAGAAGGCAGCGCCAGCCAGTTGCTCGACTATCTCGGGCAGGCCTGGCGGGTGCTCGGCGCCCTGCCCTCGCAGGAAACGCTGGTGATGGAACGCTTCTTCGACGAAACCGGCGGCACCCAATTGATCATCCATTCGCCCTACGGCAGCCGGATCAACCGCGCCTGGGGGCTGGCGCTGCGCAAACGCTTCTGTCGTACCTTCAACTTCGAGCTGCAGGCCGCGGCCAGCGAAGACGCGATCGTGCTGTCGCTGTCCACCAGCCACAGCTTCGAGCTCGATGAAGTCTGGCGCTACCTGGCCAGCCGCAGCGCCGAGCCGATCCTGGTCCAGGCCCTGCTCGACGCCCCACTGTTCGGCGTGCGCTGGCGCTGGAACGCCGCCGTAGCCCTGGCCTTGCCGCGTTATGTCGGCGGGCGCAAGGTGGCGCCACAGATCCAGCGGATGAAGAGCGAAGACCTGATCGCGGCGGTGTTCCCCGACCAGATCGCCTGCCTGGAAAACATCGCCGGCGAACGGCAGATTCCGGACCATCCGCTGGTGGAACAGACCCTGGACGATTGCCTGCACGAGGCCATGGACAGCGAAGGCTGGCTGGCCCTGCTGCGACGCATGGAACAGGGCGAGATACGCTTGCTCGCCCGCGACCTGCCCGCACCCTCTCCCTTGGCTGCGGCCATTCTCAATGCCCGGCCCTATACCTTCCTGGACGATGCCCCGCTAGAGGAGCGCCGGACCCAGGCGGTACTCAACCGGCGCTGGAACGAAGTGCACAGTGGCGATGACCTGGGGGCATTGGATATCGAGGCCATCGCCGCCGTGCAGGCCGAGGCCTGGCCACAACCGGGCAATGCCGACGAGATGCACGAAGCCTTGATGAGCCTGGGCGCCATCAGTGCCGGGGAAACCCACCTGGGCAACGATTGGCCAGGCCTGCTTGCCCCGTTGGCCCAGGCAGGCCGTGCGTGCCTGCTGCGCAGCGGCGAAACGGCCCTGTGGCTGGCGCGCGAACGCCTGAGCCTGCTGCTGGCGTGCTACCCAGATGCCAGTCTGGAACCTTCGCTGGGCCTGCTGCCGGGGTTCGACCAGCCTTTGGAAAGAGATACCGCGCTGGTCGAGCTGTTGCGCGCGCGGCTCAGCGGTTTCGGCCCGCTGACGGTGGCCCAGATTGCTGCACCACTGGGCCTGGCCGGCAGTGATGTCGAACAGGCCCTGGTCCGCCTGGAAGTGGAAGGCTATGTCCTACGCGGTCACTTCAGCCCTGGCCAGCAGACCCTGCAGTGGTGCGAGCGGCATCTGTTGGCGCGCATCCATCGCTACACGGTCAAGCGCCTGCGCCGGGAAATCGAGCCGGTGACCCTGCAGGACTACATGCGCTTCCTGTTCGACTGGCAGCACCTGGCGGCCGACGAACGCTTGAGAGGGCCGCAGGCAGTGGCCGAAGTACTCGGCCAGTTGCAAGGCTTTCCCAGCGCGGCTGGGGCCTGGGAGGCCGAACTGCTGCCCGCCCGGATCAAGGACTACAGCCCGCACTGGCTCGACGATGCCTGCCGCAGTGGCCAATGGGCCTGGAGCCGCCTGGCGACGACGCTGTCCAGCAGCACCCTGTCCAGCACACCGCTGGTACTGTTGCCGCGCGAGTACCTGGGCCTCTGGCGCAGCCTGGCACCAATGCCCGCGCTCGATGACCTGGCGCCACGGGCGCAACGGGTGTACGAGACACTGCAGACCCAGGGCGCCCTGTTCTTCGACGAGCTCACCCAGGAAGCCCACCTGCTGCCCAGCGAACTGGAAACCGCATTGCAGCAATTGGTGGGCGCCGGGCTGGTCGGAGCCGACAGCTTCACGGGCCTGCGCAGCCTGATCACACCCGCCGCCAAGCGCACCTCACGCAACAGCCGTCGCGGGCGCCCGCCGATGGCCAGCGACATGGCTCAGGCTGGGCGCTGGGCGTTGCTGCGTCGTGGCAATACCATGCCGGACGCCGACCAACGCCTGGAACACGTTGCCCGGACCTTGCTACGCCGCTACGGCGTGATCTGCTGGCGCCTGTTGGAGCGCGAGAGCGACGTGCTGCCTCCCTGGCGCGACCTGTTGCGTTGCTACCACCGGTTGGAGGCCCGGGGCGAAATCCGCGGCGGGCGATTCATTGCCGGGCTGGCAGGGGAGCAGTTCGCCCTGCCGGAGGCGGTCGCGCTGCTGCGCCAGGTACGACGCCGGGCAGCGGAAGGCGGGCTGGTGATGATCAGCGCCTGTGATCCGTTGAATCTGCTGGGGACGCTGTTGCCAGGCAGCAAGGTGCCTGCGGTGGTCGGCAACCGGCTGCTGTACCGCGACGGCGTGCCGGTGGCCACACGGGTGGCGGGGCGCTACGAGTATCTGCTGGAGGCATCGTCCGCAGAGCAGGAGGCGTGGCGGCAGCGCCTGTTGCGCGATATCGCCTGAATCCATACGACCGCATCGCGGGACAAGTCCGCTCCCAAAGGCCAGCGCCGATGACTGATCTTTCATCTTCCCGGCCCGCTATCGGCTGGCAATGCGCTACCCAATGGAGCTATGGTCGGGGCCTGCCCAGGCCCTGAGCCTGACCGAGCCATCCGCAAGGACCCCGTATGAGCCTGTCACTTCTCAGTCGCTATGCCTTTTTCGCCGCCTGTGTCCTGTTCACCCTGGCGAGCCTGCCCTTCCTGCACCACGAATGGCTGTGGCCGTTCACCCTCGCCACCGCCGTGCTTAGCCTGATCGGCCTGTTCGACCTGCTGCAGCAACGCCACGCGGTGCGGCGCAACTACCCGATCCTCGGCAACATCCGCTACCTGGTCGAAGCGATTCGCCCGGAAATCCGCCAGTACCTGCTCGAAGCCGACAGCGATGCCCTGCCCTTCTCCCGCGCCCAGCGTTCGCTGGTGTATGCCCGGGCCAAGAACGAAGCGTCGGACAAGCCCTTCGGCACCTTGATCGACGTATACGAATCAGGCTTCGAGTTCATCGGCCACTCCATGCGCCCGGCGCCCCTGGCTGATCCAGCAAGCTTTCGCGTGACCGTCGGCGGCCCGCAGTGCAGCCAGCCGTACTCGGCCTCGATCTTCAACATTTCGGCCATGAGCTTCGGTTCGCTGAGCGCCAACGCCATCCGAGCGCTCAACCAGGGGGCCAAGCTCGGCAATTTCGCCCATGACACCGGCGAAGGCAGCATCAGCCCTTACCACCGCGAGAATGGCGGCGATCTGGTCTGGGAGCTGGGTTCAGGCTACTTCGGCTGCCGCACCCCGGACGGGCGCTTCGACCCCGAGCGTTTCGCCGAACAGGCGCGCGACCCGCAGGTGCGCATGATCGAGATCAAGATGAGCCAGGGCGCCAAGCCCGGCCACGGCGGCATCCTGCCCAAGCACAAGGTGACCGAGGAAATCGCCGCCACCCGCGGCGTGCTGATGGGCGAAGACTGCATCTCGCCATCGCGCCACAGTGCCTTCTCCACGCCCATCGAGATGATGCAGTTCATCGCCCGCCTGCGTGAGCTGTCCGGCGGCAAGCCGGTGGGCTTCAAGTTCTGCCTGGGCCACCCCTGGGAATTCATGGGCATCGCCAAGGCCATGCTGGAAACCGGCATCCTGCCGGACTTCATCGTGGTGGACGGCAAGGAGGGCGGCACAGGCGCCGCACCGGTGGAGTTCACCGACCATATCGGTGTGCCATTGCGCGAAGGTCTGTTGTTCGTGCACAACACCCTGGTGGGCCTGAACCTGCGCGACAAGATCAAGCTCGGCGCCAGCGGCAAGATCGTCAGCGCCTTCGACATCGCCAGCGTACTGGCCATCGGCGCCGACTGGGCCAACGCGGCTCGCGGCTTCATGTTCGCCATTGGTTGTATCCAGTCGCAGAGCTGCCACACCAATAAATGCCCCACCGGTGTAGCGACCCAGGATGCCCTACGCCAGCGCGCGCTGGTGGTACCAGACAAGGCCCAACGCGTGCTCAACTTCCACCACAACACCTTGCGCGCCCTGGCCGAGATGCTTGCCGCGGCAGGCCTGGAACACCCGGCACAGCTGGAGGCCAAGCACCTGGTGCGGCGTATCTCCGCCACCGAGATCAAGCTGTTTTCGCAGATGCACGTGTTCCTCAAGCCAGGCGAGTTGCTCACCGGTGAGGTCAACGGGCAATTCTATTCACGCATGTGGCAGATGGCCCGGGCCGACAGTTTCGAGCCGCATAGTGAAATAGCCGCCTGAGGCGACCATGCCCGGTGCGCCTGTTCCGGGAACAGGTGCATCGGGTAATTCAGAGAATATTCCTACAACAAGCAGGGCCAGATCCTACCCACCCGTTAAATGGTCGTTAATCCGCGAGCGACACGCTCGGTGCCTCTCATCCAGGAGTGCGCATCATGAGCCCAACCGACAATCCGACCTCTCCCGTTACCCGTACCGCATCGCTCCCGCAGCAACTGCTGCAAATAGGCAGGCACATCGCTGTGCTGGGCGTGGTCATGCCCATGTTGATGATCGGCCTGCTCAAGTTCACCTTCATCGAAGTCGAGGCGCTCAAGCCGCTCATCAGCCAGACGCCTTGGCTGGCCTGGTTGTACGCAGTATTTGGCGAGGCAGGGACATCCTACCTGCTGGGGGGGGTGGAGATACTGGCCGCCATGCTGCTAATAGCCAGCCGATGGTCGGTCAGGGCAGCCATTGCCGGTGGAGCGCTGTGCACGCTCACCTTCGTCACGACACTGTCGATCATGCTGGCCGTGCCGATCTGGGAGGCTGCTTCAGGCGGATTCCCCTGGCTCAATCGCGCGGGCAGTTTCCTGATCAAGGACCTGGCGCTGCTGGGTGTGAGCCTTGTGGTATTGGCTGAGGGGCTAGCTCGCCATCAAGCTCGGAAAATCACCCGCCCCTAGCCACTCCATTGATGGCACAAGGCTGCTCCTACAGGGCTACGCAATCGCCTGTGAGCAGCCTTGTGCCGCGAATGGGCCGCAAAGCGGCCCCGAGGGCATGGGATCAGGAAGCGGTGCTCGCCGCACCTTGCGCGTCTTTCGGCGCCAGGCGGAACGCGTAGTACAGCACCGTCAGCAGGACCAGGAACGCCGGGCCGATGTACAGGGCCACACGGGTGTCCTCGAAATAGGCCATCAGGCCCACCACCAACACCAGGAAGGCCAGGGCCAGGTAGGAGCTCAGCGGCCACAGCCACATGCGGTACTTCAGCGCCTGACGCTCGGCGGTGGACAAGCCGGCACGGAACTTGAGCTGGGCCAGCAGGATCATCACCCACGTCCAGATCGCACCGAAGGTGGCGATCGAGGTCACCCAGACGAACACTTTCTCCGGCACCAGGTAGTTCGCCAGCACGCCCAGCAGCAAGGCACCGATCGACAGCAGCAGCGCATTGCGCGGCACGCCGCTTTTCGAAGTGCGGGCGAAGGGCGCCGGGGCCTGGCCGTTCTGCGCCAGGCTGTAGAGCATGCGCCCGGTGCTGAAGATGCCGCCGTTGCACGAGGACAGTGCGGCGGTGATCACCACGAAGTTGATGATACCGGCGGCGGTCTTGATACCCAGGCGCTCGAAGGTCATCACGAACGGGCTGCCCTGACTGCCGATCTCGTTCCAGGGGTAGATCGACAGGATCACGAACAGCGCACCGACATAGAACAGCAGGATGCGCCAGAACACCGAGCCGATGGCCTGTGGAATGGTCTTCTGCGGGTTGCGCGCTTCGCCAGCGGTCAGGCCGATCATCTCGACGCCCAGGTAGGCGAACATGACCATCTGCAGCGACATCAGCACGCCGGTCACACCGTTGGGCATGAAGCCACCATTGCTCCACAGGTTGGAGATACCCACAGCCACGCCGTCGTTACCGAAGCCGAAGGCGATGATGCCGATACCGCCCAGGACCATGGCAATGATGGTGACGATCTTGATCAGGGCGAACCAGAACTCGAACTCGCCGAACGCCTTGACCGCGATCAGGTTGATCGCCCCCATGCTGCCCAAGGCGGCCAGGGCCCAGATCCAGCGCGGCACGTCGGGGAACCAGATACCCATGTAGATGGCCACCGCGGTGATTTCCGCGACACAGGTCACCAGCCACAGGAACCAGTAGTTCCAGCCAGTGAGGAAGCCCGCCAGCGGGCCGAGGTAGTCCTGGGCATAGCGGCTGAAGGAGCCGGCTACCGGGTTGTGCACGGCCATTTCGCCGAGCGCGCGCATGATCACCAGGATGGCCAGGCCACCGATGATGTAGGAAAGCATGATCGCAGGACCGGCCATTTCGATGGCCTTGGCTGAACCGAGGAACAGGCCTACACCGATACAGGCGCCCAGCGCCATCAGACGGATGTGCCGTTCGCCCAGCTCGCGCTTGAGTGGGCCGCCCTGGGCGGTCTCACCATGGGCAGGGTGGTTGCCGACTGGCATAGCAATACAACCTCATTTTGTTATTGGATTGACCTTCGCGCAGAACCGGCCAGGCCGATGGGCGTGGCGTCGTCTTGCCGGGCGGGCCTCGTGGGCCGGCCTGTCCGCCGGTGAACGGCAGGACGAAGGGGTCGAGCAGTATAGGAATCCGCCTGTAGGGCTTTTCACTATATAAACAGGGAAATTTGGAGAGAATTCTCGGCCCAAAACCCTTTCACCGAAGGCATAAATTCCTTCCGCCCCACCCTTGCGAAGAATGGGGGCGGCTACCATAGCAACATTGCCCAAGAATGGAAGCCGCACCAAAGCCGTATATTCCTACCTAGGATTTCACTGCTTCTTACAAATTTTTCACCAAACCCTGCCAACGTCTAAGCTTCAGACAAAGCAAGACGAAAAAACTGGCCGGATTTGAAGACTATGGGCGCACTGTGGCAATCGGAACCAACCAGAACGGAAGCACCCGAGACACATCTGGCTGAGGCTCCATTGCCCAAGACTCCACGCCAGCGTCGGCTGTGGTGGCGGCTGATCGTGCTCATCGTGCTGCTGGCGATCATCGCAATAGGCTTTGCCGCCTATGACGAAATGCGCACCTCGAAACTGCAGGCGCGCGAATTCAGCCGGCTGGCCAGCACCCTTACCTACTCGCTCGAACCCGGCCCGAGCGACGCCATCGTGTATCCAGGGGATGGGCCCTTCGACAAACGCCTGGGCTACAGCGCACTGGGCGAATTCCTGCCGCGCCTGCTCAAGCGTGACTATCTGATCAGCGAGCAGGTGCGCTTCTCGCCGGCCTTGATGAACTATGTCGAGCACGGCCTGTTCGTGCCCTACGTGGAAAAGATCCAGACCGGCCTGTCGATCACCGACTGCCGGGGCGAGGACCTGTACCACTACAACTACCCTCAGCACCTGTACCCGGACTTCGCCTCGATCCCTCCGGTGGTGGTCAACAGCCTGCTGTTCATCGAGAACCGCGACCTGCTCAAGCCCGACGACCCGCATAACAACCCGGCGGTGGACTGGCCGCGCTTCGCCAAGGCCGCCTACAGCCAGGTCGCCAAGTACCTGGCCCTGCCCGGTCAGTCGGCCGGTGGCAGTACCCTGGCGACCCAACTGGAGAAATACCGCCATTCGCCGGACGGCCTGACCGTCTCCGGCGCCGAGAAGATCCGCCAGATGATTTCCGCCAGCGTGCGCGCCTACCTGGGCGGGCCGGACACCACCGAGGCACGGGAGCGCATCGCCCGCGACTACCTCAACAGCGTGCCGCTCTCGGCGGTGCCGGGCCACGGCGAAGTACATGGTATGGCCGAAGGCCTGCGGGTCTGGTACGGCGCCGACTTCGACCAGGTCAACCAGGTGCTCTCCTCCACCGCCACCGACCCTGAGAGCATGGCTGCCCGGGGTTTGGCGCTGCGCCAGGTTCTGTCGCTGATGATCGCCCAGCGCAGGCCCTCCCATTACCTGTCCAAGGGCCGGGTTGAGCTGGCCGAGCTCACCAATGCGCATATCCGCGTGCTGGCCGCCAACGGCGTGATCGACCGGCCCCTGGCCGATGCCGCGCTGGCCAGCAAGGCGGTGTATCGCGACTGGGTGGCCCAACCGACCATCGTTCCGATCATCACCAACAAGGGCATCAGCCTGGCCCGCAACCGCCTGGCGGCCATGCTCAACCGCCCGCTGTACGACCTGGACCGGCTCGACGTGTCCGCCACCAGCACCCTGCAGGCCGACTTGCAGATGCAGGTCAGCCAATACCTGAAGAACCTCTCCGACCCCGAGTTCGCCGCGCAGATGGGGCTGATCGGCGAACGCTTGCTGACCACCAAGACCACCGACCAGGTGCGCTACAGCTTCACCCTGTTCGAGCGCACCGCCGACGGCTCGCGGGTACGGGTACAGACCGACAGCACCGACCAGCCCTTCGACATCAACGAAGGCAGCAAGCTGGAGCTGGGCTCCACCGCCAAGCTGCGGGTACTGACCACCTACCTGGAGATCATCGCCGAGTTGCACGACAAGTACGCCGGCAAGCCCGTGGCCGAGCTGAAGAAAGTGCCGGTGGCCGAACTCGACCGTATCACCCAATGGTCGCTGGAATGGCTGATGCAGAACAGCAAGGACCAGAACCTCGACGCGATGCTCGATGCGGCCCTCGAGCGCAAGTACTCGGCCAACACCGGCGAAGCCTTCTTCACCGGCGGTGGCATGCACGTGTTCAACAACTTTCGCAAGGAAGACAACAGCCGCAATCCGACCCTCAAGGATGCCCTGCGCGAATCGATCAACCTGCCGTTCATACGCCTGATGCGCGACCTGGTGCGCTACGTCACCTACCAGCAGCCCTACAACCGCGAGCCACTGCTCAAGGACGACTCCGACCCACGCCGTCAGGAATACCTGGCGCGCTTCGCCGACAAGGAAGGCACCAACTACCTGATGCGTTTCTGGCGCAAGTACCAGCGCAAGACCTCCCAGCAGCGCCTGGACACCTTCCTCGACAGCATGCGCGTGACGCCGCAGCGCCTGGCCGCCGTGCACCGCTACCTGTTCCCCGAAGCGGGCCAGGAGACCTTCAACGCCTTCGTCCGCGCCCACAGCGCCAATGACAAGAAGGCCCTGGCCAAGCTCACCGACGGGCGCCTGTCGGAAATGTACGACGCCTACGGCCCGGGCAAGTACGACCTGCCGGACCAAGGCTACATCGCCAAGGTACACCCGCTGGACCTGTGGCTGCTGGGCTACCTGTTGAAGAATCCTGGCGCCTCGCTCACCGAGATGGTCAACGCCAGCCGCTTCGAGCGCCAGGAGGTCTACAGCTGGTTGTTCAAGAGCCGCCACAAGGGCGCCCGCGACAGCCGCATCCGCACCATGGTCGAGATCGAAGCCTTCCTGGACATCCACCAGCGCTGGAAGCGTGTGGGCTACCCGTTCGACCATCTGGTGCCGTCGCTGGCCACCGCCATTGGCAGCTCCGGCGACCGTCCGGCGGCCCTGGCCGAACTGGTGGGCATCATCCAGAACGATGGCGTGCGCCTGCCCACCTTGCGCATCGATACCCTGCATTTCGCGGCCAACACGCCCTACGAGACCAAGCTGATCAGCGACCCGGACCGTGGCCAGCGGATCCTCCCGGTGGCGGTGGCCCGGGCCCTCAAGGGGGCGATGTCCCAAGTGGTGGACGCCGGTACCGCACGGCGCATTTCCGGCAGCTTCAAGCTGCAAGACGGTACGTCGCTGGTCATGGGCGGCAAGACCGGCACCGGTGACAACCGCATCGAAAGCTTCGGTGCAGGCGGCCGGCTGATCGGCTCACGCTCGCTTAACCGCACCGCCACCTTCGTGTTCTTCCTGGGCGAGAACCACTTCGGCACCCTTACCGCCTTCGTCCCGGGCCGCACGGCAGAAGCCTTCACCTTCACCTCGGCCCTGCCGGTGCAGGTCCTCAAAGGCATGGCACCGATTCTCATGCCTTACCTGGAACCAGGCAGCGCCACCGAGTGCAAGGCACCGCAGCTGGCAGCTCGTATGCAATAAACAGGGGCCGCTTCGCGCCCCATCGCCGGCAAGCCGGCTCCCACCAGTCCGGTGCTGCTGGTGTAGACACCCCTGAGCCGGCGATTGGGTCGGATCTATCAAAAATACTGATGAGAATTATCCGCATTTAGAGCCTTGTGCTGAGATATATCTTGAGTAATATCTTGCGATATATCTAAACCCGAAGGCACCCGCCAATGCGTGACCACGACCCCTTCGAGCGCCGCCCCAGCCGCGGCGAACGCGGCCCCCGGGTATTCGCCCCCGGCGATCTCAGGCTGCTCATGCTGTCGATGCTGGCCGAGCAACCAGGTCATGGCTATGACCTCATCCGCCAGATCGAAAGCCTCTTCGACGGCAGCTACACCCCCAGCCCTGGCGTCATCTACCCCACCCTGAACTACCTGGAAGAGGCCGAATTGATCACAGGCCACGTGCAGGGCAGCAAGCGCCTCTATGCCATCACCGAGGCTGGCCGCCGGGCCTTGGCCGACCAGGCCGTGGCGCTCGATGGCGTACGCATGCGCATCGAGGTGAGCAAACGCGCCCTGCGCGGCCACGACCGCCCGCCTGAAATCCACGAGGCGGTAGGCAATCTGCGCCATGCCCTGCACATGCACAGCGGGCACTGGAGCAACGAAGAAATCGAGCGCGTGCGCAAACTGCTCAACGATACGGCCAAGGCCATCGCCTCCGGCCCGGATGAACCTGTCATGGAGAACACCCCATGAGCGACACCATTGTTCGCGTCAACCACGAAATCCGCCAACGCCGCCTGCAGGTCCTGCGGGTCATCGACCTGACTCCGCGCATGCGCCGCATCACCCTCGCAGGCCCGGAACTGCAAGGTTTCACCAGCCTCGGCAGCGACGATCACATCAAGCTGCTGTTCGCCCGAAACCCGGACGAACAACGGGCCATCGACGCCCGGACCCTCGGCCGTGACGGCGGCGCCCGCCCGACCATGCGCGAATACACGCCACGGCGCATCGACCTGGCGGCCAACGAACTGGACATCGATTTCGTGCTGCACGGCGACGGCCCCGCCTCGACCTGGGCCGCCCAGGCCACCCCCGGCCAGACCCTGGATATAGCAGGCCCACGCGCCTCGATGGTGGTGTCGGACATCTTCGACAGCTACCTGCTGATCGGCGACGAAACCGCCCTGCCCGCTATCGGCCGGCGCCTGGAGGAATTACCTGCCGGCCGCCAGGCGCTGGTGCTGGTCCAGGTCGAGAACGAGCAGGAGCGCCAGTCGTTGCCGAGCAAGGCGCAGGTCGAGGTGATCTGGGTCCACCGGCATGAGCAAGACCTGCTGGCCCTGGTGAAAACCCTGGCACTACCGCAAGGTGCGCTGTACACCTGGGTCGCGCTGGAGAAGACCCTCACCCGCCAGGCCAAGGCGCTGTTGCTGGAGAAGGGCGTGCGTGAAGATGCGCTGAAAGCGGCAGCCTACTGGCGCCTGGACGGCAGTGCCGACGACGAATGAAGAATGCCGTCGGTGCGGTTCTGTAGAAATGGGCTCGCCCCACGATGGGACCAGCGCCGCCTCAACAGGCTCGCGCCAAACGTCGCCCCTGCCACCGATCCAGCCCGATCAACACCAACCCGATCCCCCAGAAGCCGACCAGCACCCCAAGGGCATTGAGCATCACCTGCCCATAGCCAAGGCTGGTCACGTCGATGAACGGGTAGGCGTACACGCCGATTTCACTTCCCCGCCACAAGGCATAGGCAAAATACAGCGCCGGGTACAGGCTCCACGCCGCCAGGTGCCACAACCGCAGGCTGCCCTTTGGCACCCTGCACCACCAGTACAGCACGCACAGCAGCGGCATCACATCGTGCAGCAGTTCATCGGCCAGCCATTGCCAGCCCTGGGGCTGCCACAGGTGGCGCAGCAACACGCTGTAGGCCAGCGCCACCAGCACGATGCTCGCAGTGATACCCGAGCCGACCATGGGCGACAGGAAGAACCGCCGCGCGCCTGATGCCCGGCCGAACGCCGCGTAGCTGAGCAGCGTGGCAACCAGAGTGTTGGTCAGGACGGTGAAATAACCAAAGACATTGATCAGCCCGCCGACCAGGCTGGCCTGCTCCTGCCAACGCGCCCAGAGCACCAGATAGACCTGTATGGCAAGGCCGCTCCAGCCCAGCAATGCGCTCAAGCTCAGCCAGGGATGTCGCCGCATTCAGCTCGCCCGTTGCAACTTCACGTAGAGCTGCTCGACCTTTTCCCGGGCCCATGGCGTCTTGCGCAGGAACGTCAGGCTCGACTTGATGCTCGGGTCGCTCTTGAAGCAACGGATATCGATGCGCGCGGCCAGGCCCTGCCATTGGTAGTGGGCAACCAGCTCGGTAAGGATCTGCTCCAGGGTCTTGCCATGCAGCGCGTTGTGTTGGGCCGTGCCCATGGTTGTGCTCCAGCGGGTAAAGATGCGCACCTTACACGAGTGTAGTGGGCCGGTGGGCTACCGAGCACTGCTGCGTTGCGTGGCGAGCCGAAAACCGCTGGCCAGAGGGAAACGGTTTGTGCTGGAATAGTGATGTTATATTGTAACAACAGTCATTTCTGCCAAGGAACGCCACAGTCCCATGCTGTACATCCCGCTGCGTCTTTCTCCCCTTGCCGTTGCCCTCTGGCTCGCCTCCACGCCCGGCCAGGCGGTGGAGCTCGAACCCCAGGTCATCACCGCGAACCCGCTGGGCAATCGTGAACTCGCCACGCCCACTACCGTCCTCGAAGGCGACGCCTTGCTTCAACAGCAACAAGGCAGCCTCGGCGAAACCCTCAACAAGCAGCCCGGCGTCGCCTCCACCTGGTTCGGCCCTGGCGCCAGCCGTCCGGTGATCCGCGGCCTGGATGGCGACCGCATCCGCATCCTGCGCAACGGCGTCGGCGCCCTGGATGCCTCGTCCCTCTCCTACGACCATGCCGTGCCGCTGGACCCTGTGAACGTGGAGCGCATCGAGATCATCCGTGGCCCGGCCGCCCTGCTGTACGGCGGCAATGCTATCGGTGGGGTGGTCAATACCTTCGACAACCGCATCCCCGACGCACCCATCGAGGGCCTGCACGGGGCCGGCGAGCTACGCTACGGCGGCGCCGACACCACCCGCAGCAGTGCCGGCAAGCTCGAGGCGGGCAATGGCGCCTTCGCCCTGCACCTGGACGCCAACAGCCGCCAGTTCAACGATCTGCGCATTCCCGGGTACGCTCGCAGTTCCAAGGTGCGCGATATCGACGAGCCCGGCAGCCGGCACCGCCTGGAAAACAGCGATGGGCGCCAGGATGGTGGCGCGATCGGCGGCGCCTACCACTGGGACCACGGCTATACCGGCCTGTCCTACAGCCGCTATGACAGCAATTACGGCTCGGTTGCCGAACCGGGCGTACGCCTGGACATGCAGCAGGACCACTACGGTTTCGCCTCCGAGCTACGCGACCTGGACGGCCCGTTCAGTTCGGTCAAGTTCGATGCCGGCTACACCGACTACCAGCACCGCGAGATCGAAAGCGGCGAAGTCCACACCACCTTCAAGAACAAAGGCTACGAAGCCCGCCTCGAAGCCCGTCACCAGCCGCTCGGGCCATTCGAGGGGGTGATTGGCGCCCAGGTCAGCCGCAACGAATTCTCCGCCTTGGGCGAGGAAGCGTTCGTTCCGCACACCGATACCGACAGCCTGGCGCTGTTCCTGCTGGAGCAGTGGCAAGCCAGCGAACGCCTGGCTCTGAGCCTCGGCGCACGCCTGGAACATACACGGGTCGACCCCGATGCCAAGGGCAACGAAACGTTCATCGGCACCGACAGCACTGCCAGCTTCAACGCCGCCAGCCTGTCCTCGGGCGCGGTGTACCAGCTCGACCCGGTCTGGTCGCTGGCCGCAAGCCTCGGCTATACCGAGCGTGCGCCGACCTTCTACGAGCTGTACGCCAATGGCGCCCATGTCGCCACGGGCGCCTATGAAGTGGGTGACCCGAACCTGGACAAGGAAAAGGCCCTCTCCACCGACCTGGCCCTGCGCTTCGACAATGGCACGCATAAGGGCAGTGTCGGCGTGTTCTATAGTCATTTCCGCAACTACATCGGCCTGATCGGCACGGGCAACCTGCGCGAAGGTCATGACCATGACCACGAGGGACACGACCATGAACATGACCATGGCGAGCTGCCCGAGTACCTGTACCAGGGCGTGCGGGCCCGCTTCTACGGCATCGAGGCCCAGGACCGCTGGCAACTGCTCGAGAACCGCTACGGCAGCTTCGCCCTGGAACTGTCCGGCGACTACACCCGCGCCAAGAACCTCGACAGCGGCGAAGCGCTGCCGCGCATCGCACCGCTACGCCTGAACACCGGGTTGGTCTGGGAACGGGACCGCTGGCAGGCACGGGTGGACGTGCAACATGCCGCTTCGCAGCATCGCAAGCCCGCCAACGAGACCAGCACCGATGGCTACACCACCCTGGGCGCCAGCTTGGGTTACCGCTTCGACATCGGCCAGAGCCAATGGCTGGCCTTCGTACGCGGCGAGAACCTGACCGACCAGACAGTACGCTATGCCAGTTCGATCCTGCGGGACGTGGCGCCGGCGGCCGGGCGCAGTGTGCAGGTGGGGTTGCGCACCTCGTTCTGACGTTGTGCTGCCCCTGTGGAGCGGCCTTGTGCCGCGATCGAGGGCGAAGCCCTTGCCAGGCGACGACGATATCAGGTCGGGCCTGATCGCGGGACAAGCCCGCTCCTACAGGGACTACCTGCACTCAGCTCGGTGCCGTACTGTTACTCCCCAAGCAACAATCCACTGCGACATTTTGTCTTTTTTTCTTACAAGTTCCCCTATATCCTCCACGCCGCACGCTGAAACGCTTCATCCCTGAACCTTGCAGCCGTTTCCATCGAAGGGCCCGTCCGTTCGATGCGATTGCCGTTGCCCAATAATCAAAAAGATAGCGCTATCTCATGTTCCAACTGCCCAATATCCGCTTTTCGAGCCTTGCCCTCGCCACCCTCCTCTGTGGCCTGCCCTCCACCAGCGGCGCCCATGAAATGTTCGCCAGCGACTCGCCCTGGATGCTCGGCGACTGGAACGGGACCCGCAGCGAACTGCTGGAAAAAGGCTACGACTTCACCTTCGGCTACACCGGCGAAATGGGCAGCAACCTGCATGGCGGCTACGACCATGACCGCACCGCGCGCTACAGCGACCAGTTCACCTTCGGTAGCCACCTGGACCTGGAGAAGATCCTCGGCTGGCACGACACCGAATTCCAGCTGACCATCACCGAACGCCACGGCCAGAACATCAGCAACGACCGCATCAACGACCCGCGTGTCGGCGGTTTCACCTCGGCCCAGGAAGTCTGGGGACGCGGCGAAACCTGGCGCCTGACCCAGCTGTGGATCAAGCAGAAGTACTTCGATGGCGCTCTGGATGTGAAATTCGGCCGCTTCGGCGAAGGCGAGGACTTCAACAGCTTCCCCTGCGACTTCCAGAACCTGGCGTTCTGCGGCTCCCAGGTGGGCAACTGGGTGGGCGGCATCTGGTACAACTGGCCGGTCAGCCAGTGGGCACTGCGGGTGCGCTACAACCTCAACGACGAGCTCTACGCCCAGGTCGGCGTGTTCGAGCAGAACCCCTCGAACCTGGAGTCGGGCAACGGCTTCAAGCTCAGCGGCAGCGGCACCCAAGGCGCCGTCATGCCGATCGAACTGGTATGGAGCCCACGGGTCAATGGACTTAAAGGGGAATATCGCGCCGGCTACTACTACAGTAATGCCAAGGCACAGGATGTTCTGAAGGACAGCGATGGCCAGCCAGCAGCCCTGAGCGGCCAGGCCTACCGCAGCAGCTCGAGCAAGCATGGCTTCTGGCTCGGCGCGCAGCAGCAGGTGACCTCGCTGGCTTCCGACCAGTCCCGCGGCCTGAACCTCTTTGCCAATGCCACGATGCACGACAAGAAGACCAATGCCATCGATAACTATGTTCAGGCAGGTGTGGTGTACAAAGGGCCTTTCGATGCCCGCGCCAAGGACGACATCGGCTTCGCCCTCGCCCGCGTGCACGTCAACCCCGGTTACCGCAAGAATGCCCGCCTCATCAACCAGGCCGCTGGCCTGGACGACTACGACAATCCCGGCTACCTGCCCGTGCAGGACACCGAATACAGCGCCGAACTCTACTACGGCATCCACCTTGCCGACTGGCTCACCGTACGCCCCAACCTGCAGTACATCCGTCATCCGGGCGGTGTGTCGCAGGTCGACGCCGCCCTGATCGGCGGCCTGAAGATCCAGAGCAGTTTCTAACCCCACCCTTCGACCTACGGAGAACATACGATGAGCACTGACGGTGCCAAGAATGGAACCCGCTGGCTACCGCGCCTTCTGGGCGTGCTGCTGTTGCTGATGGGCCTGGCCCT
This sequence comes from Pseudomonas sp. NY15356, assembly GCF_048068175.1. Classification (NCBI taxonomy): domain Bacteria; kingdom Pseudomonadati; phylum Pseudomonadota; class Gammaproteobacteria; order Pseudomonadales; family Pseudomonadaceae; genus Pseudomonas; species Pseudomonas sp. NY15356. The sequence goes on along the minus strand of NZ_JBLUPW010000013.1, from coordinate 95,690 downwards.
GCTGGCCGGTGGCATCAAGCTGAGCCAGCTGGGAGGTTCCCTGTACTACCTGATCGCCGGCATTGGCTTTGCCTTGTCCGGTATCCTCCTGCTGGCCATGCGCCGCATCGCCCTGGGCCTGTACGGCCTGGTGCTGCTGGGCAGCACCGCCTGGGCCCTGTGGGAAGTGGGCCTGGACTGGTGGCAACTGGTGCCGCGCCTGGCCATCTGGTTCGCCATCGGCGTGCTGCTGCTGCTGCCCTGGGCCCGTCGCCCGTTGGTCGGTCCTTCCTCCAAGGTCAACACAGCCCTGTTGAGCGTCGCGGTCGTCGCGTCCGGCGCCAGCGCCCTGGGCAGCCAGTTCACCCACCCGGGCGAAGTGTTCGGCGAACTGGGCCGCGAGAGCAGCGAGATGGCCAGCGCCGCACCGGCCATGCCGGACGGTGAGTGGCAGGCCTACGGCCGTACCGAACACGGCGACCGTTATTCGCCGCTGCGCCAGATCACCCCGCAGAACGCTTACCGCCTGGAAGAGGCCTGGCGTATCCGCACAGGCGACCTGCCGACGGAAAACGACCCGGTGGAGCTGACCAACCAGAACACACCGCTGAAGGTCAATGGCAAGCTCTACGCCTGCACCGCCCACAGCAAGCTGCTGGCCCTGGACCCGGACACCGGCGCTGAGATCTGGCGCTACGACCCGCAGGTCAAGAGCCCGGTCGGCACCTTCAAGGGCTTCGCCCACATGACCTGCCGCGGCGTCTCCTACTACGACGAGAACCGCTATGTCAGCCGTGACGGCAGCCCCGCGCCGAAGATCTCCGAGGCCGGCCAGGCCGTGGCCCAGGCCTGCCCGCGTCGCCTCTACCTGCCGACCGCCGATGCGCGCCTGATCGCCATCAACGCCGACACCGGCAAGGTCTGCGAAGGCTTCGCCAACCAGGGCGTGATCGACCTGACCCGCGGCATCGGCCCGTTCACCGCCGGTGGCTACTACTCCACCTCGCCCGCAGCGATCACCCGTGACCTGGTGATCATCGGCGGCCACGTGACCGACAACGAGTCGACCAACGAGCCGTCCGGCGTCATCCGCGCCTACGATGTGCACGACGGGCGCCTGGTGTGGAACTGGGACAGCAACAACCCGGACGACACCGCGCCCCTGGCCGACGGCAAGATGTACAGCCGCAACTCGGCCAACATGTGGTCGATCGCTAGCGTCGACGAAGAGCTGGGCATGATCTACCTGCCGCTGGGCAACCAGACCCCCGACCAGTGGGGTGCAGACCGCACCCCAGGCGCCGAGAAGTACAGCGCCGGCATCGTCGCCCTGGACCTGGCTACCGGCAAGGCGCGCTGGAACTACCAGTTCACTCACCACGACCTGTGGGACATGGACGTGGGCAGCCAACCGACCCTGGTGCACCTGAAGACCGACGACGGCGTCAAGCCGGCGGTCATCGTGCCTACCAAGCAAGGCAGCCTGTATGTGCTCGATCGCCGCGACGGCACCCCGATCGTGCCAATCCGCGAGATCCCGGTACCCCAGGGCGCAGTGAAAGGCGACCGCACCTCGCCGACCCAGGCCCGCTCGGACCTCAACCTGCTCGGCCCTGAGCTGACCGAACAGGCCATGTGGGGCGCCACGCCGTTCGACCAGATGCTGTGCCGCATCCAGTTCCGCGAACTGCGCTACGAAGGTCAGTACACCCCGCCGTCCGAGCAGGGCTCGCTGGTCTACCCAGGCAACGTCGGTGTGTTCAACTGGGGCAGCGTCTCGGTCGACCCGGTGCGCCAGCTGCTGTTCACCTCGCCGAACTACATGGCCTTCGTCTCGAAGATGGTGCCGCGTGAGAAAGTCGCCGCCGGCAGCAAGCGCGAGAGCGAGACCAGCGGCGTGCAGCCGAACACCGGTGCGCCGTACGCGGTGATCATGCACCCGTTCATGTCGCCGCTGGGCGTGCCTTGCCAGGCGCCGGCCTGGGGCTATGTGGCCGCCATCGACCTGTTCACCAACAAGGTCGTGTGGAAGCACAAGAACGGCACCACCCGCGACAGCACCCCAGTACCGATCGGCCTGCCCGTGGGCGTACCGAGCATGGGCGGCTCGATCGTCACCGCAGGTGGCGTGGCTTTCCTCAGCGGCACCCTGGACCAGTACCTGCGTGCCTATGACGTGAACAACGGCAAGGAGCTGTGGAAAGCTCGCCTGCCAGCCGGCGGCCAAGCCACACCGATGACCTACACCGGCAAGGATGGCAAGCAGTACGTGCTGGTCACCGCTGGCGGCCATGGTTCGCTGGGCACCAAGATGGGTGACTACATCATTGCCTACAAGTTGGCCGAGTAACGTTCCCGAGCCCCGCCTGCGGGGCTCATTGGCCTGAACCGCCTCATCGCCGGCAAGCCGGCTCCCACCTGTCCTGCGCTGTTTTCAGAAACACCGCCATACCTGTGGGAACCGGCTTGCCGACGATGAGGCTCGTGCAGGTCACGCACGGATGAAACCCTCCCCCTCGTCTACCATTGAAACCTGCCAACCACCGCCCCATCTAAGCACCATAGTCATTCACGCAGGTGCCCCATGAGCGACCAGCAGGATCTTCCGGACCACCCAGACGAACACGAAACAGTCGAACACCTCGAAGCCAAGGCCACACCTGGCCACCACCTCGCCCTGCCCGGCCAGCAACTGCCGGACAAGGTCTACGTGATCCCGATTCACAACCGCCCGTTCTTCCCGGCCCAGGTCCTGCCGGTGATCGTCAACGAAGAACCCTGGGCGGAAACCCTCGACCTGGTGGCCAAGACGCCACACCATGCCCTGGCGCTGTTCTTCATGGACGAGCCCGCCGAAGACCACCGCCATTTCGACACCTCGGCCCTGCCGCAGTACGGCACCCTGGTCAAGGTCTACCATGCCAGCCGCGAGAACGGCAAGTTGCAGTTCGTCGCCCAGGGCCTGACCCGGGTGCGCATCCGCACCTGGCTCAAGCACCATCGCCCGCCCTACCTGGTGGAGGTGGATTACCCGCGCCAACCGGCCGAGCCCACCGACGAAGTGAAGGCCTACGGCATGGCCCTGATCAACGCGATCAAGGAGCTGCTGCCGCTCAACCCGCTGTACAGCGAAGAGCTGAAGAACTACCTCAACCGCTTCAGCCCCAACGACCCGTCGCCCTTGACTGACTTCGCCGCGGCGCTGACCTCCGCCACCGGTTCGCAGTTGCAGGAAGTGCTCGACTGCGTGCCGATGCTCAAGCGCATGGAGAAAGTCCTGCCGATGCTGCGCAAGGAGGTCGAGGTCGCACGCCTGCAGAACGAGATCTCCGCCGAGGTCAACCGACAGATCGGCGAGCACCAGCGCGAGTTCTTCCTCAAGGAACAGCTCAAGGTCATCCAGCAGGAGCTGGGCCTGACCAAGGACGACCGCAGCGCCGACCTCGAGCAGTTCCAGCAACGCCTGGAAGGCAAGACCCTGCCGGAGCAGGCGAAAAAACGGATCGACGAAGAGATGGGCAAGCTGGCGATCCTCGAGACCGGCTCGCCCGAATACGCCGTCACCCGCAACTACCTGGACTGGGCCACCGCCCTGCCCTGGGGCGTGTACGGCCAGGACAAGCTCGACCTCAAGCACGCGCGCAAGGTCCTCGACCAGCATCATGCCGGCCTCGACGACATCAAGGAGCGTATCCTCGAATTCCTCGCCGTCGGAGCCTGGAAGGGTGAGATCAGCGGTTCCATCGTGCTACTGGTGGGCCCGCCCGGGGTGGGCAAGACCAGTATCGGCAAGTCCATCGCCGAGAGCCTCGGCCGGCCGTTCTACCGCTTCAGCGTCGGCGGCATGCGCGACGAGGCAGAGATCAAGGGACACCGGCGCACCTACATCGGTGCCCAGCCAGGCAAGCTGGTGCAAGCGCTGAAGGACGTCGAGGTGATGAACCCGGTGATCATGCTCGACGAGATCGACAAGATGGGCCAAAGCTACCAGGGCGACCCGGCCTCTGCCTTGCTCGAGACCCTCGACCCCGAGCAGAACGTCGACTTCCTCGACCACTACCTGGACCTGCGCCTGGATCTGTCCAAGGTCCTGTTCGTGTGCACCGCCAACACCCTGGATTCGATCCCCGGCCCCCTGCTCGACCGCATGGAAGTGATCCGCCTCTCCGGCTACATCACCGAGGAGAAACTGGCGATCGCCAAACGTCACCTGTGGCCCAAGCAACTGGACAAGGCCGGCGTGGCCAAGAGCAGCCTGAGCATCAGCGACAGCGCCCTGCGCACGGTCATCGAGGGCTACGCCCGCGAGGCCGGTGTCCGCCAGCTGGAAAAACAGCTGGGCAAGCTGGTGCGCAAAGCGGTGGTCAAGCTTCTGGAGAACCCCGACGCCAAGCTCAAGATCGGCACCAAGGACCTCGAGCCGGCCCTGGGCATACCGGTGTTCCGCAGCGAGCAGGTGCTGGCCGGCAAGGGCGTGATCACAGGCCTGGCCTGGACCAGCATGGGCGGGGCCACCTTGCCGATCGAGGCCACCCGTATCCATACCCTCAACCGTGGCTTCAAGCTCACCGGCAAGCTGGGCGATGTGATGAAGGAATCCGCCGAAATCGCCTACAGCTACGTCAGCTCCAACCTCAAGCAGTACGGGGGCGACCCGAGCTTCTTCAACGAAGCCTTCATCCACCTGCACGTACCCGAGGGCGCCACGCCCAAGGATGGCCCCAGCGCCGGCATCACCATGGCCAGCGCCCTGCTGTCCCTGGCCCGCGACCAGGCGCCGAAGAAAGGCGTGGCCATGACCGGCGAGCTGACGCTGACCGGGCAGGTACTGCCGATCGGTGGCGTGCGCGAGAAGGTGATCGCGGCACGCCGGCAGAAGATCTTCGAGCTGATCCTGCCGGAAGCCAACCGCGGTGACTTCGAAGAACTGCCCGACTACCTGCGCGAAGGGTTGACGGTGCATTTCGCCAAGCGCTTCGCCGACGTGGCGAAGGTATTGTTCTGATGCTGTAAAACGCCCATCGCCGGCAAGCCGGCTCCCACCTGTCCTGCGCTGCTTTCAGAGACACCGCTATACCTGTGGGAGCCGGCTTGCCGGCGATGGGGCCAGCCTCAGCGCTGGCCATATGTGTGGGGCTTGTCCCGCGAGCGGGCCGGCCAGGCAACACAAAACGCCACCCGGTTCGGTTATCCTCAGGCCATCGCCAGCCTACGGAGCCACCATGACCACCTTTCGTCTGCTCGCCCCCCTGGGCCTCGCCCTGCTCACCGCCTGCGCCCAGCACCCTACGCACACCGTCGAACTGGACGCCGAGAGCGAATGTCCCCAACACCTTCAGGTCGGCCAGAACCTGACCCTGACCCTACCCAGCAACCCCAGCACCGGGTACCGCTGGCTGGTGCAGAACCCTGCACCGGAGGTCCTGCAAGGCATGGGGCCGGAGGTCTACAACACCCCTGAGGAGGCCGGTATCGTCGGCAGTGCCGGGACATCCACCTGGCGCTTCCAGGCCAAGGCCAGCGGCGAGGGGCACCTGATCCTGGTCTACCAGCAGCCCTGGGCGCCGGAAGTACGGCCGGTGCAAACCTTCGACTGCGCGATCCAGGTGCAATAACGGCTGTTTCCGATCAGTCGGTCATGCATCCGCGTCACGGTTTGGCTAAAATGCCCGCCCTTCATATCGCCAGCCAGCCGGACCCACCGTGAGCAAAGAACCCGACCGCCTTTTCGCCCAGCCACTGGAGCAGGTGCCAGACTTCGTCTTCAACGAGGATGTGGTGCGCGTGTTCCCGGACATGATCAAGCGCTCGGTGCCCGGTTACCCGACCATCGTCGAAAACCTCGGCGTGCTTGCCGCCCGCTTCGCCCAGCCGAACACCGCTCTGTACGACCTGGGCGCTTCGCTGGGGGCAGTGACCCAATCGCTGCGCCGCCATGTGCGCAACGATGGCTGCCGGGTCATCGCGGTGGACAACTCCGCGGCCATGGTCGAACGCTGCCGCCAGTACCTGACTGCACAGGACTCGATGTTCCAGGAACTGCTGCCGGTGCAGGTGCTCGAGGCGGATATCCTCACCCTGCCCCTGGAACCGGCCTCGGTGGTGGCGATGAACTTCACCCTGCAATTCATCGCGCCCGAGCGACGCCTGCAACTGCTCGGCCGTATCCGCCAGGCCCTGCTGCCCGGCGGCGCGCTGATCCTTTCCGAGAAGCTGCGCTTCGAGGACGACCAGGAGCAGACGCTGCTCAACGAACTGCACCTGGACTTCAAGCGGGCCAATGGCTACAGCGAACTGGAAATCGCCCAGAAGCGCAGCGCCATCGAGAACGTGATGAAACCCGACACCCTGCAAACCCACACGCAGCGCCTGCGCGACGCGGGGTTCTCCAAGGTCGTCCCCTGGTTCCAATGCCTCAACTTCGCCTCACTGATTGCCCTGCCATGATCGATCTCTCTCCCCTCGTCCGCCGCCTGGCGGGAACCCCGCTTGCCGCTTGGTCCCAAGGCCTGCAGGCACAACTGCAGGCCAAGCTGGAAAAAGGCCACGGTGACCTCGACCGCTGGCGCGGCGCCCTGGAGGCCCTGCCGCAGTTGACGCCGAGCGAGATCGACCTGGCCAACGGCCTGCGCCTGGACTGCGCCTGCGACCAGGCCACCCGTACCCGCATGCATGACGCTCTGATGGGCCTGTCGCCGTGGCGCAAGGGGCCGTTCGACCTGTTCGGCGTGCACGTGGACACCGAATGGCGCTCGGACTGGAAGTGGTCGCGGGTCAGCCCGCACCTGGACCTCAAGGGCAAGCGCGTGCTCGATGTCGGCTGCGGCAACGGCTACTACCAGTGGCGCATGCTCGGTGCCGGTGCCGACATGGTGATCGGCGTCGACCCGAACTGGCTGTTCTTCTGCCAGTTCCAGGCGGTGCAGAAATACCTGCCCGACCTGCCCGCCTGGCACTTGCCGTTCGCCCTGGAAGAGCTGCCGGCGAACCTGGAAGGCTTCGACACCGTCTTTTCCATGGGGGTGTTCTATCACCGACGCTCGCCCATCGAGCACCTGCTGGCGCTCAAGGACTGCCTGGTCAAGGGCGGCGAGCTGGTACTGGAGACCTTGGTGATCGAGGGTGACGAACACCAGGTGCTGGTGCCCGAGGACCGTTACGCGCAGATGCGCAATGTCTGGTTCCTGCCGTCGGTGCCGGCGCTGGAGCGCTGGCTGCGCCGGGCCGGGTTCAGCGATGTGCGCTGCGTGGATGTCAGCGTCACCAGCGTGCAGGAGCAGCGCAGTACCGACTGGATGCGCTACCAGTCGCTGGAGCACTTCCTCGACCCGAACGACCATAGCCGCACGGTCGAAGGCCTACCGGCGCCGCGCCGCGCTACCTTGCTGGCACGCAAATAAAAAGGGCGTCCCGTCAGCCATTGCGCGTTCATAGCAGCGGCTCTCGGAACGCCAAACACACCTTCGACAGCGGAGCACCTGCGAAGGCGACGACACCGTCAATCCTTGGCCAGCTCGCGGGTCTTCTCCTGCGCCTTGCGCTCCCGCGCGACCACCGCTCGCTCCTTGTCGCCATGGACACGCTGCTGGTCTTGCCGGAACGCTTCCCAGAACTGGCGGGAACGCTCAGCACCGCCTTCGGCCAGCGCCACAGTGCTGCCCAGGGTGAGTACGGCGAGCAACAGATACTTGGTCAGGTTCATCGTGTTTGCCTCGTGTGATAGCCATTCATGGAGCCATCCTAGCGAGGCACAGCTAACGCCAAGGTGAGGCGGACATTACAGTGCTGCAAGGCTTGCCCCCTCGCACGGCCCTCGAAAGGCACCGGCCTATCGCCAGGATGACCGCTGCATTACAAATCCGTTATCCGCGGCCCCTCGCCATTCGCATGCCGTAACATCCCTGCCCTTGACCCTGATCCTGCTACAGGGTCGAGAATCGCCGCCTTTCACCACACGAGCCCTGCCCATGCGCCTACTGATCATCGAAGACGAGTTGCGTACCGCCGATTACCTGCAACAAGGCCTGCGCGAGAACGGCTACGTGGTCGACTGTGCCCACACCGGGATCGATGGCCTGCACCTGGCCCGGCAGCAGCCCTACGACCTGGTGATCCTCGACGTCAACCTGCCGGAACTCGACGGCTGGAGCGTGCTGCAACGCCTGCGGGCCGAGTCGTCCACGCGCATCATGATGCTCACGGCTCACGGTCGCCTGGCCGATCGGGTCCGGGGGCTGGACCTGGGCGCCGACGACTACTTGCTCAAGCCGTTCGAGTTTCCCGAACTGCTGGCACGTATCCGCACCCTGTTGCGGCGCAACGACCAACACCTGCAACCGAGCACACTGCGCGTTGCCGACCTGGAGCTGGACCCCGGCCGCCACCGCGCCTTCCGTGCCGGCCGGCGTATCGACCTCACCGCCAAGGAGTTCGCCCTGTTGCACCTGTTGATGCGCCAGAGCGGCGAAGTCCTGTCGCGCACACAGATCATCTCGCTGGTCTGGGACATGAACTTCGACTGCGACACCAATGTCGTGGAAGTGTCGATCCGGCGCCTGCGGGCGAAGATCGACGACCCGTTCGAAGACAAGCTGATCCACACCCTGCGCGGTGTCGGCTATGTGCTCGAGGCTCGTCCGTGAAGCAGGCAAGCCTGTCCCTGCGCCTGGGCCTGTCGGTGACCCTCATGGGCGCCGCGCTGGTGTTGCTACTGGCTTGCCTGGCCGTATTCGCCCTGGACCATGAACTGGACAGCCGAGCACGCAAGGACCTGACGCGCAAGATGCTGCAGGTCGAGCACAACCTGCGCGTGGACCTGCGCAACGAAGACCTGGGCCGGCGTGCCCATCCCTTGCTCGACCTGGTCATGGGCCATGACAACCTGAGCCTGAGCGTGCTGGCCCTGAACGGTCGCCACCCTTTGCTGTTGAGCCTGGGCCCAGCCTTGGCGGCCCAGGCGAGCCAGCTGCCAGTCGAATCACGACTGACCTTCCATGCCTGGGCCGACAGCGCCGGCAACCAGTTCCTCACGGCCACCCGACTGATGCGCCTGCGCGACGACACGCCCGTGCGGGTGATGATGTCGCTCAACCGCGCCGACGACAGCGCCCTGCTCCAGGCCTACCTGCACTCGACCCTGCTCGCATTGCCGCTGCTGCTGCTGCTGATCGGCTTCAGTGCCTGGAAGCTGGTTCAACGCGGCCTGCGCCCGTTGCGCCACTTCCGCCGCGTCGCCGGCCGGGTGTCGGCCCAGGAGCTGGAGCATCGTCTGCCCGACAGCGACTTGCCCCATGAACTGGCCGAGCTGGCCAGGGCCATCAATGTCATGCTCGACCGCCTGGACCAGGGCGTCAGCCAGCTGTCCCAGTTTTCCGATGACCTGGCCCACGAATTGCGCACACCTATCAGCAACCTGATGGGCAAGGCCCAGGTCACCCTGGCCCGCGAGCGCGACGCCCCTCGTTACCGGGAGGCCCTGGAGGAAAGCGTCGAAGAACTGACCCGGCTCAACCGCATCATCAACGACATGCTCTTCCTCGCCCAGGCCAGCCAGCCGCAGGCTCAGCTCTCCCAGGTGCCGCTGGCACTGGCCGAGGAAGCCGGGCGAGTCGTCGAACTGTTCGCCTACAGTGCCGAGCTCAAGGGGGTCGAACTCCGCTTGCGAGGCTGGGGCACGGCACTTGGGGACCGGCTGATGTTCCAGCGGGCACTGTCCAACCTGCTGAGCAATGCCATCCGACACAGCCCGGAGAACCAAGTGGTGGAGGTAGCGATCGAGCGTCGAGGCGACGAAATCAGGCTGGCGGTGGAAAACCAGGGGCCGGGCATTGCCCAGGCACACCTGCCGCACCTGTTCGAACGTTTCTATCGGGCAGGGAGTGGGCGCTCCCGGCAGGAGGGCGGAACAGGCCTGGGGCTGGCGATCGTGAAGTCGATCATGCAGTTGCATGGAGGGCGGGTCGAGGTCAGCAGCCAGAGCCAGGGGCCGACGCGGTTCGCCTTGGTGTTTCGGGCAGAATGATGTTTGCCGTCTGGCCTGATCGCTGGGCAAGCCCGCGATCAGGCCGTGCGAAAAATCAGCGGGAAGCCGCTACGATCAACGCCTTCATCTCCGCCACCGCCGCCTTGAAGCCGACGAACAGGGCATGGGCCACCAGCGCATGGCCGATGTTCAGTTCGTTGATGCCCTTGATCGCCGCCACCGCCTCGACGTTGTGGTAGTGAAGGCCGTGGCCGGCATTGACGATCAGCCCCTGTCCCACGCCAAAGGCCACGCCATCGACGATACGCTGCAGCTCGTCGGCCACTTCGGTCGGCGTCTGGGCATCAGCGTAACGGCCGGTGTGCAGTTCGACCGCAGGTGCGCCGACGCGACGCGAGGCCTCGATCTGGCGCTCGTCCGGGTCGATGAACAGGGAAACCTCGGCCCCCGTACGTGCCAGACGCTCTACGGCAGCCTTGATCCGCGCCTCCTGGCCGGCGACATCCAGGCCGCCTTCGGTGGTGAGCTCCTGGCGGGTTTCCGGCACCAGGCAAATGTGCGCCGGGCGGATTTTCTCGGCGAAGGCCATCATCTCTTCGGTGACGCCCATTTCGAAGTTCATGCGCGTCTGCAGCACGTCCTTGAGCAACAGCACATCGCGCTCCTGGATGTGCCGGCGGTCTTCACGCAGATGCACGGTGATGCCATCGGCCCCCGCCTCCTCGGCATCCAGCGCGGCCTTGACCGGGTCCGGGTAACGGGTGCCCCGGGCTTGGCGCAGGGTCGCCACGTGGTCGATGTTGACGCCGAGAAGCATGCGGTTGCTGTGAGTCACGAAAGGGCTCTCCTGAAGTGTGAGCCCCACAGCATACGATGTGCTCAGCGCTTGCGAAACAGTTCCCGACTCACCAGGGGCTTGGGGCCCAGGTGCACCGCCAGGGCCTGGCGCATGAGGCGCTTGGCCGCCAGCAAGGCGCCAGGCGCCGCCCAGTCGGCCTGGCCCAGTGCCAGCAGCTCGGCTCCGGTGAACAACCCAGGCTGCGCCAGGTACACCCGCTCCAGGCCCGCATCCACCTGCAAGCGGTACAGCCCGGTGCTTTCGATCGGGTCGTCGTTGATGTCGTGGTCCAGGGCGAAGGCATACCCCAGCTCGTCCAGCAGGCGCCACTCGAAGGCACGCAGCAGTGGTTCCAGCGCGCGGCCGGCGGCCAGGGCCTGGAGCGTCAGGGTGTAGTGTTCGAACAAGCCAGGGTGCGGGGCCTCGGCCGGCAGCAGGCGCATCAGCAACTCATTGAGATAGAGCCCGCTGAACAGGGCATCGCCATGCAACCAGCCGGCAATGCCGATACTGTCGAGGCGGCCGACGTTCTTCAGCTCGCCGCGTCCGCGCAGCTCCACCTCCAGCTCCACGAACGGGCGTACCAGGCTGCCACCCTTGCCCCGGGCACGGCGCAGCACCGCCCGCACGCGCCCCTGCGGCGTGAAGAAGTCCACCAGCGCACTGGTTTCCTTGTAGGCACGGCTATGCAGCACGTAGGCCGGCTGGCCGACTGGTTGTTCCATGGAAATCACTCGCCCCGGTTCGGCACATGCCCCTGTAGGAGCGGCCTTGTGCCGCGAAAGGGCTGCGAAGCGGCCCCATGTTCAAGGGCCGTTCTGCGGCCCTTTCGCGGCACAAGGCCGCTCCTACAAGGGGCGTGGCCGGCCTGTGGCGTTACAGGTCGCCGTAGCCCAGCGAGCGCAAGGCGCGCTCGTCGTCGGACCAGCCGCCCTTGACCTTGACCCAGAGGTTGAGCATGACCTTGGCGTCGAACAGCAGCTCCATGTCCTTGCGCGCCTCGGAACCGATGCGCTTGATGCGCTCGCCCTTGTCGCCAATGATGATTTTCTTCTGCCCGTCACGCTCGACCAGAATCAGCGCGTGGATGTGCAGCACATGGCCCTGCTGCTTGAACTCTTCGATTTCCACGGTGATCTGGTACGGCAGCTCCGCCCCGAGTTGGCGCATGATCTTCTCGCGGACCAACTCAGCGGCGAGGAAGCGGCTGCTGCGGTCGGTGATCTGGTCTTCCGGGAAGAAGTGCTCGTTCTCCGGCAGGTGCTTGGCGATCAGCGCCTCGAGGGCCTCGAGGTTGTGCCCCTGTTGGGCGGAGATCGGCACGATCTCGGCATTCGGCAGTTGCTGCTGCAGCCATTGCAGGTGGGGGATCAGCTCAGCCTTTTCTTCCATGCGATCGGTCTTGTTGACGGCCAGGATCACCGGACCGGTGACGTACTGGACCCGCTCGAGCACCAGCTGGTCCTCATCGGTCCAGCGGGTACGGTCGACCACGAAGATGACCACGTCGACGTCCTTCAGGGCCGCCGAGGCGTTGCGGTTCATGTAGCGGTTCAGGGCCTTGTCGTTGGCTTTGTGCATGCCGGGGGTGTCGACGTAGATCGCCTGCACGTCACCCTCGGTCTTGATGCCGAGCATGTTGTGGCGGGTGGTCTGCGGCTTGCGCGAGGTGATTGCCAGCTTCTGGCCGAGGATATGGTTGAGCAGGGTCGATTTGCCCACGTTGGGGCGGCCGACGATGGCCACGTAGCCGCAGCGGGTCGGGTTGCTATCAGTCATTGCCATTCTCCACGCCCAGGGCGATCAATGCGGCGGCGGCGGCGACCTGCTCGGCGATACGCCGGCTCACGCCCTGGCCACGGCTCTTGTTGTTCAGCAGCACCACCTCGCATTCGACGAAGAAGGTGCGGCAGTGCGGTTCGCCCTGGATGTCCACCACTTCGTAGCGTGGCAGTTCGCAGGCACGCGACTGCAGGAACTCCTGCAGGCGGGTCTTGGGGTCCTTGTTGGTGTCGACCAGGGTCAGGCCGTCGAACTCACCGGCCAGCCAGGCCAGGATGCGCTCACGCGCTGCCGCCATATCGGCGTCCAGGTAGATCGCACCGATCAATGCCTCCAGGGCATCGGCCAGGATCGACTCACGGCGAAAGCCGCCGCTCTTGAGCTCACCCGAGCCCAGGCGCAGGTACTCGCCCAGGTCGAAGCCACGGGCCAGGCGGGCCAGGGTCTCGCCCTTGACCAGGCGTGCGCGCAATCGCGACAGCTGGCCTTCCCGGGCCTGGGGGAAACGCTCGAACAGCGCTTCGCCGACCACGAAGTTGAGGATTGCATCGCCCAGAAACTCCAGGCGTTCGTTATTGCGCCCGGCATAGCTGCGATGGGTCAGGGCCAGCAGCATCTGGTCCTGATTCTTGAAGGTATAGCCGAGCTTGCGCTCCAGGCGAGCAAGGGAAGCACTCATGGGGCCACCCGTGGGTTGTTCAACGCGTTGTTCAAATCAACATCCTGAAAGACTGTTTGGCTGTGGTCCGCCACCTTGTGGGCGGCAGAATCTCTCGATCCCTGAGAACACAGCCTATGTCAGAAATGCATTCGGCGCTGTCTGCCAGACAGCGCCGTTGGGTATCAATGGATCAGGCCGACCCGCGACAGGTTGGGGAAGTGGCTGAGCTTAGGCTCCGGCCAGCTCATCCAGACCGCGAAGGCCTTGCCGACGATGTTCCGATCCGGAACCATGCCGTGCAGTTCCTTCGGAATGTTCGGATCGTCCCAGTAACGGCTGTCGTTGGAGTTGTCGCGGTTGTCGCCCATCATGAAGTAATGGCCGGCGGGCACGGTCCATTGCTGGTCCGGCGGCATGCGGTAGCGGCTCATCTCCTTGCGGATCAGGTGCTCGGCCTCGCCCAGCTTCTCCTTGTACAGCTGGGCGCTGCCCAGGGTACCCGGCTCGGCGCCGACCAGTTGCTCGGCTACCGGCTGGCCATTGACATACAGGCGCTTGTCGCTGGTGTAGCGAACCTGGTCGCCCGGCAGGCCGACCACGCGCTTGATGTAGTTGACGTTCGGGTCGCTGGGGTAGCGGAACACCATCACGTCGCCCCGCTGCGGGTCACCGATCTCGATGACCTTCTTGTCGATCACCGGCAGGCGAATGCCATAGGAGAACTTGTTCACCAGGATGAAATCGCCCACTTCCAGGGTGGGTTTCATCGACCCCGAAGGGATCTGGAACGGCTCGACCAGGAACGAGCGCAGCACCAGCACGATGAACAGCACCGGGAAGAACGACTTGCCGTACTCGACCAGCAACGGCTCCTTGTTCAGGCGCTCGAGCACGGCCATCTCGGGCTGGCTGACGCTGCCCTGGTAGTTGGCGACCGCCGCTCGCCGGCGCGGGGCCAGGAACAGCAGGTCGATCAGACCCAACAGGCCGCAGACGGCAACGGCGATGACGAGCAACAGCGGGAAATTTAGCGACATAGGACCTAGCTATCCAACCTGAGCACGGCGAGGAAGGCTTCCTGTGGGATTTCCACGTTGCCGACCTGTTTCATGCGTTTCTTACCGGCCTTCTGCTTCTCCAGCAGCTTCTTCTTACGGCTGACGTCACCGCCATAGCATTTAGCCAGTACGTTCTTTCTGAGTGCCTTGACGGTGGTACGCGCCACGATCTGGCCGCCGATGGCTGCCTGGATCGCCACGTCGAACATCTGCCGAGGGATCAGTTCCTTCATCTTTTCAGTCAGCGCACGGCCCTTGTAGTGGGCGTTGTCGCGGTGAACGATCAGCGCCAGGGCATCGACCTTGTCGCCGTTGATCAACACGTCCAGCTTGACCAGGTTGGCCGACTGGTAGCGATCGAAATGATAGTCCAGCGACGCGTAGCCACGGCTGGTCGACTTCAGCTTGTCGAAGAAGTCCAGCACCACTTCGTTCATTGGCAGGTCGTAGCGCACCTGCACCTGGCTGCCGAGGAACTGCATGTCGCGCTGCACGCCACGCTTCTCGATGCACAGGGTGATGACGTTGCCCAGGTGCTCCTGGGGCACGAGGATGGTGGCGGTGACGATCGGCTCGCGGAACTCCTGCACGGCAGAGACGTCCGGCAGCTTGGACGGGTTGTCGACGTAGATGGTCTCGCCGGTCTTGAGCACCAGCTCGTAGATCACGCTCGGCGCGGTGGTGATCAGATCCAGGTCGTATTCGCGCTCCAGGCGCTCCTGGATGATCTCCATGTGCAGCATGCCGAGGAAGCCGCAACGGAAGCCGAAGCCCAGGGCGTCGGAGCTTTCCGGCAGGTATTGCAGCGAGGAGTCGTTCAGGGTGAGCTTCGACAATGCGTCGCGGAAGTCCTCGAAATCGTCGGAGCTGACCGGGAACAGGCCGGCGTATACCTGCGGCTGGATCTTCTTGAAGCCGGGCAGCACTTCGACCTCGGGGGTCGAGGACAGGGTCAGGGTGTCACCGACCGGGGCACCATGGATGTCCTTGATGCTGGCGATGATGAAGCCCACTTCACCGGCCTTGAGGTCGGCGGTCTGGGTGTGCTTGGGGGTGAAGACACCGACGCTGTCGACCAGGTGCACCTTGCCGGTGGACTTGACCAGGATCTTGTCGCCTTTCTTGACCCGGCCGTGGCGTACACGCACCAGGGAGACGACACCCAGGTAGTTGTCGAACCAGGAATCGATGATCAGCGCCTGCAGGGGGGCATCGATCTCGCCCTCGGGGGCAGGGATGGTCTGCACCAGGCGCTCGAGCACCTCGTCCACGCCCATGCCGCTCTTGGCACTGCAGGCCACGGCGTCGGTGGCGTCGATGCCGATGATCTTCTCGATCTCGTCCTTGACGCGGTCCGGGTCGGCCTGGGGCAGGTCCATCTTGTTCAGCACCGGCATGACCTCCAGGCCCTGCTCGATGGCGGTGTAGCAGTTGGCCACGGACTGGGCCTCGACACCCTGGCCGGCGTCCACCACCAGCAGTGCGCCCTCGCAGGCCGCCAGGGAACGGCTGACCTCATAGGTGAAGTCGACATGGCCGGGGGTATCGATGAAGTTCAGCTGGTAGATCTTGCCGTCCTGGGCCTTGTAGTGCAGCGTGACGCTGTGGGCCTTGATGGTGATACCGCGCTCGCGCTCGAGGTCCATGGAATCGAGGACCTGGGCTTCCATTTCGCGCGCAGTCAGGCCACCGCACATCTGGATGAAACGGTCGGCCAGCGTCGACTTGCCATGGTCGATGTGGGCGATGATGGAGAAATTGCGGATATGACTCAAATCACTCACGGGTCAACACTCGAAAAGGCTGCGAGCCGGACGCCCGCCGAAAAATAGCCGGGAATTGTACCTCAAGCCGCGGGGATATGGGAGATTCCTGATCAAGCGCCATGGCAGTGGGCGCTTACCCTACGGGAGCAGGCGCAGCGTCGACCTACCCTGCCCTGTGGAAGCGGGCTTGCTCCGCGATCAGGGGCGCAGCCCTTGCCATACGGGCGCGATAACAGGGTCGACCAATCGCGGGATGTGCTGTGACCGGCGGCATATTTCATGAAATTCTTCATGAAAAAGGGCAGCCGAAGCTGCCCTTTCCTACGCCACCTTCAGCTCTATTCCGCCAGCTTGAAGGTGATGAAGCTGGCGCGGCCTTGGCGCAGCACGCGCATGGATACCGAGCGGTTCTTCGGCAGGTCCTTGGCGATTTCGGTGAACTGCTTGGCCGAGGTGATCGCCTGGTTGTTCAGGTGGCTGATGACGTCACCTGGGCGCAGGCCGATCAGCGCTGCCGGACCATCCTGGATCTCCTTGATCACCACGCCGCCCTTGAGCTCAAGCGATTTCTTCTGCTCAGCGGTCAGGTCGGTCACGGAGACACCCAGGCGGTTGCTGCTGCGCTCGGCGCCGCTCTGGCCACCGGTACCGATGTCGGCGTCATCCTCCGGCAGTGCGCCGATGGTGATGTCCAGGTTCTGGCGCTTGCCGTTGCGGATGATCTCCAGGCGCGCCTTGTCGCCATCCTTGAGGCTGCCTACCAGGTGCGGCAGGTCGGCCGACATGATGATCGGTTGGCCATTCATGCTCAGGATCACGTCACCCACCTGCAGGCCGCCCTTGGCCGCCGGGCCGTCTTCGAGCACCTGGGCCACCAGGGCGCCGGCAGGTTTGTCCAGGCCGAAGGATTCGGCCAGGTCCTTGTTGACCTCCTGGATCACCACACCCAGCCAGCCACGGCTGACCTTGCCGTCTTTCTTCAATTGGTTGGAGACGTCCAGCGCCACGTCGATCGGGATGGCGAACGACAGGCCCATGAAGCCGCCGGAGCGGGTGAAGATCTGCGAGTTGATCCCCACCACTTCGCCCTTCATGTTGAACAGCGGGCCACCGGAGTTGCCCGGGTTGATCGCCACGTCGGTCTGGATGAACGGCACGTAGGTGTCGTTGGGCAGGGTCCGGCCCTTGGCGCTGACGATACCCTTGGTCACCGAGTGGTCGAAGCCGAACGGCGAGCCGATGGCCAGCACCCACTCACCGACCTTGAGCTTCTCGGAGTCACCCAGCTTGACGGTCGGCAGATTCTTGCCCTCGACCTTGAGCAGGGCCACGTCGGTGCGCGGGTCGGTGCCGACCAGCTTGGCCTGCAGTTCGCTGCGGTCCGACAGGCGAACGATGATTTCGTCGGCGTCGGCCACCACATGGTTGTTGGTCAGCACATAGCCGTCGCTGGAGATGATGAAGCCCGAGCCGAGCGACTGCGCTTCACGCTGGCGATCGCCGCGAGGCGAACGCGGCATCTGCGGCATGTTGCGCTCGAAGAATTCGCGGAACATCGGCGGCAGGCCTTCGAGGTCCGGCATCTGCCCGGCAGCGACACGGCGGTCCGGCAGCTTCTGCTTGGTACTGATGTTCACCACCGCCGGCGAAGCTTGTTCGACCAGGGTGGTGAAGTCCGGCAAGGCCTCCTCGGCCTGGGCGGTGAGCACCTGGCCGAGCATCAGCACGGCGGCGAACATCGAGAGATAGGATTTCAAGCGTGGTATCGACATACGGCTCCCGTCACAACGAGCGTAGTTAACAAAGTGAGGCCCTTGCACAAGCAAGAAAGGCCAGACCCCGAGAAGCCTGACCTATAAAAAATTTACGGAAGGATTGCAAATGACAATGCTTTAATTTCATGTCAGCCGCATGACCTACGTGTTGTAGGAAAGCGCGCCATCATTGGCGCGCCTGGGCATCCTGGGGGCGCATGGACAAGGCGACACGCTCGGCGGTCCCCAGGGGAATCTCCCCGACCACCGTAACCATGACCTTGCCCTTGGGCGTATTGAGATGGCGCGAAACCGCCACCGTTGGCCCCAGCTGCGCGCGCGTGTCAGGGCCGACATCATCGCTGACAGGCTCCAGGAACACCGAGAAGCGTGCCAGGCCATCATCGTACATCAGGCTGCTGACCAGGCTGTCTCGCTTGGGATCGCGGCGCACCGAACTGTTGATCAGCTCGAAGCCCGGCGGCAGCCAGTCCGAACGCCAGCCGGCGACGGTTTCAGTGCTGGCCGAGGCGACACGCTCGACCGGCTTGCACGCGGCGCTGGCCTTGAGGTCATCGTCGGTGGGCAGGTCATCGGTGTCCAGACGGGTCATCTGGAAACGTTCGAGCAACTGGCTCTTGTCGTTGAGCATCAACGAGCGCAGCGGCAGGCCGGTACGGCGGTCCAGGTGCAATTCGAAGGCGTAGCGGTGCTGGTCCCGTGGGCTGAGCGTGACGATCACGGCGTCGCGACCGGCGACCCGCGACTTGCCTGCCACGCTCAAGTCGTACCAGCTCATCAATTTCAGGGGATCGAGTACACGCGGTGCGGAGTCCGGCGGCGTGCCGACACCGCTGGCCAGGGCCCCACTGACGCATTGCACCTTGCCGTCGATGCGCACGATTTCCTGGGCCGCGCCATCGAGCTGCAACAGACGCTCGCTGACCTTGCCGTCCTGGACGCGGTGCCAGATATCGTGGGAGGAGAAGCTGCCATTACGCTCGTAGACGAAGGAACCCTGGTAACTCTGCTCTTGCTCGGCCCGTGCCAGCTTGTTCAACCATTCGCTCGCCTCGGGCGAGGAGTTGGCCGCCAATGCCGGCACCGTCATGCAGCTGCCGAGCAGCAGCGACAGGAGAGGTAGCGCGCGCATGATCCTCCTTACTTAACGGTTTTCCAGGCTGGCGGCGCGTGCGTAGGGCAGAGCGGTTTCGGTGCCCTTGAGCGCGGATTCCTGGGCATGCTGGCGCAGGTAGCCTGGCAGACGCTGATCCCAGCCGGCCTGGTTCTGCAGCACGCCGTTGGCCATCGGCCCGGTCGGTTGCTCACTGCTTTCACTATAGCCTGCCAAAACAGCTGGGCCTTTGCTTTGTGGCACGCTCAGGCCTTGTTGGGCTGGCTGCTGGGAAGCGAGCTCGGCACCGGTGATCTCGTCCTGGTTGTACAGGCGCACGCCAGCCAGCACGGCAACGGTCACCGAGGCTGCGACAGCCAGGCGGCCGATGCTGCGCCATGGGCCTTGCTTGACCTTGGCAGGCACGGCTTCGTCGGCCAGCGCGGCGGACACCGCCGAGGCGATATCGAGCTTCGGCAGCACCAGCTCGTTGTGCATGGCTGCACGGGCAACCTGGTAGCGCGACCAGGTGGCACGGGTTTCAGGATCGTCGACGGCGTTCAACACCCGACGCAGTTCCAGTTCGTCCGCTTCGTTATCCATCACCGCGGACAGCGATTCCTGCAAAGCTTCACGACTCATGGCGGTTCCTCTCTTGGCTGTCGCCGCTGTCTCAGGTTTCCTGCAACAACGGTTGCAGGGCTTTGTCTATGGCCTCCCGAGCGCGGAAGATTCGAGAGCGCACGGTACCCACCGGACATTGCATGACACTGGCAATGTCTTCGTAACTCAGTCCGTCGAACTCACGTAGGGTCAATGCCGTGCGCAGGTCCTCGGGCAGCTGCTGGATGGTGCGATGGACAGTGCCTTCGATTTCATCCCGCAACAACGCGCGCTCTGGGGACTCGAGATCCTTGAGACCATGATCGCCGTCGTAAAACTCCGCATCCTCGGAGCTCACATCGCTGTCTGGCGGCCGTCTTCCACGGGATACCAGATAGTTCTTCGCCGTATTGATGGCGATGCGGTACAGCCAGGTATAGAACGCACTGTCACCGCGAAAATTTCCCAGCGCCCGGTAGGCCTTGATAAAAGCCTCCTGCGCGACATCCTGGGCCTCGTGGGTGTCGTGTACGAACCGCACGATCAACCCGAGAATCTTGTGCTGATACTTCAGCACCAACAGATCGAACGCTCGCCTGTCGCCGCGCTGCACGCGCTCGACCAGCTGCTGATCCTCTTCCTGGGTTAGCATGAACACTCCTCAGTGGTCTCGAAGGAGCGTTGCAACAGCCATCGTTCAGGCTTGCAACCATAGACTCGGCGTTTGCGCAAAAGTTCTCCCCTCCAAGCAAGTTTCCTGCGGCCCTTGGTCGGCTCGCACGAAAGACACAGCGCGGACATGGCCGGCTGCGTCGATAATCAGGTCTCGAATACGCACGTGTCAGCCCGGATAGAGCTGCCGCCATGCGTCGCCGCGGCATTCAGTGGCGTACGGGCAGCCTTCTTAGGATTTCCACCGGTATCGGAAAGTTCCCACAAAGATCGCCTCGACGGCGCAGATGCCATTGGAAATCAGGCACCTGTGGCTGCTATAAAGGCAGCCGGACAGGATCAACGATAGTTTCACAATGCCATCTGTGCCTGACTATTGTGCCGCTCCCCCTCTCAAGATTACTAGTGTCAAGACATGAGCCAACAATTCCAACATGATGTCCTGGTGATCGGCAGCGGTGCCGCTGGCCTGAGCCTGGCACTGAACCTCCCCAGCCACCTGCGCATCGCCGTGCTGAGCAAGGGCGACCTGGCCAACGGTTCGACTTTTTGGGCCCAGGGCGGCGTCGCCGCCGTGCTGGATGACACCGATACCGTACAGTCCCATGTCGAGGACACGCTCAATGCTGGCGGCGGCCTGTGTCATGAGGATGCCGTGCGTTTCACCGTCGAGCATAGCCGCGAAGCCATCGAATGGCTGATCGAGCAAGGCGTGCCGTTTACCCGTGACGAGCACTACAGCGTCGATGACGGCGGCTTCGAATTCCACCTCACCCGCGAGGGCGGGCACAGCCACCGGCGCATCATCCATGCTGCCGATGCCACCGGCGCGGCCATCTTCACCGCGTTGCTGGCCCAGGCCCGGCAACGGCCGAACATCGAGCTGCTGGAGCAGCGGGTGGCGGTCGACCTGATCACCGAGCGTCGCCTGGGCCTGCCGGGCGACCGCTGCCTGGGCGCCTACGTGCTGGACCGCAACACCGGCGAAGTCGATACCTTCGGTGCACGTTTCACCGTGCTGGCCACCGGCGGCGCGGCCAAGGTCTATCTCTATACCAGCAACCCCGACGGTGCCTGCGGCGATGGCATCGCCATGGCCTGGCGCGCCGGGTGCCGGGTGGCCAACCTGGAGTTCAACCAGTTCCACCCCACCTGCCTGTATCACCCCCAGGCCAAGAGCTTCCTGATCACCGAGGCCTTGCGCGGCGAAGGCGCCTTGCTGCGCCTGCCCAACGGCGAGCGCTTCATGCCACGCTTCGACCCGCGCGAAGAGCTGGCACCGCGCGATATCGTGGCCCGGGCCATCGACCATGAGATGAAGCGCCTGGGCGTGGACTGCGTATACCTGGACATCAGCCACAAGCCGGCTGACTTCATCAAGAGCCATTTCCCCACCGTCTACGAGCGCTGCCTGGCGTTCGGCATCGACATCACCCGCCAGCCGATCCCGGTGGTGCCGGCGGCTCACTACACCTGTGGCGGGGTCATGGTCGACGACCGCGGGCACACCGACGTGCCAGGCCTGTATGCCATCGGCGAAACCAGCTTCACCGGCCTGCACGGTGCCAACCGCATGGCCAGCAATTCGCTGCTGGAGTGCTTCGTCTACGGCCGTGCAGCCGCTGCCGACATCGAGGCGCACCTTGCCCAAGTGGGCATGCCCACCGCCCTGCCCTGCTGGGATGCCAGCCAGGTCACCGACTCGGACGAGGACGTGATCATCGCGCACAACTGGGACGAACTGCGGCGCTTCATGTGGGACTACGTAGGTATCGTGCGTACCAGCAAACGCCTGCAACGCGCCGAACACCGCGTACGTCTGCTGCTGGACGAGATCGACGAGTTCTACAGCAACTACAAGGTCAGCCGCGACCTGATCGAGCTGCGTAACCTGGCCCAGGTGGCGGAGCTGATGATCCGCTCGGCGATGCAGCGCAAGGAAAGCCGAGGGCTGCATTACACCTTGGATTACCCGGGGATGCTGCCCGAGGCCAGAGACACTATCCTCAGCCCGGCCTGATATCGAAGTCGCCTTTTTCGCGGGTAAACCTGCGAAACGGGCGACACGCTCTTGGACTATTGGTTCGAGACCGCATCCCACCGCCTGCGACTGAACTTCAGCCGCACCCGCAAGCGCCGATGCTGGTCGGCATCCAGGGCATCGCGGGGCACGCACTGACTCTGGCCAAGCCAGCGCCCCGGCCTTGCGAAACGCAACACCACCAAACCGGGCAACGCCACGCTATCACGATTCAGCCGCACCGGCTGCCACCCATGGGCACGGCTGAACAAGCGCCAGCCCGCCAGGTCACGGCGCAAACCGGTAATGGCCTCGGGGTGGGTCAACAGGATATGGCGGGGAATCACCCAACAGGCATGGGCAAGGCAGGCAACGGCGACGGAAAGGCCGAGCCACCAGGGCAGCGCGCTCGAGGTCAGGGCCGAGCACGCCAGCACCTGGCAGGCCAGGTAGGCCGTCAGCAGCAGGCGTGAGCCTCGCCAACGGCATTCGAAATGCTCACTTGGGCTGGACACGGTCCAGAATGATGCGAACCATGCGTTGCAGCTCGGGGTCGTCGGACTCGGTGCGCTCCATGAACCAGCCGAACATGTCCTGGTCTTCGCAGGTCAGCAGGCGACGGTACAGCTCGCGGTCCGCTTCGCTCAGGGTGGGGTAGACCTCCTGGGTGAATGGCACCAGCAGCACGTCCAGTTCCAGCATGCCGCGACGGCTGTGCCAGAAAAGCCGGTTGAGTTCAGTTTGTTCGACCATGGGGGCCCTCCTCGAATGGGCGGCCAGTATACAGCGGGGCGCTCGCGGCGGCACAAGGCGTTGGTCTAGTCACCTACCTATTTTGTTACCAGCGTTCTATGATGGCCGCCAGTCTCAAGCAACCGCGATGACCCATGGCCGATTCCGCTTTCTTCTGTCCCCTGTCCCACGAGGGCATCCTCGCCGTCCGCGGCTCCGACGCCGGCAAGTTCCTGCAAGGCCAGCTGACCTGCAACATCAACTACCTAAGCCAGGAATATGCCAGCCTCGGTGCACGCTGCATGGTCAAGGGCCGCATGCAGTCGAGCTTCCGCATCCTTCCGGAAGGAAACGGCTATCTGCTGGCCATGGCCAGCGAACTGCTCGACACGCAGTTGGCCGACCTCAAGAAGTATGCCGTGTTCTCCAAGGCCACCCTGGCCGACGAAAGCGCTGCCTGGGCGCGTTTCGGCCTGGAACGGGGCGATGCCGCGCTCCAGGCATTGGGCCTGGCCATACCTGCCGAGGCCGGGGCCACGGTACGCCATGACGGCCTGATCGCGATCGCCGTCAGCAGCGGCCGCGTGGAACTCTGGGCCCCCGCCGCGCAAGCCTCCACCGTGCGCCAGGTGCTCGCCACGCACCTGGCCGAAGCGCCCCTCAACGACTGGCTGCTCGGCCAGGTCCGCGCAGGCATCGGCCAGGTCATGGGCCCGACCCGCGAGCTGTTCATCCCGCAGATGATCAACCTGCAGGCCGTCGACGGCGTGAGCTTCAAGAAAGGTTGCTACACCGGCCAGGAAATCGTCGCGCGCATGCAGTACCTGGGCAAGCTCAAGCGTCGTCAGTACCGCCTGGCGCTGGCCCAGGACAGCGTGCCCGCACCGGGTGCCGAGATCTTCTCGCCCACCCATGGCTCTTCGGTGGGGGAAGTGGTGATCGCTGCCAGCACTGGCCAGGGCTGCGAGCTGCTGGCGGTGCTCAGCGCCGAGGCGGTGGAAGACGACAACCTGCACCTGGGCAGCCTCGAAGGCCCCCGGCTGGAACTGCTCAGCCTGCCCTACGAACTGGACCGCGACCGGGAAATCCTGCGCTGACCAGCCTGCCCCGTCACTTGGGCGGGGCTGCACCACTGCGTTAGAGAAGCTACATGAACAAGCTGGCCGAGATGGTTCAAGCACAATTGCTCGCAGCCATCGAAAAGGACGACCTGGTCCTGCCGACCCTTCCGGAAGTTGCCTTGAGCATCCGCGAGGCCGCCGAGGACAGCGAGATCAGCGTCGCCGCCCTGAGCCGGGTGATCGGCCGCGATGCCGCCCTTTCGGCGCGCCTGATCAAAGTGGTCAACAGCCCGTTGCTGCGAGCCTCGGTGGAAGTCACCGACTTGCACACCGCCATCACCCGCCTGGGCATCAACTACAGCTGCAACCTGGCGATCGGCCTGGTGATCGAGCAGATCTTCCACGCCCGCTCACCGTCGGTAGAGCATAAATTGCGCGATATATGGGCCAACAGCCTGGATGTTGCCGGCATCAGCTATGAGCTGTGCCGTCGCTACACCCAGCTCAAGCCGGACCAGGCGACCTTGGGCGGGTTGGTCCACCAGATCGGTGCGCTGCCGGTGTTGATCTACGCCGAGGAACATAACGAGCTGCTTTCGGACCCGGTGTGCCTGCACTATGTGATCGAGCAGATTCACCCGGTGCTGGGCGACAAGATCCTCGGCGCCTGGGAATTCCCCGAGCAACTGGTCAAGCTGCCCAGCCAGGTGCAGGATCTGGACCGGCGCACCGACAAGATCGACTACATCGATATCGTGCAGATCGCGCGCCTGCTCAGCCATCGTAATCGCAGCCGGCCATTGGCTGCCCTGCCTGCCTACCAACACCTGGGCCTGCCCCACGGCATGGAACTGGATGTCGCCGACCTGCTCGATGCGCGGAACATGTTGCGCTAGCAGGCTCTGGCACTCTCCTCTGTAGGAGCGGGCTTGCCCCGCGATTAGGCCGGACCTGCCAACGCTGCCGCCTGGCAAGGGCTTCGCCCTTGATCGCGGGACAAGCCCGCTCCTACAAAAAAAACCAGCGCAGGACAGGTTGAGGTGGAAGCACCGGCACAGGCCGCGTCAATCGGCGATAAAACTCACCCGCACCCGCAGCCCACCGTTCTCGCCGTCATGCAGGCTGATCTGTGCCAGGTGCGCACGGCAGATCTCGCCGACGATCGCCAGCCCCAGACCGGTGCCCTGGGCACTGCGTCGGTAGAAGCGCTCGAATACCCGTTCACGCTCCTCCAGGGGAATGCCCGGCCCGTCGTCCTCCACTTCGAGTACGGCCGGCGCCAACACCCGCAAGATCACGTTGCCGCCCTTCGGCGTATGGGCCAGGGCGTTGTCCACGAGGTTACTGAGCAACTCGTTGAGCAAGGTCGGTTCGCCCTTGAGCCACACCGGCGCTTCGGCCTCCAGGGCCAGGGCAACACCCCGAGCATGGGCCAGCGGTGCCATGGCCATGCCCAGCTCACGAGCCAGCTGACTCAGGTCCAGGCGCTGGGCGCCGCCTTCGGCAATGGCCCGAGCGCCGTTTTCCACCCGTGCCAGGGAGAGCAACTGGTTAGCCAGGTGGGTCAGGCGGTCGGTCCCCTGGGCTGCAGTCTCCAGGGTCTGACGCCACTGCTCCGGCTCCTGGGAGCGCATCCCCAGCTCGACCCGTGCCTTGAGCGCCGCCAATGGCGTGCGCAGCTCATGGGCCGCCTCGGCGATGAACTGCGCCTGGCGTTCGAACTGGCCCCTGAGGCGTTCGGTGAAATGGTTCAGGGCGCGCACCAACGGGCCCAGTTCCCGCTGCACCTGCACCACCGGCAGAGCCCGCAGGTCGTCGGGTTGACGCTCCTCCACCGCTGTGCGCAGGCGTTCCAGCGGGCGCAACGCGGCGCTGACCGCGAACCACACCATCACCAACGCGCCGAGGGCCAGCATGCCCAGGCGCAGCAGGGTATCGGCCATCAACCCCCGGGCCATGCGCACCCGCGCCTCTTCGGTCTCGGCCACACGGATCTCGGCCATGCCGTTCATGTTCGGCTCGCTGACCGCCTTGAGCAGGCTGACCACCCGCACATCCTGGCCCAGGTAGGTGGCGTTGTAGAACCGCGCCAGGGCCGGGTAGTCGTCGGTGCGCGGGGTACCGGGCGGTGGCGGCGGCAGATTTTCATATCCGGAGATGAGCTCGCCGTGGATATCCAGTACCTGGTAGTAGATGCGCCCGGCACTGTCGTAGGCGAAGGTATCCAGGGCCACGTAAGGCACATCGGCGCTGAGCGTGCCATCGCGCTGGGACAGGCCGGCGGCGATGGTCCGCGCCGAGGCCAGCAAGGTACGGTCGTAGGCGGTATCGGCGGCTTCGCGGCCATTCCAGTAGGCGCTCAGGCCACTGGCCAGCATCAACACCACCAGCAGCAGCGCCAGGTTGCCGAGCAGGCGCCCGCGCAGGCTGCCGTTGTCACGCATCGCGGTGCTCGAGCAGGTAGCCAAGCCCGCGGAAGGTGACGATGGCGACCGGGTGACCATCGAGCTTCTTGCGCAGGCGATGGATGTAGATCTCGATGGCATCCGGGCTGGCCTCCTCGTCCAGGCCGAACACTTGGGCGGCCAGTTGTTCCTTGCTCATCACCCGGCCCGGGCGGGCGATCAGCGCCTCGAGCACGCTCTGCTCGCGCTGGGTCAGGGTCAAGGCATCATTCCCCAGGCTGAAACGGCGGGTGTCCAGGTCGTAGACCAGCGGGCCGCAGCGCTGCTGGCGTTCGCCGCCCAGCACGCTGCGGCGCAACAGGGCTTTTACCCGTGCCTCGAGCTCGGTCAGTTCGAAGGGCTTGGCCAGGTAGTCGTCGGCCCCCAGGTTCAGGCCGTGCACCCGGTCCTTGACGTCGCTGCGCGCGGTGAGCATCAGCACCGGCAGGGTCTTGCCGCGGCCGCGCAGGCGTGCCAGCACCTCGAAGCCGTCCATGCGCGGCAGGCCGACATCGAGCACGGCCACGGCATAGTCCTCGCTGGCCAGGGCCAGGTCGGCGGCCACGCCATCGTGCAGCACGTCCACGGTCAGGCCATGGCTCTTGAGGGCCTGGGCCACGCTTTCGGCCAGTTGCAGGTGGTCTTCGACCAGCAACACACGCATCGGATTCTCCCTGCTCGGGTGGGGCTTTGCCGCGGAGTGTACCGCCGTCGAGGGGCCTGTGAAGCCCTCGCGGCAAACCTTTCACACTGAAAGGTTAGCGAAAGGTTCATTACCTAGCATCGCACCACGGTCGCCCCGCGCGCCGAACAAAGCACCAGCAAGGTGCAACCGATAAGAACAATAAACGGAGTCATCGACGATGCTGTCCACGCAGCCTCAGGCCCTCGCGCCTACCCGTTCCCCGTACGTACGCCCTTCCGTCATCGCCAGCGCCGTCGCCCTCGCCGGTGTCGCCCCGATGAGCCAGGCCGCCTTCTTCGAAGACAGCACGGCCACCTTCGAAACCCGCAACATGTACTTCAATCGCGACTTCCGCGACGGCACCAGCAGCCAGCAGTCCAAGCGCGACGAATGGGCCCAGGGGTTCATGCTCAACTTCGAGTCCGGCTACACCGAAGGGACCGTCGGGTTCGGCCTGGATGCCCTGGGGATGCTGGGCATCAAGCTCGACTCCAGCCCCGACCGCACCGGCAGCGGTCTGCTGCCCACCCATGACGACGGCAAGGCCGCCGACGAATACGCCAAGCTCGGCCTGACCGGCAAGGTCAAGGTCTCGAAGACCGAACTGAAGATCGGCACCCTGATCCCCGAACTGCCGACCCTGCAGCCCAACGATGGGCGCATCCTGCCGCAGACCTTCGAAGGCGGCCTGGTCACGTCCAAGGAGATCAAAGGCCTGACCTTCACCGGCGCGCGCCTGGAAAAGGCCAAGGACCGTAACGACACCAACTGGGAAGACCTGGCCCTCAACAATAAGAACGGCCGCTTCGGCGGTACCTTCAGCGCCGACCATTTCGACACCGGCGGCCTGGACTACCAGTTCACCGACCGCATCACCGGCAGCTACCACTTCGCCCAGCTCGACGACATCTATCGCCAGCACTTCCTCGGTATGGTCGCCACCCAGCCGTGGGGCCCGGGCACCTTCGGTGCCGACCTGCGCCTGGCGGTCAGCGACGATGCAGGCCAGGCCAAGGCCGGCGACATCGACAACACCACGGTCAACGGCATGCTCAGCTATGCCCTGGGCGGGCACAAGTTCAGCGCTGCCTACCAACACCTGTCCGGCGACAGCGCCTTCCCCTATGTCGACGGCGCCGACCCGTACCTGGTCAACTTCGTCCAGATCAACGACTTCGCCGGTACCGACGAGCGCTCCTGGCAGGCCCGCTACGACTACAACTTCGCCGCCCTGGGCATCCCCGGCCTGACCTTCATGACCCGCTACATCAGCGGCGACAATGTCAGCCGCGCCGACGGCAGCGAAGGCAAGGAGTGGGAACGCAACACCGAGTTCAAGTACGTGGTACAAAGCGGCCCGTTGAAGGACGTCGCCGTACGCCTGCGCAATGCCACCTTCCGCTCCAACTTCGCCCGCGATGCCGACGAAGTGCGACTGCTGGTGAGCTACAGCGTGGCTCTGTGGTAACCCAATAACAACAATGCTCACGGAGAAAGACGATGACCTTTTCACTGCGCCGCCTCGTCCTCGCAACCGGCTGCCTGCTGCTGGCCGGCAACGCTTTGGCCGCCGAACCGAAACGCCCTGAATGCATCGCCCCGGCCTCGCCCGGCGGCGGTTTCGACCTGACCTGCAAGCTGGTGCAAAGCGCCCTGGTCAACGAGAAGATCCTGTCCAAGCCCATGCGCGTGACCTACATGCCCGGCGGTGTCGGCGCGGTGGCCTACAACGCCGTGGTCGCCCAGCGCCCGGCCGACGCCGGCACGCTGGTGGCCTGGTCCAGCGGTTCGCTGCTGAACCTGGCCCAGGGCAAGTTCGGCCGCTTCGACGAGAACGCCGTCAAGTGGCTCGCCGCCGTCGGCACCAGCTACGGCGCCATCGCGGTCAAGAGCGATTCCCCCTTCAAGACCCTCGACGACCTGGTCGCCGCCCTGAAGAAAGACCCGGGCAAGGTGGTGATCGGTTCCGGCGGCACCGTCGGTAGCCAGGACTGGATGCAGACCGCACTGATCGCCAAGGCCGCCGGCATCAACCCACGTGACCTGCGCTACGTGGCCCTGGAAGGCGGCGGCGAAATCGCCACCGCGCTGCTGGGCGGGCATATCCAGGTCGGCTCCACCGATATCTCCGACTCCATGCCCCATATCCAGAGCGGTGACATGCGTATCCTCGCGGTGTTCGCCGAAAACCGCCTGGACGAGCCGGAAATGAAGGACATCCCCACCGCCAAGGAGCAGGGGTATGACATCGTCTGGCCGGTGGTACGCGGCTTCTACCTGGGGCCGAAGGTCAGCGACGAGGACTACGCCTGGTGGAAGGCCTCGTTCGACAAGCTGCTGGCCTCCGAGGACTTCGCCAAGTTGCGCGACCAGCGCGAGCTGTTCCCGTTCGCCATGACTGGCCAGGAGCTGGACACCTACGTGAAGAAACAGGTCGCCGACTACAAGGCGCTGGCCCGGGAATTCGGCCTGATCCAATGACCTGCCTTGCGCCGCTCCCCCTGTAGGAGCGGCCTTGTGCCGCGAAAGGGCTGCGTGGCAGCCCCGGCGATTGACACGGCATCGCTCGGGACCTGGGGCCGCTGTGCGGCCCTTTCGCGGCACAAGGCCGCTCCTACACAAGGGGCCGCGTCTTGCCGACAGACAACGAGGATTCCTTCATGATCCTGCAACGCGTTTTCGCCCTGGCCCTGCTGGCGGTGTGCGCCGCCCTGGCCGTAATGGCCTGGCCCTACCAGGCCGCGTTTTCCTATGAGCCGGTAGGCCCCCGTGCCTACCCCCTGCTGATGCTCGGGCTGATGGGCCTGGCCTTGCTCTACCTGGCCATTCGCCCTACGCCGATCGTGCGCAAGGATGACGAGCCGGAGCTCGACCGCGAGAGCCTGGTCAAGATCGTCGCCTGCATCGGCCTGCTACTTGTCTTCGCCAGCACCTTCGAGCCCCTGGGCTTCATCCTCAGCGCCATCCTGGTCGGCGTGCCCATGGCCCGGCTGTACGGCGGCCGCTGGCTGCACAGCGCAATCGTGGTCGCTGCCATGAGCCTGCTGCTGTACTGGCTGTTCGACCGCGTGATGGATGTGCCCCTGCCCCTCGGCCTGCTGGACGTACTGGAGAACTGACACATGGATACCTTGAGCTACCTGGGCCAGGGCTTCGGCGTCGCCCTGAGCCCGTACAACCTGGTCACGGCCCTGACCGGCACCCTGATCGGCACCGTGGTCGGCCTGCTGCCGGGCTTGGGCCCGATCAATGGCGTGGCCCTGCTGATCCCCATCGCCTTCGCCCTGGGCCTGCCCCCGGAATCGGCGCTGATCCTGCTGGCCGCGGTCTACCTGGGCTGCGAGTACGGCGGGCGCATCAGCTCGATCCTGCTCAACATCCCTGGCGAAGCATCCACCGTGATGACCACCCTCGACGGCTACCCCATGGCCCGCCAGGGCCTGGCCGGTGTTGCCCTGTCGCTGTCGGCGTGGAGTTCGTTCATCGGCGCCTTGATCGCCACCTGCGGCATGGTGCTGTTCGCGCCGCTGCTGGCGAAATGGGCAATCGCCTTCGGCCCCGCGGAATACTTCGTGTTAATGGTGTTCGCCATCGTCGCCCTGGGCGGCATGGCTGGCGACAAACCGCTGAAGACATTCATCGCCGCATTGATCGGCTTGTTCCTCTCCAGCGTCGGCATCGACGCCAACAGCGGCGTGTACCGCTTCACCGGCGACAGCGTGCACCTGGCCGACGGCATCCAGTTCGTGGTGCTGGTGCTGGGCCTGTTCTCCATCAGCGAAATCCTCCTGCTGCTGGAAAAGACCCACCACGGTCACCAGGCGGTCAAGGCCACCGGGCGTATGCTGTTCAACATCAAGGAAGCGGCCTCGGTGTTCCTTGTGAACCTGCGCTGCGGCCTGCTCGGTTTCGTCATGGGCGTGCTGCCCGGTGCCGGTGCCACCCTGGCCAGTGCCGTGGCGTACATGACCGAGAAGCGCATCGCCGGTGACAAGGGCAAATTCGGCAAAGGCGATGCCCGCGGCCTGGCGGCTCCGGAAACGGCCATCGGCGCTTCCTGCTGCGGCGCCCTGGTGCCGATGCTGACCCTGGGCGTTCCGGGTTCGGGCACCACCGCCGTGATGATCGGCGCGCTGACCCTGTACAACATCACCCCCGGCCCACTGCTGTTCCAACAGCAACCGGATATCGTCTGGGGCCTGATCGCCTCGCTGTTCGTCGCCAACATCATGCTGGTGATCCTGAACATCCCGATGATCCGCATCTTCACCCGTATCCTCGCGGTGCCGAACTGGGCCCTGGTGCCGGTAATCGCCATCATCACCGGGATCGGCGTGTATGCCGTGCATGCCACCACCTTCGACCTGTTCCTGATGGTCGGCATCGGCATCATGGGCTACATCCTGCGCAAGCTGGACTTCCCACTGTCGCCGATCCTGCTGGGCTTCATCCTCGGAGGGCTGATGGAGCAGAACCTGCGCCGGGCCCTGTCGATCTCCAATGGTGAACTGGGCATCCTCTGGTCGAGCCCGATCAGTATGGGCGTCTGGGTGTTGACCCTGTGCATGCTGACCCTGCCGCTGCTGCGCATCTGGCGCAAACGCAGCCTGCAACGCCGGGCGATGGCCGATGCCTGACCGGTCGTTGCCGCTGTTCTGGGCGACCGGGCTGGTCGGCCTTGCGGGCGGGTTTCTCGCAAGCTTGGTCGGCTGGCCCCTGCCATGGATGGTCGGTTCCCTGTTGGCGATCATCCTGGTGCGCTGCCTGACGCCCTGGCAGCTCACGGAAATCCCCAACGGCCGCAAATGCGGCCAATGGATCATCGGTATCGGCATCGGCCTGCATTTCACCCCGGCGGTGATCGAGCAGGTCGCCGGCCATTTCGCCCTGATCCTGTTCGGCGCCTTGTTCACCACCTGCTCCAGCGTGATCAGCGTGTGGCTGCTACGGCGCACCGGGGAAGACCGCGCCACGGCGTTCTTCGCCAGCATGCCGGGTGGTGCGGGGGAGATGGTCAACCTCGGTGCGCGCAATGGCGCAGTGATCAGCCAGGTAGCTGCCGCCCAGAGCCTGCGGGTACTGGCGGTGGTGCTGTGCATACCGGCGCTGTTCAAGTTCCTGCTCGGCGATGGCGTACCGCTGAGCCATTCGGGCAGTGTCAGCTGGGGCTGGCTGGCGTTGATCGCACCGCTTGGCGTACTGGTCGCCCTGGCCTGGCAGCGCCTGCGCCAGCCCAACCCCTGGCTGTTCGGGCCATTGCTGGTCGCGGCCAGTGTGAGCCTGGCCGGCAACCTGCAGATCGGCCTGCCCAATGGTGCCAGCCAGGTCGGCCAATGGCTGATAGGCAGCGGCCTGGCCTGCCATTTCAACCGGGCATTCTTCCGCCGGGCGCCGTCGTTTCTTGGGCGCACCTTGCTGGCGACCTTCCTGTGCATGCTGGTTGCCGCCAGTGCGGCCTGGGCCTTGAGCGTGATGACGCAACTGGACCTGCGTTCGCTGACATTGGGGATGATGCCCGGAGGCATCGCCGAGATGAGCCTGACGGCGGAGACTCTGCAACTGTCGGTACCATTGGTGACGGCGTTACAGATGATGCGGCTGTTGTTCGTGCTGTTTCTTGCCGAGCCCCTGTTCCAGCGGTGGAACTCTGGCCAACCATGATTTGGTGCAAACAGCTTCGCGGGTAAACCCGCTCCCACCTAGGCCAATGTGGGAGCGGGTTTACCCGCGAAAAGGCCAACGCAGTGTTTAAAGCGGCGGCAACGTCCAGTCGATCGGTGCCAGCCCACGCTGCTCGAGGAAGCTGTTGGTCCGGCTGAAATGCCCGCAACCGAAGAACCCGCGATACGCCGACAACGGCGAAGGGTGCACTGACTTGAGCACCAGGTGTTTGGTGCCATCGATCAGCTTCTGCTTGCTCTGGGCATGAGACCCCCACAACAGGAACACCACGTTCTCGCACTGCTCGCTGACCACCTGGATGATCCTGTCGGTGAACGGCTGCCAACCCGCATTGGCATGGGAGGCAGCGTTGCCACGCTGCACGGTCATGGTGGTGTTGAGCAGCAACACTCCCTGCTCGGCCCAGCTTTGCAGGTAGCCATGACTGGGGATCGGCAGGTTGAGGTCGCGGTGCAGTTCCTTGTAGATATTGACCAGCGATGGCGGCGTGGGCACGCCCGGCTGCACCGAGAAGCACAGGCCATGGGCCTGGCCTGGGCCGTGATACGGGTCCTGGCCGAGGATGACCACCTTCACCTTGTCCAGCGGCGTGGAATTCAGGGCATTGAAGATCATCGGCCCGGGCGGGTAGATCTCCTTGCCGGCCGCGTATTCCTGGCGCAGGAATTCGCGCAGCTGCTGCATGTAGGGTTGGTCGAACTCGGCGCGCAACGCGGCTTTCCAACCGGGCTCGAGCTTGATGCGATCGTCGTCAGTCATGAGGCCATCCGTAAACAATGGCGCGACACTAGGTAAGCTGCCCGGCCTTGTCAATCGATCCGACCGACGACCGGCATGATCACCCGTGGGGTCCATACTTGTGCGATGACGTACGCGAGGTTGCCCATGTCCATTCAATGCGAGGTACTCACCGGAGTCGATGGCGCGCGCATCGGCATCGCCACCCTGGATGTGCCCAAGGCGCTCAATGCCTTGAGCCTGCCGATGATCGAAGTGCTCGACCAACACCTGCACGCCTGGGCCGAAGACCCAGGCATCGTCTGCGTATTGCTGCGCGGCAACGGGCCCAAGGCTTTTTGCGCCGGCGGCGACGTACGCGCCCTGGTGCATGCTTGTCGCGAGCACCCCGGCAGCGTGCCCCCCCTGGCCGCCACCTTCTTCGCTGCCGAGTACCGGCTCGACCACCGCCTCCACACCTACCCCAAGCCCTTGCTGTGCTGGGGGCACGGCCATGTGCTGGGCGGAGGCATGGGCCTGCTGCAAGGCGCCGGGATACGCATCGTCACGCCCAGCAGCCGGCTGGCCATGCCGGAAATCAGCATTGGCCTGTATCCCGATGTCGGCGCCAGTTGGTTCCTCGCCCGCCTGCCGGGCAAGCTCGGCCTGTTCCTGGGTTTGACCGGCGCGCCGATCAACGCCCGCGACGCTCTGGACCTGGGCCTGGCCGATCGTCTGCTCGGCGAGCACCAGCAGGAGGCATTGATCGAGGAATTGCTGCAGCTGAACTGGCAGGAGCAGACCGCGCTGCAACTGAACAGCCTGCTCAAGGCCGAACAACACCGGGCATGCGCCGAACTGCCCGCAGCCCAGTGGCTGCCACGCCGGGAAGTGATCGACGGGTTGCTCGACGTGGCCGACCCGGTGGCAGCCTGGCGAGCCCTGTCAGGGTTGAGCAGGCATGCCGACCCGCTACTGGCCGAAGCTGGGCAACGTTTGCACGAAGGCTGCCCGCTGACGGCACACCTGGTCTGGGAACAGATCCGCCGCGCTCGCCACCTGTCGCTGGCCCAGGTATTCCAGATGGAATACACCATGAGCCTGAACTGCTGTCGGCACCCGGAATTCAGCGAAGGCGTGCGCGCCCGCCTGTTGGATAAAGACAACCAGCCGCGCTGGCACTGGCCGGATATCGATCAGGTACCTGCAGCGGTGGTGGAGGCGCATTTCGCCAAGGTATGGGAAGGGCGGCACCCGTTGGCGGACCTTGGCTGAAATCGCGCCGGGAGGCCGCTTTGCGGCCTGATCGCGGGACAAGCCCGCTCCTACAGGCGATCAACGCCGCCAGTGACGGTTACCCCCACGATCCCCATCGGACCGGCGATTTTCGCCCCTGCCATTGGAATGCCAACGCTCGTTCTGGTGGCGGCGGTTGTCGTTGCGATAGTCGTGCCGGTCCCTGTCACGCCCATAGTCGTAGCGCTGGCGGTTGCCGTAGTCGTTCCGCGGGTTGCCATGCCACTGGTTCACACGGTGGGCGGGGTATGGCTTGTAGTACGGCGAAGGTGCCGAGCGATGGTAGCGAGGGGCAGATTGGTAGTACCGGGGCTGGTAATAGCGCGGCTGCGGCGCGACATAGTAACGGTCGTGACGGTAGTAGCTGGGGTAGTAGTAGCGATCGCTCGTGTAGTAGTTCGAGCGGTAGTACCTGCCATCCTCGTAATAGGGAACGCAGGCGGAGGTAAGCAGGCCCAACAAGGCGATCAGCAGAATTCGACGGTACATGGCGGCCTCCTGGACCGCAGGCTGCCCGACACAGCGGCGCTGGCGAGCGTCGATGCAAATGCGTTCATCGACACCCGATCAGACCATCAAGCGAAGGTGCAGTGCCCTTTTCGCAATGAATTGAAACAGGTTGTCGACGACCGGAAGCCGCCGAGGTTTTTCCCCGGTAGAATCGGCTTCATTCCTGTACATCGCGGCTCGAACCATGAACGATCCCCAGCGCTGCCCCGCGTGCGGCGCCCTCAACCAGTGCTCCCTGGCAGACCCTCGCAGCGCCACGCAGCCGTGCTGGTGCTTCGGCGTGACCATCGACCCGGCGGTGCTCCAGGCCCTGCCCGAGGCACTGCGCGACAAGGCCTGCCTGTGCCCCCGCTGCGCGGCGGTGGATGACCGGCTCAAGGCAGCGCAGCCGACGGCAGCCCGCTAGAATCCATCACTTTTCTCAAGGCCCACCCCATGCGCCTCGACCGCTTCCTCGCCAACCTGCCCTGCTATAACCGCCAGCAGGTGCGCCTGCTGCTGGCCCAGCGGCGCGTGTGCGTCGACGGCGTGGTGGCCACCGACTCCGACCATGAGGTTCGCGAATTCAGCCGCGTCGAGGTGGACGGCCAGGTGCTTCAGGCTGGGCGCCCGGCGCGCTACCTGATGCTGCACAAGCCCACCGGCTGTGTCAGCGCCACCCAGGACCCGCAACACCCTACCGTGCTCGACCTGCTGCCGGCCGAGCTGCGCGACGACCTGCACATCGCCGGCCGCCTGGACTACAACACCACCGGCCTGATGATCCTGACCAACGATGGCCAATGGTCCAGGCGCCTGACCCAGCCGAAGACGAAACTGCCGAAGGTCTACCAGGTTCACACCGAGGACGAGATCGGCGAACACTATGCGGCCACGTTCCGCGAAGGGTTGTACTTCGCGTACGAAGACCTCACCACCCAGCCCGCGCATCTGGAAATCCTGGGGCCACGCCACGCCCGGCTGGCGATCGTCGAAGGGCGTTATCATCAGGTCAAGCGCATGTTCGGGCATTTCGACAACAAGGTGGTGGGGTTGCACCGTGAGCGGATGGGCGGCATCGACCTGGATCCGGCCCTGGCGCCGGGGGAGTACCGCGACCTTACGGCCGAAGAGATCGCGACGGTGTGATCGCGCGATTGGGCCTGCCCTGCTGCCCCTGACCACCCAGCGGTTTTCCCTCGCGCATCGTCCAAACGGCACTTGCACGATCCCTACCCTGCTGCTTGAATCAAACTGGTCGGTCTGCATGTGACCAAACAGTCACGAACGCAGTCCAAGACGCCTTTTTGCCGGCCACCCAGGGCCTCGATGCCTTGGGGCACGGCAGATTGCCCACCTAGAACAAATACCGTCGACACGCGTGCCAAGGATCGACACAAGGGCTTGCGGTTTCTCTTCCAGGCGAATGCCTACCTGTCATAAACAACGTGCACCCTAGGTCACGCGAATACCCTTTTGGCGCCAGGAGTCGATGACATGAGGCCAGAAATCGCTGTGCTTGATATTCAAGGTCAGTACCGGGTTTACACGGAGTTCTATCGCGCGGAAGCAGCCGAGAAGACGATCATCCTGATCAACGGCTCCCTGGCCACCACGGCCTCTTTCGCCCAGACGGTGCGCAACCTGCACCCACAGTTCAACGTCGTGCTGTACGACCAGCCCTATGCGGGCAAATCCAAGCCTTACAACCACCAGGAACGCCTGATCAGCAAGGAGACCGAGGCGCACATCCTCCTCGAACTGATCGAGCACTTCGAGGCCGACCACGTGATGTCGTTCTCCTGGGGCGGGGCCTGCACCCTGCTGGCGCTGGCGCACCAGCCGCGGCGGGTGGAGAAGGCCGTGGTGAGCTCGTTCTCGCCGATCATCAACGCGCCGATGCGCGACTACCTGGAGCGCGGTTGCCAGTACCTGGCCGCCTGCGACCGCTACCAGGTCGGCAACCTGATCAACGACACCATCGGCAAGCACCTGCCGTCGCTGTTCAAACGCTTCAACTACCGGCACGTGAGCAGTCTGGACAGCCACGAGTACGCGCAGATGCATTTCCACATCAACCAGGTGCTGGAACACGACCTGGAGCGGGCACTGAAGGCCGCGCGCAACATCGACATCCCGGTGCTGTTCATCAACGGCGACCGTGACGAGTACACCACCGTCGAAGATGCCCGGCACTTCAGCCGGCACGTCGGCCAAAGCCACTTCAGCGTGATCCGCGACGCCGGCCACTTCCTCGACATGGAGCACAAGGCCGCCTGCGAGGACACCCGCGCCGCAATGCTCGGTTTCCTCAAGCCGACCGTGCGCCAGCCCCGTCAACGCAGTCATTACGTACAGGGGCAGCATGCCTGTAGCCCTGTAGAACCTTGGGCTACAAGTCGCCGACAGGTCTTTTTACACACTCGGGCTTTCCAGGCCTTGGGGGATCTGGTAAAAATGTCGGCCTCTAAAGCGGGTATAGTTTATTGGTAAAACTATAGCTTCCCAAGCTATTGAGGAGGGTTCGATTCCCTCTACCCGCTCCACTCCTCCTTTCTTTTTCAGGGGAGGGCCTTTGCCCTTTACCCCGTTCCCTTGTCGTTTCCCTTCGCTTTGTGTCCTGTCGAGTGCATTTTGTAAGCCCGCTCCCCGGACTCTGTGTCAGCGTCTATGCGACAGCCGCGCAAGCCAACTTAGAGAGGGCGCGAACATGTCACCCAGCAAGTCGGAAAGCGTCTGCCATTCGGTCCTGCTCCCGTGCGGAGAGGCCTAGGCCCTGAGCCAGGATTCGCCATTGACCCACGATGTCTCGGAAGTCCTCGATGATGTCGTCTGCCTGTTGGCGGTCCAGGCGGAAGTAAGCGGCCACCTCCCGAGCCAACTCAAGGTCGAGCGCGTTGTCCGCATCAGTAATGTTGAGTTTGAGGCCGTCGGCATAGGGGACAGGGTTCATGTCATAGGCCTGGGAGAGCTTCCAGCCACGGCCTGGCACAAGAATGAAGCCGTGGTTGCGAAGGTGGTCGTCAGTATTGGAGACCAGGATGTTGAAGACAATTCGCGACCACAGTTCTCGCAGATCCAGATTGGGTTGCGCGCCTTGACTCATGAGCACTTCTGCGAGCTCCAGATAGCTCACCCCTGTCGAAGCATCGTCGCCATCGCTATGTCCTGTCATGGTCATCGCTGAAGCAAAATGCAACCGGCGACCTGCATCGGTCCGATCGAAGCGGCGCACCATGAAGCAATGATAGTCACTAGCGAACTTGCGAGCCTGCGCCGGTGCGACCTCAAGGCCACAACCGTTGGCCAAGGCATTGACCACCATTTCCCATCCACCGACATCATAGCTATCCCGTGTGCTTGGGAATTTGGCGATGTACAGGCGCCCCGCGTCGTCCGCGACGCTCGCTTTGGGCCTGGCACCGCCAAGCGAACCGCCTGGCGCGATGAGCATACGCAGCCAGTCCTGCCCTTGAGCAGCGACGTTGTCGGGATCCTGTTCAAGCGCACGACTGGCCTGTTCCAGAGCACGGATTTCAGTAAAAGGCGGAGCCGCGACGTTGATTCGGTTGTCGAGAAAATCCCCGGCATCCTCCAGTCGGTACCGTAGCGCGCCCACTCGATACATATCGTGTACCCCGAGCAGGTAATCCGACTCGTAGAGTCTTGTATCCACGGGCACCAGGCCCGCCCGCTTGTCACGCTCAAATCGCCTATCCATCAGCAGGCGTCCCCAGCGGTCGGGACTGGAGTCATCGAAGACCCCGAACTTGTCCCTGGGTGGGGTGGGGTACTGCGGACCGCCGAAAGGTTGAATGCTCGGGTCCAACTGAAGCCCGGCCAGATCAGGATCTGCCAGCGCAGCATCGTCGTATTCGAACTCGAATCGCTCTGTCGCTCTGGTCCTGCGGCTGTGCAAGAAACCAAGGCGTCGGGGGCCAGACAGTCCATCCCAGTCCGCATATACGGCAATCATGCTCATGATGGCGCATTCCCTTTGCGTTTCGGCTTGCGAAGCATAGAGGTCAAACTGTCGGTGCTCACCACATCGGTGAGCAATTCCGTTTTTTCGTCACGGGCATGCTTCCATGCATCTTCAGCCGTCGACTTGTCGCCCTTCACGTCCGCTTTTTTTGTCTTAGGTGAAGAGGAACTGCGCGGCGCTCGGGCTATTGGAGCCGGATTGCGAGCGCCCCCCTGGGCAGCCTTTGGGCGGCTATGTACAGCGTCGCTTCTTATCAAACGAGCGTCCTGAAGTTGTCGACCCAAGTCATCCGCCACCGCAAGCTTTGCGAGATCGTCGGCCAATCCAAGCACCTGCATGACGGACAGGTAGGCACCAATCGTGACGCCCGATCCACCAGCTTCCAGCGAGCGCAGAGTCATGGGGGACATGCCCGCCCGTTCAGCGACTTGTTTGGCGGTCAACTTTCGGCGCAGGCGCGCAAGCTTCAGCCGCTCACCGAATTCGATGAGAAGATTGTTCGTCGCCGGCAAGAGTGGGGCTGTCTTCTTCGCCATGGCTAATATTCCATCTCTTTTCGCAGAAAACAGCCAGAATATTAGCATCTCAAGCATCCAATCACCTAATCCCGTACGCTTCTGGCCGGAGCGAAGCAGGGTTAATAGTGCCAATATTTCATGATTTTCATCAAAGAAAAGCTAGAATATTTACATCCACTTGTGAGCTGAGCCAGCGCTCGTTAACGTTTTTGAGCGGATAGCTGCGTGGGCCTTGGCAAGAAACCAAATCGAACACACGCCAAACGGCCCGGCCGACGCATTACGTCGACCGGGCCGTTTCACTTATCGCCGGGTCAGAACGGCTTGGTCGGCAGGTACTTGCCGTCCAGGGTGATCACGGCGCGGGAGCCGCCTTCTGGATCCTCGACCTTCTTGAGGTCCAGCTTGAAGTTGATGGCGCTGATGATGCCGTCGCCGAACTTCTCGTGCACCAGCGCCTTGAGGGTGGTGCCGTAGACCTGCAGCATTTCGTAGAAACGGTAGATGGTCGGGTCGGTGGGGACGCGGTGCTCGATGCTGCCGCGCAGCGGGATGGTCTGCAGCAGGGCCACGCCATCGGCGTCCAGGCCCAGCTTGTCGCCGACCAGGCGGGCAGCGTCGGCCGGCAAGGCGTGCTGGCCGAGCAGCGCCGCGGTGACGAAGGCCTCGGAGAGGCCGGTGCCTTCGGTGATCTGCGCGAACGACAGGTCCTTGCGGGCCTTGGCCAGGAGGATGACGTCGGTCAGGGCCAGGCGTGCGTTCTGGCTGACTTGGGACTGGATCATGGTGCTATCTCCGTGGTGGATTGAAGGGTTCACCCTGCTCGCTGGAGCAGGTGCGAAACGGCGCGGACGTCGGGGTTGTCCGCAAGGGAAAGGAAGGTGCCGGTACGACCATCGAAGGCATCGATGCGCCCGCTTTCGATGTCGTAGACCCAACCGTGCAGGGTCACGCGCCCCTCTTCGAGGGCCAGGCGTACCGACGGATGCGTCTGGATATTGGCCAATTGGGCGATCACGTTCTCGCGCACCATGGCTTCGACCTTGGCGTGCGGCCCGGCATGTTGGCGGGCCTCGTTGACCACCCGGGCCGATTCGGCGTAGCGCAACCAGCCGGCCACGGCAGGCATGTGGTCCAGGCACGTACAGGTGGCGATGGCGGTCATGGCGCCGCAATCGGAATGCCCACAGATCACGATGTCGGACACCCGCAGGGCCGCGACCGCATACTCCACCGAAGCCGAGACGCCGCCAGGCTCAGGGCCATAGGACGGCACGATGTTGCCGGCGTTACGGATGACGAACAGGTCGCCTGGCTCGCGTTGCGTGACCAGCTCCGGTACCAGCCGGCTGTCGGAGCAGGAGATGAACAGCGCGCGCGGGCTTTGTCGGGTGGCCAGGTTCCTGAACAGGCCGGCGCGCTTTGGAAAGGCGTCCCGTTGGAATTTCAGGAAGCCGTCGATGATGTCCTTCATTGCTCTAACCTCTGTCTCGCGATGCGATGGAGCAAAGGTTACGCAGTGGTTCCAATAAGGTAAAAGTCTCATTTATGATGAACCGCATCAGATAAACTTATGCGGCTTCATCATGCTCGCTCGACATATCCACTACTTCCTGGCCGTGGCACAACACCATAGCTTCACCCGCGCGGCGGCGGCGCTGCATGTCTCGCAACCGGCCCTGTCGCAGCAGGTCAGGCAACTGGAAGAGAGTCTCGGCGCACAGCTGTTCGACCGCTCGGGGCGCACCACACGCCTGACCGACGCCGGCGAGGTGTACCTGCGCTACGCCCGCAAGGCCGCCCAGGAACTCGAAGAAGGCAAGCGCGCCATCCATGATGTCGCCGACCTGAGCCGGGGGGCGCTGCGGGTGGCCGTGACGCCGACCTTCACCACCTACCTGATCGGCCCGCTGGTGCAGGCCTTCCATCGCCGCTACCCCAACATCACCCTGACCTTGCGTGAAATCGCCCAGGAACGCATGGAAGCATTGTTGCTGGCCGATGAGCTGGATGTGGGGATCGCATTCGATCAGGTACATGCCCAGGACATCGAGGCGCAGTTGCTGCTGGTCGAGAGCCTGGCATTGGTGGTCGGCGACGCACACCCCTTGGCTGGGCAGCGTCATATCTCGCGAGAGGCGCTGGGCGCAGAATCCCTGGTGCTGCTGAGCGGCGAATTCGCCACCCGCGAGCAGATCGACCGCTACCTGCGCCAGCAGGGTGTACGCCCACGGGTGGCGATGGAGGCCAATGC
Organism: Pseudomonas sp. NY15356; assembly: GCF_048068175.1. Taxonomy (NCBI): domain Bacteria; kingdom Pseudomonadati; phylum Pseudomonadota; class Gammaproteobacteria; order Pseudomonadales; family Pseudomonadaceae; genus Pseudomonas; species Pseudomonas sp. NY15356. The sequence goes on along the minus strand of NZ_JBLUPW010000013.1, from coordinate 53,598 downwards.
CATTGGGGCGGTGATCGAGGTGGTACGCCGCACGACGCTGTCGACCCTGCTGCCGGCCAACCTCGCCAGCGCCCATACCGACCTCACCGCCCTGGACCTGGAGCCGCTGCGCCTGCAACGCACAGCCGTGCTCCTGCAGCGCAAAGGCGCCTACCAGACAGCCGCCGCGCGTGCCTTCATCGAGGTGGCGAAGCAGGTGGCAATGGCGTTGCAGAAGGCTTGAGCCCCGGCGACAGAAAAAAGGGCATGCCCGCACTCGACGAAGCATGCCCAAACACGGTGCCCGGTATTGCGCTGTGGGGCCGGGGCAGCTGCGGACTTCGAGAACGCCATGCGTAGCGTTGCCATACGGAGCACATGCAGCAAGCACAATTCCTATGGGAGCGGGTTTTCCGCATCCGTGAGGAAATGACCTACGTACTTACAGGAGCGCTTCTTATTCAGAGGGATGACGCAAGACAGATAATCTTCTCCTCTCCATCCCTGTAGCGCTGACATGCCAGGCACTACGCCAATGACGTATGCCATGCTATGCTTTTCATCGAAACGCCAGTGTTCACCAAACGCGCAAAAAGCCTGCTCGATGACGAGGCCTATCGTGCGTTGCAATTGAAACTAATGGGCACGCCCGAAGCAGGTGACCTCATCGAGGGTACAGGCGGATTACGCAAGATTCGTGTCGCAGCAAAAGGCCATGGAACACGTGGCGGAGCCAGGGTTATCTATTACCACTTCGTATCCGCCTCGCAACTGGCCATGTGCTCAAAGCCTTGTCCCATTGAGCTACCGGGCCGGACGGCTGCACGGAGGCTGTCCCGCACAACCTGCCCGGCATGCTAAAGTCCCCGCGTTTCCCGCCCAGCCCAATGGACTCATCATGCCCGCTCTCGATGCCCACTTGCCCGCCTGGCAGGTGCTCAACGACCGCCACCCCTGTTCTGCCCTGCTGCTGGGCAACGGCGCCAGCCGCGCCTTGTGGAAGCCGTTCGGCTACTTCTCGTTGTTCGAGGAGGCGCAACGGGTCCGTCACAAGGCGCTCGGCGTAAGCGACCAGGCGCTGTTCAAGGCCCTGGGTACCGAGCTGTTCGAGCCGGTACTGAGCACCCTCAACACCACCGTGCGTGCCAATGCCGCATTGGCGATCAATTCCACCGCACCGCTGAACCGCTACTACTCGATCAAGGAAGCCCTGATCCACGCCATACGCGCGGTACACGTGCCTTGGGCGCGGGTGCCGGGCGATACGCTGGCGACGATCAACCAGGCCCTGCGCGACTATCGCAACGTCTACACCAGCAACTATGACCTGGTGCTGCCGTGGGCCCTGCAGCAAGCGCCCGAAGGCTTCGCCGCGCTGTTCGACGAACAGGGCTTCTTCGATGTGCGCCGCACCTCAGGCGAAGGTACCCGGGTCGTCCACCTGCACGGTGGCCTGCACCTGCTCAAGCTGCCCGACGGCACCACGCGCCAGCGCAGCGCCGAATGCACGGAGCTGCTCGATGGCTTTGCCGTGAACATTCCCGGCGAGGTGCCGCTGTTCGTCAACGAGGGCCGCAGCGACGAAAAACTGCGAGCCATCCGCGCGTCTGACTATCTGTCATGGGGGTTGGGCCAACTGGCCAGGGAACGCGAGGGCCTGTGCCTGTTCGGCCAACACCTGGACGCCAGCGACCAGCACCTGCTCGATGCCATCCGCCAGGCGCGGCCACGGCATTTATCGATCGCCATCCGGCCGTTGAGCGAAGCGTCGGTCATCAACCAGAAGCAGCATTTCGTTCAGCGGTTTGCCGACATGCCGGAAACGGCGCTGCATTTCTTCGATGCCAGCAGCCATCCCCTGGGTAGTTCTGAACTGGCGATCGAGGTGCCGGTGGAGCGTGCTCGCCAGCGCTGAGTGCGCATGGGGCCGCTACGCGCCCCTATCGCGGGACAAGCCCGCTCCCACAGGACTGCAGAGCAGGCCCAGCCGTCACGCCGCAATCAACCCATCCTGGCGTAACAATGTCTCCAGGCAATGCTCCTGCACGCCGTAGAACGCCTTGAGCTGCCCGATCTTCTCCAGCAGCGCGCGGTTGTCCACCGGCTGCCGGCGCTTGACCGCCAGGATCATCTTGTTCTTGTTGGTGTGCTCCAACGAAATGAACTCGAACACCTTGGTTTCGTACCCGCAAGCTTCCAGATAGAGCGCGCGCAGGCTGTCGGTGAGCATCTCGGCCTGCTGGCCGAGGTGCAGGCCATACTGCAGCATCGGCTGCAGCAGCCCCGGGCTGTGCAACTGCGGGCGGATCTGCTTGTGGCAGCACGGCGAGCACATGATGATCGCGGCGTTGCAGCGGATGCCGGTATGGATGGCGTAGTCGGTGGCGATGTCGCAAGCGTGCAGGGCAATCATCACTTCGATGGCCTCCGGCACCACACTGCGCACATCGCCGCACTGGAAGTCGAGGCCCGGGTGCTCCAGGCGCGCGGCGGCGGCATTGCACAGATCGACCATGTCCTGGCGCAGTTCGACGCCGGTCACCTGGGCGTCACGGGCCAAGGTGTTGCGCAGGTAGTCGTGCATGGCGAAGGTCAGGTAGCCCTTGCCAGAACCGAAGTCCGCCACCCGCAGCAGCTGGTCCGCAGCCAGCGGCGCGCTGGCCAGGGCATGGTCGAATACCTCGATGAACTTGTTGATCTGCTTCCATTTGCGCGACATCGACGGAATCAGCGCGCCTTGGGCATCGGTCACCCCCAGGTCGCGCAGGAAGGGTCGCGACAGCTCCAGGTAGCGCTTCTTCTCCCGGTCGTGGGCAGCGCCTGCCTGTTCACGGGCCGGCTGGGCGACATGGCGCTGGAGCATTGGCTTGCCTTTCTTGCTGAAGCCCAGCTGCACCTCGCCCTCGGCGCTGAACAGGTGGGCATTGCGAAAGCTTTCCGGCAGCAGATCGGCTACCAGTGCCTGGGCCTGATCCAACGGCAGGTTGCGAGTGATGTCGCGGGTCTGGTGACGGTAGACCAGCGACAGGCACGGCTGGCCCTTGACCACCACGGGCTTGGCGATGATGCGCTGCAAGGTCTGGTCGGCGCCGACATGGCGCGCCAGCACCAGCTTGGCCAAGCTGCCCCTGTGCAGGGCATCGGCCAGAAGGCCAAGGAACTGGGCACGCGCATCCGGCGCGGTGGTGGCGGAAGGTGTGGCGGACATGGGAATCGGGTGCCTCGAAATGCGGGAAGCGCAACGCGCAATGGCGGGCATTCTACGTCGATGCCTGGCCTGCGCGAAGGGTTTCTCGATAGACGCGGCTAGTCGAGAATCACCAGGCGATTGGGCAGTTCGTTGCGCGCGAAAGTCGGCGGCACATGTTCACTGAACAATTCGCCGCACGCCTCGATGCACTCGACGAAGCCTTGCAGGGTCTGCCCCTGGCGCACCTGCTCGGTGAAGCGCGCGACGAGCGCCTCGCGGGCCTGCTCCGGTAGATGGCGGGCGATGCCTTCGTCCACCAGGATCTCCACGTGGCGCTCCGCTTCGCTGACGAAGATCAGCACCCCCGTCGCGCCGGCGGTGCGTTGCAGGTTCAGCTCCAGAAACTGCTGCCGGGCCAGGCCCGACGCACGGCGCTGGCGCAACAGGCGCGGCACCAGGCAGCTGGCCAAGCGTGGGTTACGCAGCAAAAGACAGAGGATGACGAAGGTAACCATCTGCGCCACCAGCAAGGTGCGGATATCCGGCCAGCCCAAGGCCAGGCGTGCGAGGCCAGGTATCGCCAGGGCCAACAATGCGGCCCACAACAAAGGCAGGTAGGCGTAGTCGTCGGCGCGACGCGCCAGCACGGTCACCAGCTCCGCATCGGTGCGCTGCTCGGCGCGGGCGATGGCCTCGGCGATCTGGCGCTGTTCATATTCGTTGAAAACAGTCATGCCCAGGGTCTCTCGGTCGTTCTTATAGTTGTTGTCCCGGCAGCCGGTCGGCGGGAGTGTATCTCATGACACGCCCCAGATGAGGCATAATCCGCCGCTGCATTGGACACTGCAGGGCGGATCGGCCAAGAAACGCCCGGCGAACCCTACAAGAACAGCCGCCAAAGAACTCGGCCACGCGCGTATCACCGTGGATACGGCACAGGCCTCGACAACGGAATTCATGATGAAACTGTGTTTGCTGGGCCTGGCCATGGGCCTTGCCAGTCAGGCGGCCCTGGCCGCTCCCTCCGCACCACCCCTGCAGGACAAGCAGGCATTCATCGAACACCTGATCGGCCAGATGACCGAAGCCGAGAAGATCGGCCAGCTTCGCCTTATCAGCATCGGGCCGGAAATGCCCCGCGAGAAGATCCGCGAGGAGATCGCCGCCGGGCGCATCGGCGGCACCTTCAACTCGCGCACGGCACCGGAGAACCGGCCGATGCAGGACGCTGCCATGCGCAGCCGCCTGAAGATCCCGATGTTCTTCGCCTACGACACCATCCACGGCGAGCGCACGATCTTCCCGATCGGCCTGGGCCTGGCGGCGACCTGGGACATGGACGCCATCGCCAAGGTTGGCCGTACCTCGGCGATCGAGGCCGCGGCCGACTCCCTGGACATGACCTTCGGGCCGATGGTCGACATCGCCCGCGACCCGCGCTGGGGCCGTACCAGCGAAGGCTTCGGCGAGGATACCTACCTCACCTCGAAGATCGGCCAGGTGATGGTCAAGGCGTTCCAGGGCTCGAGCCCAGCCAACCCCGACAGCATCATGGCCATCGTCAAGCACTTCGCCCTGTACGGTGCGGTGGAAGGCGGGCGCGACTACAACACGGTCGATATGAGCCTGCCGAAGATGTACAACGACTACCTGCCGCCCTACCGCGCCAGCCTCGAGGCGGGCGCAGGCGGGGTAATGGTGGCGCTGAACTCCATAAATGGCGTGCCGGCCACCTCCAACACCTGGCTGATGAACGACCTGCTGCGCAAGGAGTGGGGGTTCAAGGGCGTGACCATCAGCGACCACGGCGCCATCCAGGAGCTGATCCGCCATGGCGTGGCCCAGGATGGCCGCGAGGCCGCGAAGCTGGCGATCAAGGCCGGCATCGACATGAGCATGAACGACACGCTCTATGGCGAAGAGCTGCCGGGCCTGCTGAAGTCCGGCGAAGTGACCCAGGCCGAGCTGGACCAGGCGGTGCGCGAAGTGCTCGGTGCCAAGTACGACATGGGTCTGTTCAAGGACCCGTACGTGCGCATCGGCAAGCCCGAGAGCGACGTTGCCGACTACTACGCCGAAAACCGCCTGCACCGCGAGGCAGCCCGCGACGTGGCGCGCCGCAGCCTGGTGCTGCTGGAGAACCGTGACCAGACCCTGCCGCTGAAGAAGGCCGGCACCATCGCCCTGGTCGGCCCGCTGGCCGATGCTCCGATCGACATGATGGGCAGCTGGGCTGCCGACGGCAAACCGGAGCACTCGGTGACCGTGCGCGAAGGTCTGCGCCGCGCCCTCGCGGGCAAGGCCAAGCTGGTCTACGCCAAGGGTTCGAACGTGACCGGCGACAAGGCCATGTTCGACTACCTGAACTTCCTCAACTTCGCCGCGCCCGAGATCGTCGACGACCCACGCCCCGCCGCCGTACTGATCGACGAGGCGGTGAAGGCCGCCAGGCAGTCCGACGTGGTGGTGGCCGTGGTCGGGGAATCGCGTGGTATGTCCCACGAGTCTTCCAGCCGCACCACCCTGGAAATTCCCAAGGTACAGCGCGACCTGATCAAGGCGCTGAAGGCCACCGGCAAACCCCTGGTGCTGGTGCTGATGAATGGTCGCCCGCTGTCCCTGGCCTGGGAACGCGAGCAGGCGGACGCCCTGCTCGAGACCTGGTTCAGCGGCACCGAAGGCGGCAATGCCATCGCCGATGTGCTGTTCGGCGACTACAACCCGTCCGGCAAGCTGGCCATCACCTTCCCGCGCTCGGTCGGGCAGATCCCGATGTACTACAACCATCTGCGCATCGGTCGGCCCTATACGCCGGGCAAGCCGGGCAACTACACCTCGCAATACTTCGAGGAGCCCAACGGTCCGCTCTACCCGTTCGGCTATGGCCTGAGCTACAGCAGCTTCGAACTTTCGGGTCTGACCCTGGGCAGCCAGCAGCTCAAGCGTGGCGGTACGCTCGAGGCCAAGGTAACGGTGAAGAACACCGGTAAACGCGACGGCGAGACGGTAGTGCAGCTGTACCTGCAGGATGTCAGCGCGTCCATGAGTCGCCCGGTCAAGGAGCTGAAGAACTTCCAGAAACTGATGCTCAAGGCCGGTGAGTCGCGGACCTTGACCTTCCGCATCAGCGAGGATGACCTGAAGTTCTACAATGGCCAGTTGCAACGCGTCGCAGAGCCTGGGCAGTTCAACGTCCAGGTCGGCCTGGACTCCGAGGCGGTGCAGCAGCAGAGCTTCGAGTTGCTGTAGGCGATTACCCAGCCCCCTTGGGCTGGGCGATCATACAGAGCACAAAACCCGTAAACCCACAGGCCTCGCACAATCAGCCAGGCCTGTGTTGTCCCGCGATGAGGCCAGCACCGACAATCATCGATCGAATACCCGCACAGGCCAAGGACCCGCCTCATGCTTTTTTCCCTCCGAACCCTGCGCCTGGCCATGATCGTCCTGGTGATCCTCGTCGGCACCGCGCTCAGCGCCGGTTGGGCGATGCACCAGGCCAAGCGCCAGGCCATGGCGACCGACGCCCGCCGGGCCAGCCAGCAGCTGACCCTGTACGCCAATGCCCTGCACACCCTGATCGAACGCTACCGCGCCCTGCCGGCCGTCCTGGCGCTGGACCCGGAGCTGATCGCCGCCCTGCGCGGCCCAGTCAGCGCGCACGTGCAGGAGGCCCTCAACCGCAAGCTCGAGCGCATCAACGGCGCCGCCAACTCCTCGACCCTCGAGCTGCTCGACCGTACTGGCCTCGCCATCGCCGCCAGCAACTGGCGCCTGCCGACCACCTACGTGGGCTCCAACTACGGCTTTCGCCCCTACTTCAAGCAGACCCGCACCCACGGCAGCGGCCGCTTCTATGCGGTCGGCGTCACCAGCGGCGTGCCGGGATACTTCCTGGCCAGCGCGGTCAACGACGAGCATGGGCGTTTCCTCGGGGCGATGGTGGTCAAGCTGGAATTCCCCGAGCTCGAGCGCGAATGGCGCCAGGGCAGTGACATCCTGCTGGTCAGCGACGCCCGCGGCATCACCTTCATTGCCAACCAGGACGGCTGGCGCTACCGCGAACTGCAACCGATTTCCAGCGCCGACCGCGCCGAACTGGCCGAAACCCGGCAGTATGACAAGCAGCCTCTGGTGCCCCTGCAACACCAGGTGCTGAGCCACTTCGACGACAACAGCCGGCTGAGCCGTGTAGAGGGCCCGGAAGGCACCGCCGACTATTTGTGGGAAAGCCTGCCGCTGGACGCCGAAGGCTGGACCCTGCACCTGCTGCGCAAACCCCAGGTCAGTGCTGACGGGCGCAACGCCGCCCTGGCCGCCGCGGCCATCTGGCTGACCTTGGTGTTCGCCGCACTCTTCGTCAGCCAGCGCTTGCGCCTGGACCGCTTGCGCAAGCGCAGCCGCGACGACCTCAAGCGCCTGGTGGAGGAACGCACCCGTGAGCTGCGTACCGCCCAGGAGGGCCTGGTGCAATCGACCAAACTGGCAGCGCTGGGGCAGATGTCGGCGGCCCTGGCCCATGAAATCAACCAACCCCTGACCACCCAGCGCATGCAACTGGAAACCCTGCGCCTGCTGCTCGACCATGGCCGTATCGACGAGGCCCGTCGCGCCCTGGAGCCCCTCGAGCAGATGCTCAAGCGCATGGCAGCGCTGACCGGGCACCTGAAGACTTTCGCCCGCAACAGCCCGGGCGGCCTGCGCGAGCGCCTGGACCTGGCGACCGTGGTCGATCAGGCCCTGCACCTGCTCGAAGCGCGCATCCGCGACGAGGGCGTCGAGGTCGCGCAGTACCTGGCGCGCCCGGCCTGGGTCCGCGGCGACGCGATCCGCCTCGAGCAGGTGCTGATCAACCTGCTGCGCAATGCCCTCGACGCCATGGCCGATAAACGCTACAAACGCCTGGAGATCCGCATAGAAGCCGACAACGGCCATTGGCGGCTGAGCGTGCTCGACTCCGGCGGCGGCATCCCCAAGGCGGACCTGATCAAGGTCTTCGACCCCTTCTTCACCACCAAGCCGGTGGGTGAAGGACTTGGTCTGGGCCTGGCGATCTCCTATGGCATCGTCCAGGAGGCCGGCGGCCAGTTGCAGGCCGAGAACCTACCGGGCGGTGCCCGCCTGAGCTTCACCCTGCCCCGCGACCAGGAGCCTGTATGTTGAATTCGGTGATCGTCGTCGATGACGAAGCCAGTATCCGTACCGCAGTGGAACAGTGGCTGAGCCTGAGCGGCTTCAGCGTCCAGCTGTTCGCCCGTGCCGAGGAGTGCCTGGCGCACTTGCCGGCGCATTTCCCTGGGGTGGTCGTCAGCGATGTACGCATGCCGGGCATCGATGGCCTGCAGCTGCTCGAGCGGCTGCAGGCACAGGACCCGGACCTGCCGGTGATCCTGCTCACCGGCCACGGCGATGTGCCCATGGCGGTCGAAGCCATGCGCAGCGGTGCCTACGACTTCCTGGAAAAACCCTTCACCCCGCAGACCCTGCTGGGCAGCCTGCGCCGCGCGCTGGAAAAGCGCCAACTGGTACTGGAGAACCGACGCCTGCATCAACAGGCCGACCTCAAGTCGCGCCTGGAAGGCACCTTGCTGGGCATGTCCCAGGGCCTGCAGCACTTGCGCCGCCAAGTCCTGGACCTGGCCAACCTGCCGGTGAACGTGCTGATCCGCGGTGAAACCGGCAGCGGCAAGGAACGCGTCGCCCGTTGCCTGCACGACTTCGGCCCGCGTGCCGACAAACCGTTCGTGGCCCTCAATTGCGCAGCGATCCCCGAGTCGCTGTTCGAGGCCGAGCTGTTCGGCCACGAAAGCGGCGCCTTCACCGGCGCCCAGGGCAAGCGTATCGGCAAGCTGGAATACGCCAATGGCGGCACGGTATTTCTGGACGAAATCGAAAGCATGCCCCTGGCCCAGCAGGCCAAGTTGCTGCGCGTGATCCAGGAGCAGAAGCTGGAGCGCCTCGGCGCCAACCAGAGCATCAGCGTTGATCTGCGGATCATCGCCGCGACCAAGCCGGACCTCTTGGAAGAGGCTCGGGCCGGGCGGTTCCGCGAAGACCTGGCCTACCGCCTGAACGTCGCCGAGCTGCGCCTGGCCCCCTTGCGCGAGCGGCGCGAAGACATCCCCTTGCTGTTCGAGCATTTCGCCCGAGCTGCGGCCGAACGCCTGGGCCGCACCGCGCCGCCCCTTGCGGGCGTGCAACTGGCGCGGCTGCTGGCCCATGACTGGCCGGGCAATGTCCGCGAGCTGGCCAATGCCGCCGAGCGCCATGCCCTGGGGCTGGACGCGCCCAACGTCGAAGCAGCGTCGGACGGACAATCCCTGGCCGGGCAGATGGAGGCGTTCGAAGCCCAGTGCCTGCGCGCAGCACTGCGCCAGCACAAGGGTGAAATCAAAGCGGTGATGGAAACCCTGCAACTGCCAGGGCGTACCTTGAACGAGAAGATGCAGCGGCACGGGTTGGTGCGGGAGGATTTTCTCGAGCGCGAATAGGCGGATTCTTGCCTATTGCTCGAGATGGATGAGCAAGATCTTGCTTATTTGCCCTGATGAATTGGGGCTGCCGCGCAGCCCATCGCGGGGCAAGCCCGCTCCTACAAGGGGGGCGTGAATGCCTGAGTTTCGGGGCTTTGAGCCGCGATAGGCTGCGTAGCGCCCCTTTCTGGACCGCCTCGCCCCTATTTGGCACACCTTCTGCAATCGCCTTCTCAAGCCGCGCCCAGGCGCGCTCCACAAAAACAACGAGAAGGTATCCCCTGATGGATAACGCCAGCACCCTGCCCACCGGGGCGGCCACCGTGCCCGCCGCGGAAAAAACCACCGCCAGCCGCCTCAAGTCGATCTTCAGTGGTTCCATCGGCAACATGGTCGAATGGTACGACTGGTATGTCTACGCCGCGTTCTCGCTGTACTTCGCCAAGGCCTTCTTCCCGGCTGGCGACACCACCGCACAATTGCTCAACACTGCTGCCATCTTCGCCGTGGGCTTTCTCATGCGCCCGATCGGTGGCTGGTTGATGGGCCTGTATGCCGACCGCAAGGGCCGCAAGGCCGCGCTGATGGCCTCGGTGCTGCTGATGTGCGCCGGCTCCCTGGTCATCGCCCTGACCCCGGGCTACGAGACCATCGGCGTCGCCGCGCCGATCCTGCTGGTACTGGCGCGCCTGATGCAGGGCCTGTCGGTAGGTGGTGAGTACGGCACCTCCGCCACCTACCTCAGCGAAATGGCCAGCAAGGACCGTCGTGGGTTCTTCTCCAGCTTCCAGTACGTGACACTGATCTCCGGCCAGCTCATCGCGCTGGCGGTGCTGATAATCCTACAGCAGACCCTCACCACCGAGCAGCTGTATGCCTGGGGCTGGCGCGTGCCCTTCGTGATCGGCGCGCTGTGCGCGGTGGTCGCCCTGTACCTGCGTCGTGGCATGGAAGAGACCAGCTCCTTCACCAAGAAGGAGAAATCCAAGGAAAGCCTGATGCGTACCCTGCTGCGCCATCCCAAGGAGCTGATGACCGTGGTCGGCCTGACCATGGGCGGCACCCTGGCCTTCTACACCTACACCACCTACATGCAGAAGTACCTGGTCAACACCGTGGGCATGAGCATCAGCGACTCGACCACCATCTCGGCGGCCACGCTGTTCCTGTTCATGTGCTTGCAGCCGGTGATCGGCGGGCTGTCCGACAAGATCGGTCGCCGCCCGATCCTGATCGCCTTCGGTGTGCTGGGCACCCTATTCACCGTGCCGATCCTGAGCACCCTGCACACCGTGCAGACCTGGTGGGGCGCCTTCTTCCTGATCATGGCGGCGCTGATCATCGTCAGCGGCTATACCTCGATCAACGCCGTGGTCAAGGCCGAGCTGTTCCCCACCGAGATCCGCGCCCTGGGCGTCGGCCTGCCCTACGCATTGACCGTGTCGATCTTCGGCGGTACTGCCGAGTACGTCGCCCTGTGGTTCAAGAGCCATGGCATGGAGACCGGCTTCTACTGGTACGTCACCGCCTGCATCGCCTGTTCGCTGCTGGTGTACGCCACCATGAAGGACACCGCCAAGCACTCGCGGATCGTGACTGACTGATCCCCAGTAAGTACCGCAGCAAAAAAGGGCGCCCCATCTGACGGGGCGCCCTTTTTTTATCCCTCTGTCCCGCGATGCAGGGCGAAGCCCCGGAAGGTTTCATTTAACCCGGCATTAATTCCCGCGCGGCACGCTTGAAGGGTCAAAAACGTTTCACTTGGGTTCAAGGCGGGCCGTGACCGGGCCTGACTGGAAGCAGGCTGCTCATGCGCCTTAACACATCTAAAAAAACGATTATTAAGCTCGGATATTTGCGCTTTTTAATCGATTTAATCGGAGTAGCATTGAATCCATAGAAACAAACAACCCCACGATTCCACTGGAGCAACGACCATGAAAAGCAAACTGATCCTGACCCTGGCTCTGTCGGCACTGGCTACCGGTGCATTCGCCGAAGACGGTTTCGACCGCACCAACGCCCACAGCTTCAACGCCGTCCCTACCCAGTCGGCCACTTATGCAGAAGATGGTTTCGACCGCACCGGCGCACAGCGCTTCGCTGAAGACGGCTTCGACCGCACTGGCGGCCAACGCTTCGCTGAAGACGGCTTCGACCGCACTGGCGCACAGCGTTTCGCGGAAAACGGCTTCGACCGCACCAACGCCCACCGCTTCAGCTGATCACTGTAAATGCGTACCCAGCCCGGCTTCGGCCGGGCTCGATCATTTCCAGCCAGGCCAAGCCTTGGCACACTAGGCGCCTCGTCCACACACAGGAAAGGCCCACAGGCCTTGCGCAGATGTATTACTACGAACCCGCCAAAGGCCACGGCCTGCCCCACGACCCCTTCAATGCCATCGTCGGCCCACGGCCCATCGGCTGGATCTCCTCACAGGATGCCGAAGGTCGCCTGAACCTCGCGCCCTACAGCTTCTTCAATGCCTTCAACTACATTCCCCCGATCATCGGTTTCTGCAGCGTCGGGCGCAAAGACAGCCTGAACAATATCGAACAGACCGGCGAATTCGTCTGGAACCTGGCGACCCGCCCGCTGGCCGAGCAGATGAACCAGAGCTGCGCGGCCGTGGCTGCGGATGTGGATGAGTTCGTGCTCAGCGGCCTGACCCCGAACGCTTCGCGTGTGGTCCAAGTGCCGCGCGTAGCCGAAAGCCCGGTGGCCTTCGAATGCAAGGTGAGTCAAATCGTCCAGCTCAAACGCGCCGACCAGGCACCGGTGCCCAGCTGGTTGATTCTAGGTGAGGTGGTCGCGGTGCATATCGCCGAGCATCTGCTCAAGGATGGCATCTACGACACTGCGGCAGCCGAGCCGATCCTGCGCGGCGGCGGCCCGGCGGACTATTTCGAGCTGGGCAACCTGTTCAAGATGGCCCGGCCCCAGGTCAACGGCTGATCACCAGAGCAACTCGCCTTCCTCGCCGACGCCCTGCAGGCGTGCAAGCTCGGCACAGGCGGCCTCATCGGCCGCCACCGCGCTCTTGAACACCTGACCCTCGAGCACCTTGTGAAAGCGCGGCGCGCCAGCGGCGCCCAGCCCCTTCACGGCGATTGCCGCGCTATAGCCGCCACCTTCGACGGGAACCATCGCCGAAACCGCTTCGAAACGAGGAAACTCTCTACGTGCCATCGTGCAAATCCGTGGTGTGAACAAAGGGCGGCATTCTACCCCACCCATCACGGTGACGACGGGACATCAGGCGAAGGTGTGCAGGTCCAGGCTGCTGACCACCTGGGCCTGCACCAGCTCACCGAAGACATCCAGGGTGGGTGACGCGAAATAGCCGCTCATCGCCTGCTGGTCGCGCCAGCTGCCGCTGAGCAGCCAGAGGTCGCCATCGGCCTGGGATTGCTGCACGACGAAGCTCAGGCAACCCGGCGCCCGCAACGAAGGTTCCAGCAGATCACGAAGGCGCGCGCCCAGCTCTGCCGAGCGACCATTGCTGGCGCGGATGAAAGCCAGGTGTGTGACCGGTTGTGGCAGGGTCATGATCGATCTCCATGAACGAGGGGCAATGAAACCAGGCTGCCAAGGTTAGGCGCTCGCCCTCGCGCGTGGTTAGGCGATTACTGCCGCCCGATTGCCTGATCCTGCCGCGCGACAGGATCAGGCAATCGAGGTGCAGCTTTCGACTAGCGCCTACCCTTGCCCAAACCTATGCTGCGTCGGTCAGAAGAGGAACCGCCCATGCCCATCGACCCCGCATTGGAAGCGCAGCGCCAGGAACTGGCCGGCTTGATCCTGCGCCATGCCGGCGAGCCTCATGGCCCGCCCTCGGCCATCGACGACCTGTACCCCACGGCCTATCGCGAGAATATCCGCTCGATGCCGACCCTGGCCCAGCCCGCCCTGTGCATCCTGGCCCAAGGCAGCAAGAGCCTGTTCCTGGGCGATGAGCAATACGCCTACGACCCGCTGCACTACATGGTAGTGTCGGTGACCCTGCCGATCAGCGCCGTACGCCTGGATGCCAGTCCGGAAAACCCCACCCTGGGCCTGCGCCTGGATATCGACCCGACCCAGATCAGCCAGCTGATCGCCGAAAGCGGGCCGATGCTGGTACCCAATTTGCCTTCTGGCCGAGGCCTGTACGTGGAAAAGAGCGACCCGCAGCTGCTCGATGCCTTGATTCGCCTGATGCGCCTGCTCGATACGCCCCGGGATATCTCAGTCATGGCGCCGCTGATCCGCCGCGAGATCCTGTATCGATTGCTGCGCGGCCCCCAGGGCCATCGCCTGTACGAAATCGCCCTGGCCAACAGCCAGACCCACCGCGTGAGCCAGGCCATCACCTGGCTGAAGCATCACTACCACTTGCCCTTGCGCATCGAGGAGCTGGCGCGGGAGGTCAACCTGAGCACCTCGACGCTGCACCACAGGTTCAAGGCCGTGACTTCGATGAGCCCCTTGCAGTACCAGAAGCAACTGCGCCTGCAGGAGGCGCGGCGGCTGATGCTCAATGACGGGCTGGAAGCAGCGGTGGCCGGGTATCGGGTGGGCTATGAAAGCCCTTCGCAGTTCAGCCGTGAATACAGCCGGTTGTATGGCGCACCGCCGATCCGTGATGTGGCGCGGTTACGCGGCAACACGGGCTGACCCCGAATCTTGCAGGCCCCGTGGGATATTTACCCAGCCCTTCGGGCTGCGCTGTCTCGCAGAGAACAGGCGGCCAATGCTGCCTCTGTGGGAGCGGGTTCACCCGCTCCCACAAGATGGCACCTCAGCCCGCGACTGCCGCCTGCCACTGGGCCTGGTCGACCTGGATCAACGTCGGCCCCCGGCGCTCCACCGCCTGCTTCAAAGCGGCCTGCAACTGCACCACATCTCCTACCTGCTGCGCCGCAGCGCCCAAGGCCTGGGCCACTGCGATGAAGTCCGGCGTATGGATATCCACACCCACCGGCTCGATGGCCCGGTTGACCATGTACTTCTTGATTTCTTCGTACCCCTGGTTGTTCCACAGCAGCACGATCAGCGGCACCTGTGCTTCCACTGCGCTGGCCAGCTCAGGCAGGGTGAACTGCAAGCCGCCATCACCGATCAGGCACACCGTCGGAGCACGTTCATCGGCACGCTCCGCGCTGCCAAGCCAGGCGCCCATGGCCGCAGGCAAGGCGTAGCCTAGGGTGCCGTAGCCGGTCGAGGCGTTGAACCAGTGCCGCGGCTTGTCCATATCCAGGGTCAGGTTGCCGGTGTACACCGGCTGGGTGGAGTCGCCTACCAGGATCGCGTCGGGCAGTGCCGCCAGGATTCCAGTGAGCAGCCGCGTCTGGCTCAAGGTCGGCTGGTCCCAGCCCGCCGCCAGGTTCTGGCGCAGGCGAGCCACACGACCGACGCCCCAATCGCTGCTTCGAGCAGGCTCAGGCAACGCTTGCAGGGCGACGAGCAGCGCCTGGGCCGCTTGCTCGGCATCGGCCACCAGGGCCAGCTCCGGCAGATAGTTGCGCACGGTCTGGTCTGGGTCGATATCAATGCGCAACAGGCTGCCAGGAATCTCGAAGCCACCTTTGAAGGTCACGTCGTAGTCGGTCTCAGCCAGCTCGGTACCGATGGCCAGCACCACGTCAGCCTCGGCGACCAGGGCTCGGGTGGCCGGCAGCGACTGGGTCGAGCCGATCTGCAGCGGGTGGCTGGACGCCAGCAGGCCCTTGGCGTTGATCGTCAGCGCCACCGGGGCCTGCAAGTGCTCGGCGAGCGCCGCCAGGGCCGGGCCTGCCGCCAGGGCGCCGCCGCCTGCCAGGATCAATGGCCGTCGGGCCTGGGCCAGGCGTTCGGCCATGAGCGCCACCATGCAGGGCGAGGCGCCTGCACGTGTGGTACGCACCGGGCGGCTGGGCAGAAGATGCTCGGCCGGCTCGACCAACACGTCCAGCGGGATCTCGATATGCACCGGACGCGGCCGGGCACCGTCGAACACGGCAAAGGCCCGGGCCAGGGCCTGCGGCAGGTCGTCGGCACTCATCAGGGTATGGGAGAAGGCTGCCACGCCGCCGACCAGCGCGCCCTGGTTGGGCAGCTCGTGCAGCTTGCCGCGCCCACCACCGAGCTGGTCGCGCGACTGCACGCTAGAGATCACCAGCATGGGAATCGAGTCAGCATAGGCTTGGCCCATGGCAGTGGTGATGTTGGTCATCCCGGGGCCGGTGATGATGAAACACACCCCCGGCTTGCCTCGGGTACGAGCATAACCATCGGCCATGAACCCGGCGCCCTGCTCGTGGCGCGGCGTGATGTGCCGGATCGAGGAGCCCGCCAGGCCGCGGTAGAGCTCCACGGTATGCACACCGGGAATCCCGAAGACGTGGTCCACGCCGTAGCCTTCGAGGAGTTTGACCAATACTTCGCCACAGGTTGCCATTGTGAATCACCCTGGTTCTTGTTGAGTTCAGGTGCCCATGGAAGCAAGGCGCAGCTATCGCCACAATGCAAAAAAACACATACTAGCCATGTTCCTGGATCATGGCTCACGACAATGAAACGCCTGCCGCCCCTCCCTGCCCTGCATACCTTCCTGGTCACCGCCCAGCACTGCAATTTCACCCGTGCGGCGCAGCAACTGCACATTACCCAAGGCGCGGTGAGCCGGCAGATCGCCGGCCTCGAGGAGCACCTCGGCTATCCGTTGTTCCTGCGCCAGGCCCGTGGCCTGAGCCTGACCCGCGAAGGCCAGGACTGGCTGCCCCGGGTCCAGCAGGTGTTCGCGTTGATCGAGCAAGGCGTGCGTGAAGTCGGCGGACGCAGCACTACGCTGCAGTTGAAGGCGCCGACATGCGTGATGCGCTGGCTGCTGCCACGGCTGATGGAATGGCAGGCCCTGCGCCCGGATGTGCCGGTGGAACTGACTACCACTGTCCAGCACGGCGTGGATTTCCGGCGAGAAGGCTTCGATGCCGCAGTGGTCTACGGCGCGCCGCCTGACACTGGCCTGCAGGTGCGTAAGCTGTTCGACGAACAATTGACCCCGGTATGTGCGCCGTCGTTGCTGGAGGGGCCTGTGCCCCTGGCCCACGTGCAGGACCTGGGACGACACATGCTGCTGCACCCTTCCCGGGACGAACATGACTGGCAGCTCTGGCTGCAGGCCACGGGAACCGAGATCGTGCCGCACGGCCCTCGTCAACATTTCGAGACCCTGGACATGGCCATGGCCATGGCAGCCCAGGGCACCGGCGTGGCGATCGGCGACTGGGCCCTGGTCGGCGATGACCTGCGCAGTGGCAGGCTGTGCATGCCGTTCGAGCTGAAGGTGCTGACCGGCAAGGGGTATTACCTGGTCAGCCCTTCGAAGCACATGCCGGCAGGGTTGGGCGAACTGATGGACTGGCTCGAAGCGCGGGCCTGTCAGTGAAATGCAGGGTTGGTCTTGAGTAGGTGGGGGCTGTGAGATCGAGCGCCGCAATTGCCTAGGCAGACCCGATCACCACGCCATTTCCCCCTTGGCCACCTTGGCACTGAGTTCCAGCGAGCTGCCATCGGCAAGACCGGGGTAGCGTCGCTCCATTGCCTTGACCAGCGCAGCGGCATCGGTGGCCTTGGCCGTTTCGGCATCGAAGGCTCGGATGTAGCCGGCCGTGAAACGTACCGCCTCCAGCGAGCGGCTGCTCTGGCCCAAGTAATGGCCAGGGATCACGGTACGAGGCCCGAGCTGCTCGATACGTTCGAGGGTCTTGAGCCAGTCGGCATGGGACTGGGCGGTCTGGGTGTCGGCCATCCACACATGGATGTGCTCCGCCACGACCACGCCACCGACCACTGCCTTGATCGAAGGAACCCATACGAAGCTGCGCTCTGGCTGCGGGCCGTCCAGGCCCACGACTTCCAGCGCCTGGCCTTCCAGCTCCAGCTGGTCGCCGTCCAGGACCTGCGGCACGACCAGGTGCTCGGGCTTGTCGGTACCCATCTTCGGCCCCCAGTAGGCCAGCTTGGCCTCCATGGTCTTGCGAATATGCGCCACGGTAGGCGCCGAGGCGACCACCCGAGCCTGGGGAAACGCACGGACCAGGGTGTCGAGGCCGAAGTAATAGTCCGGATCGCCATGGCTGATGTAGATGGTGGTCAACCGCTTGCCGCTGGCGCGCAGGCGCTGGACCAACTGCTCGGCCTGGGCCTTGCCGAACTGGGCGTCGACCAGCACGGCATCGTGCTCACCGCTGACGATCACCGAGCTGACCGGGAAGATGGCCTCGTGGCCTGGGTTGTAGACCTCAAGGTGCAGCGGCTCAGCGGCAAGTACCTGGCCGACCAGTGCCAGGCTGGCCAGCGCCAGGCCACGTAGGGTGGTGATCAACGACATCGTTTTGTTCCTGTGAGCGAGAAAGTGAACAACAGCTTAGTTGCCAGATTCGTCACAAAAAATGCGATGCTTGGACATAGTTTGTTTCTGAAATCGAGCAGATCATGGACCGTCTCAACGCCATGCGCGTCTTCGTCACCGTCATCGACCTGGGCAGCCAGTCGGCCGCAGCCGATCACCTGCAACTCTCGCGGCCGGTGGTATCACGCTATCTGGCCGAGCTGGAAGAGTGGGTCGGCGCCCGCTTGATGCAGCGCACCACGCGCAGGCTCAGCCTTACCGCCGCCGGCCAGGAAACCCTGCCCCGCTGTCGCCAGTTGCTGGAACTGGCCGGCGATCTGCAGGCCGCCGTGCGACAGCCTGACGAAGCACCGCGCGGTGAGCTGCGTATCAGTGTCAGCACCTCGTTCGGCCAGGCCCAGTTGGTGGATGCAGTGGCTGACTATGTGAAGCGTTACCCGGGGGTGAAGGTCGAGCTGCAGATGCTCGATCGCACGGTCAACCTGGTGGACGAGCGCATCGACCTGGCGATTCGCACCAGCAACGACCTGGACCCGAACCTGATCGCCCGCCGCCTGACCGTGTGCCGCTCGGTGGTGTGCGCCGCCCCGGCCTACCTGCGCGAACATGGCGTGCCCGAACAGGTCGAGGCGTTGAGCCGGCACAATTGCCTGACCCATGCCTATTTCGGGCACAGCCTGTGGCAGTTCGAGGTGAATGGGCAAAACGTGGCCGTGCCGGTGCAGGGCAACATCAGCGCCAACGAGGCCATGACCTTGCAGAAGGCTGCCCTGGCGGGTGCCGGGGTCGCCATGCTACCGACCTACCAGGCCGCACCGGCCTTGCGCAGTGGCGAGCTGGTGCGCCTGCTGCCCCAGGCGCGCCCCCGGGAGCTGAGCCTCAATGCGGTGTACACCTCGCGCAAGCACATGCCCGCAACCCTGCGCAGCATGCTGGACTTCCTGGCGCAGCGGTTCCAGGACGAACCGGAGTGGGACAAGGCGTTCTGATCAGCCGGCGCTGTACCGAGCCGGCGATCGGGCCGCAACGGGCCCGCCCTGGCCTGTCACTCCTCGACGCTCATGTATTCCTTGGCCCAGCGGATGTATTCCTCCGGCTGGGTATAGGTGTGCGAAAGCTCGGTGGCGCTGAGGTTCTCGGACTTGTTCTGTTGCCCACGCTGCAGGCGCAGGCAGTCGTAGGTGGCCTTGATCGCGGCGAAGTAGGCCGCATGGCCATCGACCACGATGCGTACGCCGAGGCTCGCCAGGCGCGCGTCGTCGCGCAGGTTCGGGTTGCCATAGCTCACCAGCATCAGCGGCACGCTCAGGTGTTCGGCGATCTGCTCGAGCTGGTCGAAATCCTTCACCCCCACCATGCAGATACCGTCGGCGCCCGCCTTCTGGTAGCTCTGGGTGCGTACGATGATTTCCTCGGTGGTCAGCACGCCAGCGTTGGTCCGGGCAATGATCGACAGCGCCGAATCGACCCGCGCCTCGATGGCCGCACGAATCTTGCCCACGCCCTCCTCCACCGGGATCAGGTCGGTCGATTTACGCCCGAACTGCGCCGGCAGCAGCGTGTCTTCGATGGTCAGCGCGGCAACGCCGGCGCGTTCCAGCTCGATCACCGTACGCATGACATTGAGCGCGTTGCCGTAGCCATGGTCGGCATCGGCGATCACCGGCAACTGGGCGACACGGCCGATACGGGTGGCCTGCTCGACGAATTCGCTCAGGGTGATCAGGGCGAAGTCCGGCGCGGCCAGGACCTGCAGCGAGGCAACCGAACCTCCGAGGATACCGACTTCGAAGCCGAGGTCCGCGGCAATACGTGCCGACATGGGGTCGAAAACCGAAGCGGTGTGATAGCACGAACCGGACGCAAGCAGTTCACGGAAGGCAAAACGCAGATCGTGGTGGGAAGCCTTGGGCATGATCACTCCGCAATAACAGGAAAATTTGAACGGGCTGACTACCGACCCCTGAATCGGGTCTACCTGACCTGTTCCAACCGTCGCCATCAGGGCGGTCATGCTCGACATGCAGGCAGAGGAATAGAAGGTGTGGGATACAACGACAGGAAACGGAACCGGAAAATCTTGCACCATGCTGGTGCAGGCCCCGTATTTCAGCCGCTGCGGTGAAGTCACGATATCACGCAGCCATGCACTACTGGATGAACGCGCCAATGCCGATCTTGCATAGGGGATGCACATAGTACATAGGAAGCTACCTAACTCAGCTACAATGCGGGCTCGGCCAGCCCCTTGCCGCGCGGCGCTGGCGCCCCTTCGACAATGACTTCGACAAGGTTACTTCGTGACTGCCGCCCTGCCCCCCACTGTCCTGCGCAGTGTCCTCACCGCCTTGATGCTGACGATCTTCCTCGGAGCCCTGGACCAGACCATCGTCGCAGTGTCGATGCCGGCGATTTCGGCGCAGTTCAACGACGTCGGCCTGCTGGCCTGGGTGATTTCCGGCTACATGGTGGCCATGACCGTGGCCGTGCCGATCTACGGCAAGCTTGGCGATCTGTACGGGCGCCGTCGCATGATCCTGGCCGGCACCGCACTGTTCACCCTGGCCTCGGTGGCCTGCGCCCTGGCCCAGGACATGCAGCAACTGGTGCTGGCGCGCGTGCTCCAGGGAGTCGGCGCGGGCGGTATGGTCTCGGTAAGCCAGGCGATCATCGGCGACTTCGTCCCGCCCCGCGAACGGGGCCGCTACCAAGGGTATTTCAGCAGCATGTACGCCCTGGCCAGTGTCGCTGGCCCCGTGCTCGGTGGGTGGCTGACCGAATACCTGTCGTGGCGCTGGGTGTTCTGGATCAACCTGCCGCTGGGCCTGTTCGCCTTGTGGGCGATCCGTCGCGCCCTCGGCGGGATGCCCGTACGTCGGCGCGAGGCGCAGGTGGACTACTTGGGCGCGTTGTTGCTGATCCTGGGCCTTGGCAGCCTGCTGCTGGGCATCACCCTGGTCGGCCAGGGGCACCCGTGGGCATCGTCGCCAGTGCTGGCCCTGCTGGCCTGCGCCCTGCTCGGCCTGTTGTTGTTCATTGCCCATGAACGACGCTGCCAGGAGCCACTGCTGCCGCTCACACTGTTCGGCAACCGCGCTGCCGTGCTGTGCTGGTGTGCGATCTTCTTCGCCAGTTTTCAGTCGATTTCCCTGACCATGCTGATGCCGTTGCGCTACCAGAGTATCACCGGCGCCGGTGCCGACAGCGCAGCGCTGTACCTGCTGCCGTTGGCCATGGGTTTGCCGTTGGGGGCCTTCACCGGCGGTCGACTGACCAGCCGCACCGGTCGCTACCGGCCACAAATCCTGGTCGGCTTCGTGCTGATGCCACTGGCGATTCTCGGCATGGCCCTGACGCCTCCCCAGTCGGCCCTGCTCGGCGCCTTGTTCATGTTGCTGACCGGCATTGCCTGCGGCTTGCAATTCCCCACCTCGCTGGTCGGCACCCAGAGCGCGGTCGAACTCAAGGACATCGGCGTGGCCACCAGTACCACCAACCTGTTCCGTGCTTTGGGCGGGGCGATGGGTGTGGCGTGCATGTCCAGCCTGTTGCTGGCCTTGTTGCACCAGGGCGGTTTCGAGGCGCTTGGCAATCCGCTGCTGGGCAGCCTAAAGGCTGGAGAGCCAGACCCGATCACCCAGGCGCGGTTGATGGAAACCTTCCGCCTGTTGTTGATGATCAGTGCCGGGGTCTCGTTGCTGGGGCTGGTTGCGGCAATGGCCATGCCTGATCGGCAGTTGCGGGGGCGGTGAGCGGTTGGGGGCGCTGTGCGCCCAAACGTATTAACGCCCCCTTAATGCAGTAGGGAAACACTTCATCACAATCATTAACAAAGTCTCATTTGCGTAACGAAGGGCTCAAGCGCAGCATATCCAACCCTGTGTCGACCCATTTCTCCACATCGCGCAGCAGGTCGAAGCTGTCCGGCAACAGCAACCAGCGCCCGATCAGGCCGTCGACATAGGCGAACATGGCGACCGCGGCACGCTCCACGTCCAAGTCGCCCGGCAACTGCCCGCGACGCACGGCATTGGCCATGGCCAGCGCAATACCCTGGTGGCAATCCAGTACTGCGCTCTGGCGTTGCTGGCGGATCTCGCACATGTCATCGGTGAACTCGCACTTGTGGTGCAGGATTTCATTGATACGCCGGGTCCTGGCATCGAGCACCAGCTCGTTGAGCACCTGCAGCAACAATGTGCGAATGCAGCCCAGCGGGTCGAGCTCGTCCTCGCTTTCGCTGGCACGGGCCAGGTGGTCATGGGTTTCATGCAGGCTGTCCAGCAGTGCCTGCACCAGTTCGGCCTTGTTGTTGAAATGCCAGTAGATCGCCCCGCGGGTCACGCCCGCGAGCTGCGCGATGTCGGCCAGGGTGGTTCGCGCAACCCCGCGCTTGTAGAAGGCCTTTTCCGCTGCCTCGATGATCTGGGCACGGGTTTCCTGGGCTTCTTCTTTGGTTCGACGGACCATGGCAGCTCAACCTCATCATGGCCCGCGTGCGCGTACGGCACGCGGTAGTTCAGGCCGGAGCAGCCTATTGAAGGCTCGCCCCGGGATTAATCGACGGATCCGCTGCGGCGTTGTGCACCCGCCTGCGGTATTTACAAACAAGCATGAATGTAAGTATATTCGTTAGTAAGCTATTTATCCACCGGATAGCACCTTTTCTGAAAGCACTTCCATTATTCTTGAGCGTCTCCCTGCTCTAGCGACCCGAGGATCCTCATGCAATTCAAGCCAGCCGTCACCGCCCTGGTTTCCGCCGTCGCCCTGGCAACCCTGCTAAGTGGCTGTAAGAAAGAAGAAGCAGCGCCCGCAGCGCAGGCTCCTCTGGTCGGCGTCGTTACCCTCCAACCGCAGGCCTATACCTTGACCTCGGAACTGCCGGGGCGTACCACCGCCTTCCGCGTGGCCGAGGTCCGCCCGCAGGTCAATGGCATCATCCTCAAGCGCCTGTTCAAGGAAGGCACCGAGGTCAAGGAAGGTCAGCAGCTGTACCAGATCGACCCGTCCGTCTACGAAGCCAACCTGGCCAACGCCAAGGCCAACCTGCAGGCCACCCGCTCGCTGGCCGAGCGCTACAAGCAACTGATCGACGAGCAGGCTGTCTCCAAACAGGAATACGACGACGCCAATGCCAAACGATTGCAGGCCGAGGCTTCGCTCAAGAGCGCGCAGATCGACCTGCGCTACACCAAGGTCCTGGCCCCGATCAGTGGCCGCATCGGCCGCTCCGCGGTGACCGAGGGCGCATTGGTGAGCAATGGCCAGAGCAACGCCATGGCCACCATCCAGCAGCTCGACCCGATCTATGTCGACGTCACCCAGTCCACCGCGGAGCTGCTCAAGCTGCGCCGTGACCTGGAGAGCGGCCAGCTGCAGAAGGCCGGCGACAACGCCGCCACGGTGCAGCTGGTGCTCGAGGATGGCAGCCTGTTCAAGCAGCAGGGCCGCCTGGAGTTCTCCGAAGTCGCGGTCGACGAGACCACCGGCTCGGTCACCCTGCGCGCGATCTTCCCCAACCCCGACCACACCCTGCTGCCGGGCATGTTCGTCCATGCCCGCCTGAAGGCCGGGGTCAACGCCAACGCCATCCTGGCACCCCAGCAGGGCGTGACCCGTGACCTCAAGGGCACGCCGACCGCACTGGTGGTGAACAAGGAAAACAAGGTCGAACTGCGCCAGCTCAAGGCCAGCCGTACCCTGGGCAGCGACTGGCTGATCGAGGAAGGCCTGAACCCGGGCGACCGCCTGATCACCGAAGGCCTGCAGTTCGTGCGGCCAGGGGTCGAGGTCAAGGTCAGCGAAGCCACCAACGTCAAGAAGCCGGCCGGCCCAGCCCAGGCCAGCGCGGCGAAAGCAGACGCCAAAGCGGAGTAAACCATGTCGAAGTTCTTTATCGATCGCCCGATCTTCGCCTGGGTGATCGCACTGGTGATCATGCTGGTCGGCGCCTTGTCGATCCTGAAGCTGCCGATCAACCAGTACCCGAGCATTGCCCCCCCGGCCATCGCCATCGCCGTGACCTACCCGGGCGCCTCGGCGCAGACCGTGCAGGACACCGTGGTGCAGGTCATCGAGCAGCAGCTCAACGGTATCGACAACCTGCGGTACGTGTCCTCGGAGAGCAACTCCGACGGCAGCATGACCATCACCGCCACCTTCGAGCAGGGCACCAACCCTGACACCGCGCAGGTCCAGGTGCAGAACAAGCTGAACCTGGCCACCCCGTTGCTGCCGCAGGAAGTGCAGCAGCAAGGTATCCGTGTGACCAAGGCGGTGAAGAACTTCCTGTTGGTGATCGGCCTGGTGTCCGAAGACGGCAGCATGACCAAGGACGACCTGTCCAACTACATCGTCTCGAACATGCAGGACCCGATCTCGCGGACCGCAGGTGTAGGTGACTTCCAGGTCTTCGGTGCCCAGTACGCCATGCGTATCTGGCTCGATCCGGCCAAGCTGAACAAGTTCCAGCTGACCCCGGTCGACGTGCGCACCGCCGTCAGCGCGCAGAACGTGCAGGTCTCCTCCGGCCAGCTCGGCGGCCTGCCGGCGATGCCTGGTACCCAGCTCAACGCCACCATCATCGGCAAGACCCGCCTGCAGACCGCCGAGCAATTCGAAAATATCCTGCTCAAGGTCAACAGCGACGGCTCCCAGGTGCGCCTGGGCGATGTCGCCAAGGTCGGCCTGGGTGGCGAGAACTACGCCATCAGCGCGCAGTACAACGGCTTCCCGGCCTCGGGCCTGGCGATCAAGCTGGCCACCGGCGCCAACGCCCTGGATACCGCCAAGGCGCTGCGCAAGACCATCAGCGACCTGGAGCCGTTCTTCCCGCCAGGCGTGAAGGCGGTGTTCCCGTATGACACCACCCCGGTGGTCACCGAATCCATCAGCGGCGTGATCCACACCCTGATCGAGGCGGTGGTGCTGGTGTTCCTGGTGATGTACCTGTTCCTGCAGAACTTCCGCGCCACCATCATCACCACCATGACCGTGCCGGTGGTGTTGCTGGGTACCTTCGGCATCCTGGCCGCGGCGGGCTTCAGCATCAACACCCTGACCATGTTCGCCATGGTCCTGGCCATCGGCCTGCTGGTGGACGATGCCATCGTCGTGGTGGAGAACGTCGAGCGGGTGATGTCCGAGGAGGGCCTGCCGCCCAAGGAGGCGACCAAGCGCTCGATGGAGCAGATCCAGGGCGCCCTGGTGGGTATCGCCCTGGTGCTGTCGGCGGTCCTGCTGCCAATGGCCTTCTTCGGCGGCTCCACCGGTGTGATCTACCGGCAGTTCTCGATCACCATCGTCTCGGCCATGGGCCTGTCGGTGCTGGTCGCGCTGATCTTCACCCCAGCCCTGTGCGCCACCATGCTCAAGCCGCTGAAAAAGGGCGAGCACCACGTGGCCAAGCGTGGCTTCTTCGGCTGGTTCAACCGCAACTTCGACCGCAGCGTGCAAGGCTATGAGCGTAGCGTTGGCACCATCCTGCGTAACAAGGCACCGTTCCTGCTGGCCTACGCGCTGATCGTGGTCGGCATGATCTGGCTGTTCATGCGCATCCCCACCGCGTTCCTTCCGGAAGAAGACCAAGGCGTTCTGTTCGCCCAGGTGCAGACTCCGGCGGGCTCCAGTGCCGAGCGCACCCAGGTGGTGGTCGACCAGATGCGCGAGTACCTGCTCAAGGACGAAGCCGATACCGTGTCGTCGGTGTTCACCGTCAACGGCTTCAACTTCGCCGGTCGTGGCCAGAGCTCGGGTATGGCATTCATCATGCTCAAGCCGTGGGAAGAACGTTCGGCCGAGAACAGCGTGTTCAACCTCGCCGCCCGCGCCCAGCAGCACTTCTTCAGCTTCCGCGACGCGATGGTGTTCGCCTTCGCACCGCCTGCGGTACTCGAACTGGGTAACGCCACCGGCTTCGACGTGTTCCTCCAGGACCGCGCCGGCGTCGGCCACCAGAAGCTGATGGAAGCGCGCAACCAGTTCCTGGCCAAGGCCGCCCAGAGCAAGGTGCTCAGCGCCGTGCGCCCGAATGGCCTGAACGACGAGCCGCAGTACCAGCTGACCATCGATGACGAACGTGCCAGCGCCCTGGGCGTGACCATCGCCGACATCAACAACACCCTGTCGATCGCCCTCGGCGGCAGCTACGTCAACGATTTCATCGACCGCGGCCGGGTCAAGAAGGTGTACATCCAGGGTGAACCCAGCGCCCGGATGAGCCCGGAAGACCTGCAGAAATGGTACGTGCGCAACGGCGCCGGCGAGATGGTGCCGTTCTCCTCCTTCGCCAAGGGCGAATGGACCTACGGCTCGCCCAAGCTGTCGCGTTACAACGGCGTGGAAGCCGTCGAGATCCTCGGCGCCCCGGCGCCGGGCTACAGTACCGGTGAAGCCATGGCCGAGGTCGAGCGCATCGCCGGCGAACTGCCAGCAGGCATCGGTTATTCCTGGACCGGTATGTCCTACGAGGAGAAGCTCTCCGGCTCGCAGATGCCGGCGCTGTTCGCCCTCTCGGTACTGTTCGTGTTCCTGTGCCTGGCGGCGCTGTACGAAAGCTGGTCGATCCCGATCGCCGTGGTGCTGGTGGTGCCGCTGGGTATCATCGGTGCGCTGATCGCCACCAGCCTGCGCGGGCTCTCCAACGACGTGTACTTCCTGGTCGGCCTGCTGACCACCATTGGCCTGGCGGCGAAGAACGCGATCCTGATCGTCGAGTTCGCCAAGGAACTGCACGAGCAAGGTCGCAGCCTGTATGACGCGGCCATCGAGGCCTGCCGCATGCGTCTGCGTCCGATCATCATGACCTCGCTGGCGTTCATCCTCGGCGTGGTACCGTTGACCATCGCCAGTGGCGCAGGCTCGGGCAGCCAGCACGCCATCGGTACCGGGGTGATCGGCGGCATGATCAGTGCGACCGTGCTGGCTATCTTCTGGGTACCGCTGTTCTTCGTAGCAGTGTCGTCGTTGTTCGGCAGCAAGAAGCCAGAACCCGACGCCACCCCTGAAACTACTCGTTATGAGGCTGGGCAATGACCAAGTCTTTGTTATCCCTGGCGGTGACCGCTTTCATCCTGGGCGGCTGCTCGCTGATCCCTGACTACCAGACCCCGGAATCGCCGGTGGCTGCGCAGTGGCCGCAAGGCCCTGCGTACTCGCCGACCGAGTCGGCCAACGTGGCCGCCGCCGAGCAGGGCTGGCGCCAGTTCTTCCACGACCCGGCGCTGCAGAAGCTGATCCAGACGTCCCTGGAAAACAACCGCGACCTGCGCGTCGCGGCGCTGAACATCGACGCCTACCGGGCCCAGTACCGCATTCAGCGGGCCGACCTGTTCCCGGCGGTCTCGGCCAATGGCAGCGGCAGTCGCCAGCGGGTACCGGCGAACATGTCGCAGACCGGCGAGGCAGGCATCACCAGCCAGTACTCGGCGACCCTGGGCGTCAGTGCCTACGAGCTGGACCTGTTCGGCCGTGTACGCAGCCTGACCGAGCAGGCCCTGGAGACCTACCTCTCCAGCGAGCAGGCCCGCCGCTCCACGCAGATCAGCCTGGTGGCCAGCGTGGCCAATGCCTACTACACCTGGCAGGCCGACCAGGCCCTGCTCAAGCTGACCGAGGAAACCCTCAAGACCTACGAGGAAAGCTACAACCTGACCCGCCGTAGCAACGAAGTGGGCGTGGCCTCGGCGCTCGACCTGAGCCAGGCACGCACCGCCGTGGAAGGCGCCCGGGTCAAGCTGTCGCAATACCAGCGCCTGGTGGCCCAGGACCTGAACAGCCTGACCGTGCTGCTGGGCACCGGCGTGCCTGCCGACCTTCCAGCACCGCTCAAGCTCAGCGAAGACCAGTTGGCCGAAGTGCCGGCAGGCCTGCCGTCCGAGTTGCTGCAACGCCGCCCGGACATCCAGGAAGCCGAGCACCTGCTCAAGGCGGCCAACGCCAACATCGGCGCGGCCCGGGCGGCGTTCTTCCCGAGCATCAGCCTGACCGCCAACGCCGGCACCCTGAGCCCGGACATGGGCGGGCTGTTCAAGGGCGGCTCGGGCACCTGGCTGTTCCAGCCGCAGATCAACCTGCCGATCTTCAACGCCGGCAGCCTGAAGGCGAGCCTGGACTACTCGAAGATCCAGAAGGACATCAACGTCGCCAAGTACGAAAAGACCATCCAGACCGCCTTCCAGGAAGTCTCCGATGGCCTGGCCGCGCGCAAGACGTTTGAAGAACAGCTTCAGGCGCAGCGCGACCTGGTGGCCGCCAACCAGGACTACTACCGCCTGGCCGAGCGTCGCTATCGCATCGGCATCGACAGCAACCTGACCTTCCTCGATGCCCAGCGCAACCTGTTCAGCTCGCAACAGGCGCTGATCAGCGACCGCCTCTCGCAGCTGGTCAGCGAGGTCAACCTGTACAAGGCCCTGGGTGGTGGCTGGCTGGAGCAGACCGGCCAGGCCAACCAACAGGCCGCGGCGCAATCACCGAAAGGCTGATCGCCTTGCAGTGCATCAAGCCCACCCTCGCGGTGGGCTTTTTCGTTTTGCGGCCTGCCCATTCGCCCCAGTGATGGATGCCCATTACCTACGCACGGTTCCAGCGCCGGTGGTCGAGCGCTATGCTCATGCCATGGCGGTTAGCCCCGCTGCAGGGTGAACCTGTAGCCACACAGGGAGGAACAACAATGAAAAGCCTCGTCGACCACCTGAGCCAATACGCGGCCTACCACCGCGACCCGCGCAATATCGCCACCCACTTCATCGGCATCCCGTTGATCGTGCTGGCGGTGACCATCCTGCTCTCACGCCCCGGCTGGGACCTGGCCGGCATCTGGCTCTCCCCCGCGCTGCTCGTGGCCGCCGCATCGGTATGGTTCTACCTGCGCCTGGACCTGCGTTTCGGGCTGGTCATGGGTGCGCTGCTGGGGTTGTGCCTGTGGGTCGGCCAACTGCTGGCCATACAGGCCACCGGGCTATGGTTGAGCGCCGGGTTGGGGGCGTTCGTGGTGGGCTGGATCATCCAGTTCGTCGGGCATTATTACGAAGGCCGCAAGCCGGCGTTCGTCGACGATATCAGCGGGCTGATCATCGGCCCGCTGTTCGTGGTAGCGGAGCTGGCGTTCATGCTCGGGCTATGCCCGGCGCTCAAGCGCGCGGTAGAGGCCAACGCCGGCCCGGTGGCGGTGCGGCAGAAGAAAGCGGCGGTTTGATCCGCGTCATTGCGCCGCCCTCATCGCGGGACAAGCACCCTCCCAAAGGAACAGTGCTGCCCTCAAGGCTAATACGTGACTTGTGGGAGCCGGCTTGCCGGCGATGGGCATGCAGCGCCCCGAGGCCTTGACTGACAGGCACTCCCTCAGAGTCTCAATGAGCCAGCAGGAAATCGAGCACGCGGCGGCTGAACGGCGCACCGACCTCGACGTTGGACAAGTGCGCGGCCGGGAACTCGACATACTCGGCGCCTGCGATCCGCGCCTGCATGAAGCGGCCATGCTCAGGCGTGGTCACGGCATCCTCGGTACCGGCGACGATCAAGGTCGGCACCTGGATCTGCCCCAGTTGCTCGCGAAAATCGGCGTCACGCACGGCTGCGCAGTTGGCCGCATAGCCCTCGGCCGAGGTCTGCGCCAGCATCTGGCAGATACGCTGGGCCTGCTCGGGTCGGGCCTGAACGAAGCCCGGGGTGAACCAACGTGCGAGCGAGGCGTCGCGCAGGTCGAGCATGGCGTGTTGTCCGCCTTGGCCCACGGTCTCGATACGGGTGTTCCACACCTCGTCATCGGCGATCTTCGCGGCGGTATTGCACAACGTCAGGCTACGCAGGCGCGTGCTGGCGTTGATGCCCAGCCATTGGCCGATCAGCCCGCCCATGGACAAGCCGACGAAGTGGGCCCGTGGAATGTCCAGGGCATCGAGCAACGCCAGCACGTCACGGCCCAGCTGCTCGATGGTATAAGGCCCCTCGGTCACCAGCGACCCGCCATGGCCACGGGTGTCGTAGCGCAGTACCCGTACCCGCTCACGCCACGCCGGCACCTGCGTGTCCCACATATGCAGGTCGGTCCCCAACGAGTTGGACAACACCAGCACCGGCGCGTGTTCAGGGCCATCGAGTTGGTAGTTCAGTACGCCATCGGCCAGTTGCAGGTGCGCCACAGCGGTCTCCTTCAAACATTTGAACATTGATGGACGGCCAGCCCCGTTACCGGAGCGTGCCTCTTGTGTCCTGCCTCGCCAAACGTGAACAGCTTATTTCCGAGACAGGACACTAGTGGTCATGGTGCAGGTAGGCCGCCTCTTTCGGCAGGCGCAGGCTGAACAGGAAGGCCACCGCCATCATGGCGGTCACGTACCAGTAGAACGTGTTCTCCATGCCCAGGGTCTTCAAGCCCAAGGCCACGTATTCGGCCGAACCGCCGAATACGGCGTTGGCCACGGCATAGGCCAGGCCCACGCCCAAGGCACGCACCTGCGCCGGGAACATCTCGGCCTTCACCAGGCCGCTGATCGAGGTGTAGAAACTCACGATGCACAGCGCCAAGGTCACCAGCACGAACGCCAGGAAAGGGCTGGTCACGGTTTTCAGCGCCATCAGCAGCGGCACGGTGAACAGCGTGCCCAGGCCACCGAACAGCAGCATGGAATTGCGCCGCCCGATGCGGTCGGACAGCATGCCGAACAGCGGCTGCAAAAGCATGAACAGGAACAGGGCACCGGTCATCACGTAGCTGGCACTCTTGGCGTGCATGCCGGCCGTGTTGACCAGGAACTTCTGCATGTAGGTGGTGAAGGTATAGAAAATCAACGAACCGCCCGCGGTGTAGCCCAGCACGGTGATGAAGGCGGCAGCATGGTTGCGCAACAGCCCACCGATGGTACCGGCTTCTTTGTCCTGGCGGGTTTCGGCGCTGCTGGTCTCTTTCAGCGAGCGACGCAGCATGAGCGAGATCAAGGCGGCGACGGCACCCACCACGAAGGGGATCCGCCAACCATAGGCCCGCAGCTCCTCCTCGGTCAGCAGTTGCTGCAGGATCACCACCACCAGCACCGCCAGCAACTGGCCACCGATCAGCGTGACGTACTGGAACGAGGCGAAGAAGCCGCGCTGGCCACGCAGGGCCACCTCGCTCATGTAAGTGGCGGTGGTGCCGTATTCGCCGCCCACCGACAGGCCCTGGATCAGCCGCGCCAGCAACAACAGGGCCGGGGCCCAGGCGCCGATGCTGGAGTAGGTCGGCAGGCAGGCGATGATCAGCGAGCCACCGCACATCATCAGCACCGAAATCATCAAGGAATTCTTGCGGCCATGGCGGTCCGCCAGGCGACCGAAGATCCAGCCGCCGATCGGACGCATCAAGAAGCCTGCGGCGAACACGCCGGCAGTATTGAGCAACTGCACGGTGGGGTTGTCGGAGGGGAAGAATGCCGGGGCGAAGTAGATGGCGCAGAAGGCGTAGACATAGAAGTCGAACCATTCCACCAGATTGCCCGACGAAGCCCCGACGATGGCGAAGATGCGTTTGCTGCGTTCTTCGCCTGTGTAATAGGTAGAAGTCATGAGGTACTCACTCCAGGAAGGTCCCTGCCTGATCTAGACACACCCAGTAACAATCTCGTTCCACCGCCGCGCCTACAGGGCTTAGGCGTCTACGCGCTCGATCGCCAGGGCCAACCCCTGCCCTACCCCTACGCACATGGTCGCCAGGCCCTTGCGCCCGCCGCACTTTTCCAGTTGGTGCAACGCCGTCAGCACCAGCCGCGCGCCGCTCATGCCCAAGGGGTGCCCCAAAGCGATGGCGCCACCATTGGGATTGACCTGCGGCGCATCGTCCGCGATGCCCAGCTCACGCAACACCGCCAAGCCCTGGCTGGCGAACGCTTCGTTGAGTTCGATGACATCGAATTCACCCACCGCGATCCCCAGCCGCTCGCTCAGCTTGCGCACCGCAGGCACTGGTCCGATGCCCATCACCCGCGGCGCTACCCCGCCGCTGGCCATGCCCAGCACCCGCGCACGCGGGGTCAGGCCATGCGCGTGCACCGCCTCGGCCGAGGCCAGGATCAGCGCCGCGGCGCCATCGTTGACACCCGAGGCGTTGCCGGCAGTAACGGTCTTTTCCGGGCCGTTGACCGGTTTGAGGCGTGCCAGCGTCTGCAGGGTGGTTTCCGGGCGCAAATGCTCATCCTGCTCGACCAGGCTTTCACCCTTCTTGTGGGCAATACACACCGGCACGATTTCCTCTGCAAAGTAGCCCGCGGCTTGGGCAGCCGCGGCCTTCTGCTGGCTTCGCAGGGCGAAGGCGTCCTGGTCGGCGCGCGAGATATGGAAATCGTCGGCCACGTTGTCGGCAGTCTCAGGCATTGAGTCCACGCCGTACTCGGCCTTCATCAATGGATTGACGAAGCGCCAGCCGATGGTGGTGTCCTCGAGCTTCATGTTGCGCGAATAGGCGCTCTCGGCCTTGCCCATCACGAAAGGTGCGCGGGACATGGATTCGACCCCACCGGCAATCGCCAGCTCCATCTCGCCGCTGGCAATGGCGCGAAACGCGGTACCGATGGCATCCATGCCCGAGGCGCACAGGCGGTTCAGGGTCACGCCCGGCACGCTTTGCGGCAGGCCGGCCAACAGCAGCGCCATGCGTGCCACGTTGCGGTTGTCCTCGCCAGCCTGGTTGGCGCAGCCAAGAAACACTTCGTCCAACTGGGCCCAGTCGACCTGGGGGTTGCGCGCCATGAGCGCCTTGAGCGGCACCGCCGCCAAATCATCGGCACGCACGCTGGCCAAGGTTCCGCCGAAACGGCCGATCGGGGTGCGGATGGCATCACAGATGAATACGTCACGCATCAGACTTCTCCTACTGTCTGCCCATGGGCGACAGCGGTGCGGGCCTCCAGCTCGCGCAGGGCACCCAGCTCGATGTCGCTGGGTGCAGCGGTGGTCTGCACGCTGTCGGCGAAGCGAATCGGCCAGCCGGTGGCGGCGATGATCTGCTCGCGGGTCACGCCCGGGTGGATCGATGTCACCACGAACTCATGGGTACCGGCTTCCGGTTCCATGATGCACAGGTCGGTGATGATGCCCACCGGCCCCTCCCCTGGCAGGCCCAGGCGTTGACGCGAATCACCGCCCTCACCGTGGCCGACCGAGGTGATGAAATCGAGCTTTTCGACGAAGGCACGCGTCGACTGCTTGAGGATGATCAGCACCTGCTTGGCCGAGCCTGCAATCTCCGGGGCACCACCGGCACCTGGCAGGCGGGTCCTGGGGGCATGGTAGTCACCCACCACGGTGGTGTTGATGTTGCCGAAGCGGTCGACCTGGGCAGCACCGAGGAAGCCCACGTCGATCCGCCCACCCTGCAGCCAGTAGCGGAAGATCTCGGCGGTGGGCACCACGGTGTCGGCGGTTTCCGCCAGCTCACCATCCCCGATGGACAGCGGCAGCACGCTGGGCTTGGCGCCGATCGGGCCGGACTCGTAGATCAACACCACATCGGGCGACGAGGTCAGACGCGCCAGGTTGGCGGCCTTCGACGGCAAGCCGATGCCGACGAAGCAGACAGCCCCGTTACGCAGGCGACGGGCTGCGGCGACAGTCATCATTTCGGACGTTGAATAGCTCATTGCGCAGCCTCCGCGGTACCGGCCAGCTTGGCCTTGAATGCGTTGAAGTCGACGGTGCCTCGGATATAGGTGTCGATCCAGGCGGTGAACGACTCACGGTCGCGGGCGATCGGGTCCCAGGCCTGGTAGAAGTGGTTGTCTCGCTCGTAATAGCCATGCGCATAGGATGGATGAGCGCCACCAGGCACCAGGCACACCGCGCTCAAGGCCCAGGTCGGCAGGATGCAGGCGTTCATCGGCGCCCGCAGGTCGTCGACGATTTCCTCGACAGTGACGATGCAGCGCCTGGCCGCCAAGGCCGCCTCCTTTTGCACGCCGAGGATGCCCCATAGCAGCACGTTGCCCTTGCGGTCAGCCTTCTGCGCGTGGATCACGGTGACGTCGGGGCGCACCGACGGCACCGCCGCGAGCACCTCGCCGGTGAACGGACAGGTGACGCTCTTGATCAATGGGTTGACCTTCGGCAGGTCGGAGCCTGCGTAGGCACGCAGCACCGCGAAGGGCAGGCCTGAGGCACCCGCAACGTAGGCATTGGCCAGGTCGGCGTGGCTGTGTTCCTCGATTTCGATCGCGTGGGGCCAGCGCTTTTCCACTGCGTCTCGCAAGCGATGCAGGGAACCGACCCCCGGGTTGCCGCCCCAGGAGAAGATCAGCTTGCGCGCACAACCGGCACCGATCAGCTGGTCGTAGATCAGGTCCGGGGTCATGCGCACCAAGGTGAGGTCCTGCTTGCCCTGGCGGATGATCTCGTGGCCCGCGGCGGTCGGGATCAGGTGGGTGAAACCTTCGAGGGCGACCGTGTCGCCATCCTGGATGAATTGCTTCACCGCGTCGTGAAGGGAAAGGATTGCTGCCATTGGAGACTCCTGGTCAGGACGAGCCGGTCAGTGAGCAGCGGGCAAGAGCATCGCTGCGATGCGCTCAGATTAAGGAGGCTCGCAGGTGGCTTACAATCCGATAATCGAACTTTCGTTCGATTATCGAACTAAAAATTTGAGACGCAAACGTAGCTGCGGTAACCCTAGCCAAACAGTTGATGGCATAGGTCCCGACTGGCTGCCAGCAGGATCGGCAGGAACCGCTGCTCCAGTTCGCTGCGGGTCACCCTCCCCACGTGCGTGCTGACGTTCAGCGCCGCCAGCACCTGCCCCGAGGCGTCATAGATCGGCACGGCAATCGAACGCAAACCTTGCTCCAGTTCCTGATCGACCACGCACCAGCCCTGGGCACGCACCTGCTGGATGCAGGCGAACAGCGAATCCGGATCATGCAGGGTGCGACTGGTACGGGCCTTGAGGTCGGCACGCTCCAAGTACTCCCAAAGGCTCGCATCGTCCAGCGCCGCCAACAGGATCCGCCCCATGGACGTGCAATAAGCCGGCAAGCGGCCGCCGACCGACAAGTCGACCGAAATCAGGCGCTCCACGGTGGCCGAGCGGGCGATATAGAGAATGTCGTCGCCTTCAAGGGTCGCCATGTTGGCCGCTTCGTGCAGTTGGTCGCTGATGCGGTCCAGATACGGCTGCGCGGACACCGCCAACGGGGTCGACGACAGGTAGGCATGCCCCAAGGTCAGCACCTTGGGCAACAAGGAATAGGTACGCCCATCGGTGGTTGCGTACCCCAGCTTCATCAGCGTGTGCAAGCAACGGCGCACCGCCGCCCGGGGGATCTCGGTCCGGTGGCTGATCTGAGCGATGGTCAGGTGGCGCTTACGCTCCTGGAACGCCTGGATGACGGCCAACCCCCGGGCCAGGGAGGTCATGAAGTCCGGATCACCGGTAAAGGCCTGGATGCGCTTGGCCGGCGATGCCACGATCGGCGGTGCCAGCGCGGGCGCCGCAGGGCGCGCCGGTTCCGGGTTGGTGGTGTCCTGGGTGTCTTCGCTCATGGCTACCTCAAAAAAATCTCCGCTTTGTGCGATTATCGAACCAACGGCCGATAATCGCAATTGACCGCTGACACGTTTGCTTATACCTTTCTCCTGCCACATGTGGCTTCTTTGGAGAGACTGGTCAGGTACCCACCGTAGAAGTCCCCAGGCAACGGCCTCGCTAACCCCGAGGCCGTTTTTCCTTTTGTTGCTCTTTGTAAGAACTTTCGAAACCCTCGAGCCTCAAACTTTCAAGGCCTACCCAATTGTGAAACACGCCAGGCTTAAACTGTGCAGTGGCTTGGTGTTGTCGCCTAAAGTAGGTAGCCATTGACTTGCTGGTTGCTATAATCGAACCCGCTGGCCCGGACATTCGGCATCGCCCTCATCCGGCACCCTCATCGAGTTCCCCGCCAGCAAAGCCGCGTGCAGGGCCAAGACCTTAATCACTTTCCGGGTGCCCTGTTCCGTATTGAATATTGTCGCTACGACAACCTGTTCGCACTGGCGGCGTAGCCGTATGCATAACTTTGCATGACGAAGGCCAGCGCAAAATTTCAAATTTTATTCGGGTATGACTGTGACGAAAGAAGAACTGCGCGCGGAACTCGAGCGCCAGGCTGAACGTTACAAGGATGTTTACGGTGGTGAAGTCACCACTTATGCCGCACAACCGGAACCGGAGCGCAAACCTTGGCGCAAGCGTGCCACGGTCCAGGACCAGGCGTTCGCCCAGGAACTGGAAAAAATGGAAAAGGAACTGCGCAGCGAAGAAAGCTGACCCAGCGCTTCATGCCATCACGCATGCCTTGCCGTCAGGCAAGACGGGCGTAGGCTTTTTTACCGAAAAGCCAGGAACGAAACGGAATTACACAAATTTAATACAAGCGTTTGAATCATTCAGCGCATGCAGAATTTGCGATTTTTCCATTTGTTTCGCAGGATTTAGCTGCTTTTAGCCACTGAAGTCCTGCAGAAGCTCGCCTTGCGTTGCGCTTCGTGGCAGTCGGCAGGGTCGTCATCGGTTCGTCGCGGGGGCATCGATTGCCAAGGTTTTCTGGCATAATCGCGCCCCCCTATGACCGCCAGACAACCTTCATGATCGAATTATTCAGCGGACTGGATGCGTGGGTGCTGGTGAGCTTGCTGCTCGCTTTGACCTTCGTGCTCGCATTCGAGTTCATCAATGGCTTTCATGACACCGCCAACGCGGTAGCCACTGTCATCTATACCAAAGCCATGCCGCCGCACCTGGCCGTGTTCTTCTCCGGCGTGTTCAACTTCCTCGGGGTTCTGCTGGGCGGTGTCGGGGTGGCCTATGCCATCGTCCACCTGCTGCCGGTCGAGCTGCTGATCAATGTGAACACCGGCCACGGCCTGGCCATGGTCTTCTCGTTGCTGGCCGCGGCCATCACCTGGAACCTGGGCACCTGGTACTTCGGTATCCCGGCGTCCAGCTCCCACACCCTGATCGGCTCGATCCTCGGCGTGGGCCTGGCCAACGCGCTGCTCAACGACATCCCACTGGGCGATGGCGTCAACTGGCAGAAGGCGATCGACATCGCGCTGTCGCTGGTGGTCTCGCCGATGGCCGGCTTCGCCGTCGCAGCCCTGGTGCTGATCGGCCTGAAGTGGTGGCGTCCGCTGTCGAAGATGCACAAGACCCCCGAGCAGCGTCGCAAGCTCGATGACAAGAAGCACCCGCCCTTCTGGAACCGCCTGGTACTGGTGATCTCTGCCATGGGCGTGAGCTTCGTGCACGGTTCCAACGATGGCCAGAAAGGCATCGGCCTGATCATGCTGGTGCTGATCGGCATCGTTCCGGCGAAGTTCGTCCTCGATCTGAACAGCACCACCTACCAGATCGAGCGCACCCGCGACGCCACCTTGCACATGAGCCAGTTCTACGAGCGCAACGCAGCCACCCTGGGCGAGTTCCTGGCGCTGGGCAAAGCCAAGTCGTCCGACCTGCCCGAGCAGTTCAGCTGCAACCCGCAGCAGACCGAGCCGACCATCGCCGCCCTGCAATCATCGCTCAAGGGCGTGACCGATTACCGCGACCTGAGCGCCGAGAAACGTGTCGAAGTGCGTCGCTACCTGCTCTGCCTGGACGACACCGCGAAGAAGGTCGGCAAGCTGCCAGGCCTGGAAAGCCGTGAAAAGGCCGACTTGGAAAAGCTGCGCAAAGACCTGACCGCCACCACCGAATACGCCCCGTTCTGGGTGATCGTGGCCGTCGCCCTGGCCCTGGGCCTGGGCACCATGGTCGGCTGGAAGCGCGTGGTCCTGACCGTTGGCGAGAAGATCGGCAAGCAAGGCATGACCTACGCCCAAGGTATGTCGGCACAGATCACTGCAGCCTGCGCCATTGGCATGGCCAATATCTTCAGCCTGCCGGTGTCGACCACCCACGTATTGTCGTCGGGCGTGGCGGGCACCATGGTCGCCAACAAGAGCGGCCTGCAAGGCGGCACGGTGAAAACCATCCTGCTGGCTTGGGTACTGACCCTGCCAGCTTCGATGAGCCTGGCCGCCGGCCTGTTCTGGCTGGCCTCCAAGGCGATCAGCTGAGCGATACCGCTGTAGTGGAAAAGGCGCCCTTCGAGGCGCCTTTTTCGTTCCTGCTCACATCCGTGACGCAGCCATCGCGGGACAAGCCCGCCCCCACAGGGCCCTGCTCGCTACCGCCGCTTGCCCCCCAGCAACGACCCCATCAACCCCCGCACCAATTGCCGGCCGAGCTGATTGGCCGCCTGACGTACCGCCGACTTGATGGCCTGCCCCGCGGCACTCTGCAGGAACTCGCCGGCCTTGTCGGCAAAGCTTTCCTCGTCAGCCTGCGGCTGCGGGGCCGGCTCTACCGGCTCGCCCTTGCGTGCCGTGAGCATTTCATAGGCCGACTCCCGGTCGATCGGCTTGTCATAGCGCCCGGCCAAAGGTGACCCCGCAATCAAGGCTCTGCGCTCGACCTCCGTCAACGGGCCGATCCTCGACTGCGGCGGGGCGACCAGCACCCGCTGGACCATTTCCGGCGTGCCCTTGTCCTGCAGGGTGCCCACCAACGCCTCGCCGATCCCAAGCTCGGTGAGTACGCTGAGCGCATCGAAGGCCGGGTTCGGCCGGAAGCCATCGGCCACTGCCCGCAGCGACTTCTGCTCCTTGGCGGTAAAGGCGCGCAGCCCATGCTGGATACGCAAGCCCAACTGCGCCAATACCGCATCCGGCAGGTCACCCGGCGACTGGGTGACGAAATACACGCCCACGCCCTTGGAGCGGATCAGCCGCACGACCTGTTCCAGACGATCCTGCAGCGCTTTCGGCGTGCCATTGAACAGCAGGTGGGCTTCGTCGAAAAACAACGCCAGCACCGGCTTGTCGGCATCGCCACGCTCGGGCAACTGTTCGAACAATTCGGCCAGCAGCCACAGCAGGAAAGTCGCGTATACCTTGGGCGCTTCATGCACCAGGCGGCTGGCATCGAGCAGGTGGATGCGCCCGCGGCCATCACCGTCCGGGCGCAGCAGGTCTTCCAACTGCAAGGCCGGTTCGCCGAACAAGGCCTCGGCCCCCTGCTGCTCCAGGGTCGAGAGGCGGCGCAGCAAGGCCTGGGTGGAGCCGGTGGTCATCAGCGCGGCATCGTCACCCAGCAGTTGCGGGTTGTCCTTCAGGTGCCCGAGCAGGGCCTTGAGGTCCTTGAGGTCAAGCAACAGCAGCCCCTCGCGGTCTGCCACCTTGAACGCGGCGTACAGCGCCGCCTGCTGGCTGTCGGTCAGCTCCAGCAGGTTACCCAGCAGCAAGGGCCCCATTTCGCTGAGGGTGGTGCGCAACGGGTGGCCCGACTGGCCGGCGACATCCCACAGGGTGACGGGGTAGGCCTGGGGCTTATGGCCCAGCCAGGGCATGCCGGCAATACGTTCGGCCACCTTGCCCTGTGGCGCACCGGCCGCGCCCAGACCGCACAGGTCACCCTTCACGTCGGCGGCGAACACCGCCACGCCGGCGTCGCTGAAGGCCTCGGCCAGGTGCTGCAGGGTCACGGTCTTGCCCGTTCCCGTGGCACCGGCCACCAAGCCGTGGCGGTTGGCCAGGCGCATGGCCTGGCCTACGGGCTGGCCATCCATGCCCGCCCCTACAACGATTTGCGAAGAATCCGACATCTTCTTTCATCCTCTATTCAAGCTTTGCCGCGTTACGGCCGATACCCCAGGGTGATGTTTCACCTCGAAAGACAGGAACAACCCGAAAAGGACCTGCGGGCATTGTTGCACTGTTTTCAAGCTGCCTTCGTGCGAACGACCCGATAAAAACCTTAGCGGACCACGCCATGAACAAAAGCCTTCGTTTCAGCCACAAGATACTCTTGGCGGCCTCATTGATCGTGATAGTCGCCTTCAGCCTGTTCACGCTCTATAACGATTACCTCCAGCGTAATGCGATTCGCGACGACCTGGAGAGTTACCTGGCGGAAATGGGCGAGTCGACATCGACCAATATTCGCAACTTGTTCGACGGCCGTATCAAGTTGGTGGAGAACCTGGCACAGAACATCGCACATAATCCCGCCAATGCCGAAACTTTCATGGGGCAACCGGCCCTGCTTTCGAGTTTCCTCACCGTTTACCTGGGCAAGGTGGACGGCGGCTTCAGCGTCCGCCCGGACTCGAAGATGCCTGATGGCTACGACCCGCGGGTACGCCCCTGGTACAAGGACGGTATGAGCGCCAGCGGCGCCATGCTGACCGAGCCCTATATCGACCTGACCACCAACAAGATGGTCATCGGTATCCTCAGCAAGGTGTCGGCCAACGTCGGCGTAGTCGGTGGTGACCTGGCCCTCGATGGCCTGGTGGAAATCATCAATTCGCTGGACTTCGGCGGCATGGGCTACGCCTTCCTGGTCAACGACCAGGGCAAGATCCTGGTGCACCCTGATAAAGAGCTGGTGATGAAGTCGCTCACCGACCTGTTCCCCGAGGGTACCCCGACGCTTTCCGGCGAACTGACCGAAGTCCAGGCCAATGGCCAGGCCCGCCTGCTGACTTTCACGCCGATCAAGGGCCTGCCTTCGGCCAACTGGTATATCGGCCTGTCGGTGGACAAGGACAAAGCCTTCTCCATGCTCAGCACCTTCCGAACCTCGGCGATCATCGCCACGCTGGTGGCGGTGGTCATCATCATCGCCTTGCTGGGCCTGCTGATCCGTGTGCT
Source organism: Pseudomonas sp. NY15356 (assembly GCF_048068175.1). NCBI lineage: Bacteria > Pseudomonadati > Pseudomonadota > Gammaproteobacteria > Pseudomonadales > Pseudomonadaceae > Pseudomonas > Pseudomonas sp. NY15356. The sequence goes on along the minus strand of NZ_JBLUPW010000013.1, from coordinate 12,883 downwards.
GATGCAACCGCTGCATACGATGACCCGTGCCATGGAGGACATCGCCGAGGGCGAAGGCGACCTGACCAAGCGCCTGCAGATCCACCAGCACGACGAATTCGGCATCCTCGGCACTGCGTTCAACCGTTTCGTGGAGCGCATCCATGGCTCGATCCGCGAAGTATCCTCGGCCACCGAGCAGGTCAATGAAGTAGCCCTGCGGGTGATCAGCGCCTCCAACTCGTCGATGGCCAACTCCGACGAGCAGTCCAACCGCACCAGCAGCGTCGCCGCCGCCATCAACGAACTGGGCGCCGCCGCCCAGGAAATCGCCGGCAATGCGGCCCAGGCCTCCCAGCACGCGACCTCCGCGCGGCTGCTGGCCGAGGAAGGCCAACAGGTGGTGGAACGCAACATCGAGGCAATGAACCGTCTCTCGGACCTGATCGTGACCTCGAGCGCGCACATCGAGACGCTCAATCACAAGACCGTTAACATCGGCCAGATCCTCGAGGTGATCACCAGCATCTCCCAGCAGACCAACCTGCTGGCGCTCAATGCCGCCATCGAAGCTGCCCGCGCCGGGGAAGCCGGCCGTGGCTTCGCCGTGGTCGCCGACGAAGTACGCAACCTCGCCCACCGTACCCAGGAATCAGCCCAGCAGGTGCAGGCCATGATCGAGGAACTGCAGGTAGGCGCCCGCGAATCGGTGGAAACCATGGGCCAGAGCCAGCGCCACAGCCAGGACAGCATGGAGATCGCCAACCAGGCCGGCGAACGCCTGGACAGCGTGACCGTGCGCATCGGTGAAATCGACGGCATGAACCAGTCGGTGGCCACCGCCACCGAGGAACAGACCGCCGTGGTCGACTCGATCAACATGGACATCAACGAGATCAACATGCTCAACCAGGAAGGCGTCGAGAACCTGCAGGCCACCCTGCGCGCCTGCGCCGACCTGGAGCAGCAGGCCAGCCGGCTCAAGCACCTGGTCGGCAGCTTCCGCATCTGATTCACCGCTCCCCTCCTGTAGGAGCGGCCTCGTGCCGCGAAAGGGGCGCAAAGCGCCCCCGTCGATCTACAGCCGATCACCGATAGCGGCCGGACCACTCCTGGCCTTGGAATCTTGGGGCTGCCTTGCAGCCCTTTCGCGGCACGAGGCCGCTCCTACAACAGACAAGACGCCGTGGCGCCTCCCGCCTGCAGGACAAGGCCCGCCCTCGCCTCGAATCCCGATCGAACAAACTATCCTTAAGGAAGGTCAACCTTTAGGCGTGTCATCACGGCCATTACCGCCAGATGACAGACCCGAAGACGATCCCGGAGGGATGCTGATCGTGCACATCGCTGACATCACCATGTTCTACGCCCCGGCCAGCGGAGGCGTACGTACCTATCTTGATGCCAAACATCGCCGACTCGACGCCAGGCCAGGCGTGCGTCACAGCCTCTTGATCCCCGGCGCCAGCGCCAGCCATGCCAACGGCATCTACCAGGTGCCGGCACCGCCCTTGCCCTTCGGCAACGGCTACCGTTTCCCGGTACGCCTGGCTCCCTGGTGCAATGTGCTGCGGCGCCTACAGCCGGACCTGATCGAAGTCGGCGACCCCTACCTCACCGCCTGGGCCGCCCTCGAGGCGCGGCGCAAGCTTGACGTCCCGGTGATTGGTTTCTATCACTCCGACCTGCCGTTGCTGGTCAGCAACCGCATGGGCAATTGGTTCACCCCCAATGTCGAGGCCTATGTCAGCAAGCTCTACGGCAACTTCGACCGGGTCCTGGCCCCCAGCCAAGTGATGGCCGACAAACTGTGCCGGCTCGGGGTCAAGGATGTGCATGTGCAACGCCTGGGCGTGGACCTGGCCACCTTCAACCCCGAACACCGCGACCCTCACCTGCGCGCCGAGCTCGGCATCCCCGACACCACCCGCCTGCTGGTGTTCGCCGGCCGCGGTTCGCGGGAGAAGAACCTGCCGGTGCTGCTCGACTGCATGACCCACCTGGGCCGCCACTACCACTTGCTGCTGGTCGGCTCCAACATGCCCGCCAACGTACCGGGCAATGTCAGCGTCATCGACCACTTCTGCCCGCCCCAGGAGGTCGCCCGGTTGTTCGCCAGCGCCGACCTGCTGGTGCATGCCGGGGACCAGGAAACCTTCGGCCTGGTCATCCTCGAGGCCATGGCCAGCGCCACGCCGGTGGTAGCGGTGCATGCCGGTGCCTTCGGCGAGATCATCACCGACCAGTGCGGGCGCCTGTGCACGCCCAACGACGGCCAGGCCATGGCCACCGCGGTGCGGGAAATCTTCGAAGCTGGTGTGCGGCGTCTCGGCGCCCAGGCCCGCCGCCACGTGGAGCAGCACTACGCCTGGGACAAGGTGGTCGATGGCTTGCTCGCCCACTACCAGGCCGTGCTGGGCCATCAGCCGCAGGTGCGTGCCCATGGTTGAAGCGGCCGCCGCGCCACGCAGCCTGATGCTGGTGCTGCACGACGTCGCGCCCGAGACCTGGCCCGACTACCAGCCCTTCGTCCAGGCCGTGGACCAGCTCGGTGGGGTGCCCATGACCTGGCTGGTGGTACCGGACTTTCACCACCGCAATGCGTTGGCGCGCTCACCGACCTTCTGCCGGCTGCTCGAGCGACGCCTGGCACAGGGGGACGAACTGGCCCTGCATGGCTACTTCCACACCGACGACGCTCCGGCGCCACGCAGCCCCGGCGAGTTCTTCATGCGCAGGGTGTATACCCACGAAGGCGAGTTCTATGGGCTGGACGAAGCCGATGCCTTGCTGCGCCTGGAGGCCGGGCTGGAAGTATTCCATCGCCATGCCTGGCCTGTGGCCGGCTTCGTCGCCCCGGCCTGGCTGATGAGCGAAGGCACGCGCCAGGCCCTGCGCCGTCTACCGCTGCGCTATACCAGCACACCACGGCACCTCTACCGACTGCCGGAATTCACCGCCATCGACGCCCCCGGCCTGGTGTGGAGCGCCCGCAGTGCCTGGCGCCGTGGGCTATCACGGATGGTCTGCGATTGGCAATGCCAGCGATGGCGCGAAGCCGACACCCTGCGCCTGGGGCTGCACCCGGTGGACATGCGCCATCGATCCTCCCGTGACTATTGGCTGCGTACCTTGTACACATTGCTCGAGCAAGGCCGTCAACCGCTGACCAAGTCTGCCTGGCTGGCACGCCAGGCTGTCGCATGAACCGCTTCGGCTGGCTGGGGCTGGCGCTGCTGGTGGCAGTGCTGGTCCCGACCCTGCTGGGCGGTGGTGACCTGCTGCCACGCCTGAAATCCTTCGCCCCCGGGCTGATGGCGATACTGCTGGGCATGATTCTGGTGTGCTGGATGATCAATGCCCTGCGCCTGCGCCTGCTGCTCGGCCAGCAGGGCGCCAGGCTCGGCCGGGTCCGCAGCCTGGGCGTAATCATGGCCACCGAATTCGCCATCTGCACCACCCCGGGCGGCAGTGGCGGGCCGCTGACGCTCATGGCGTTGCTGGCCCGCGAGCGTATCGGCCCGGCGCGCAGCGGCGCCGTGTTCGCCATGGACCAGCTCAATGACTTGGTGTTTTTCTTCTGCGCCATGCTGGCCATTGCCGGCTACGCCCTGTTCCATAGCCTGGGGCACACCCAGGAAAGCATGCTGTTGGGCAGCGCCTTGCTGCTGTGCTCGGCTCTGGCAGGGATCGTCGCGCTGCTGCGCTATCGCCGCGCGGTGATGCGTTTCAACGGGCGATTGTTGTATCGGTTGGGCATGTCATGCCGGCGACGGCGACGCTGGGCGCGCAAGCTGCTGCGGTTCCTGCACGCCCTGACGGATACTTGGCGCCTGCCCAAGCGCACCCTGGCCTTGGTCTTCACCCTGACCTGCGCCCACTGGAGCCTGCGCTACAGCGTGCTGTACCTGGTATTGCGAGGTTTGGGCGTGGAGTTGTCGTGGATCCCCAGTTTCCTGGTGCAGATCCTTTCGCTCAGTGCAGGGCAGTTCAGCCTGTTGCCCGGCGGAGCGGGTGCAGCCGAGCTGACCTCGGCCAGCCTGCTCGCGCCCCTGGTGGGCAGTTCGACGGCCGCCGCAGCGATCCTGATCTGGCGCGCGGTGACCTACTACTTCTATTTGATCGCGGGCGGGCCGGTGTTCGTCTGCCTGTTGGCGCGTCCATTGCTGGAGCGCTGGCGTCGTCAGACGCGCTGAGCGGCATAGGCCGCTGTGCGGCCCGCATCGACAAGATTTCGCGCCCCGAGCCGCAGCGATAGCGATCAGTCGAACACTACGGTCTTGTTGCCATGCACCAGCACGCGGTCTTCCAGGTGATAGCGCAGGCCGCGGGCCAGCACCATCTTTTCCACGTCACGACCGAACCGCACCATGTCCTCGATGCTGTCGGCATGGCTCACACGCACCACGTCCTGCTCGATGATGGGGCCTGCGTCCAGCTCCTCGGTGACATAGTGGCAGGTGGCGCCGATCAGTTTCACGCCACGCAGGGCCGCCTGGTGGTAAGGCTTGGCACCGACGAAGGACGGCAGGAAGCTGTGGTGGATGTTGATCACCTTTTCGGCGTATTCCTGGCACAGCTGCGGTGGCAGGATTTGCATGTAGCGGGCCAGTACCACTACGTCGGCACCGTGTTCCTCGACCAGACGCGACACTTCGGCGAATGCCGGTTGCTTGTCCTTCGGGTCCACCGGGACATGGAAGAATGGAATGCCGTGCCACTCGACCATGCTGCGCAGGTCATTGTGGTTGGAGATCACGCATGGGATGTCGCAATCGAGCTCATCGGTGTGCCAGCGATGCAGCAGGTCGGCCAGGCAGTGGGACTCACGGCTGGCCATCAGGACAACGCGCTTCTTCTGGGCCGAATCGGTGATTCGCCAAGTCATGGAGAACTCTTCGGCGATCGGCGCGAACGCCTCGCGGAAGGCCTCGATGCCAAAGGGCAGGGATTCGGCGCGGATCTCATGGCGCATGAAGAACCAACCACTCTGCTCATCGGAGTGGTGGCTGGCTTCGTTGATCCAGCCGTTGTACAAGGCCAGGAAATTACTGACTTTCGCCACGATGCCGACACGGTCGGGGCAGGCAATCACCAGTCGATAGGTGCGCATGAAGGAGACTCCGGAAACTTCGCAAAGGCGCACATTCTAGCGGCCCTCCGGAAAAAACGCAGTATCGATTGTCCCGACCCCGGGATGCCCTGCCGCTTGTACCGCCGGCAAACGCTATCGTGGGCAATATCTGTAGGAAAGGATGAATTTGCCAGCCGATATGTAAAAATTTCTTAACTCAAAGCCTGCTTTGTCGCACAACAATTAACAGTTCATTGTCTTTTTAATTGTTTACTTGCGAGTTTGGCCTGTCTATTATTGCCCCGAACTGTTATCCCTCGAACATGCTACTCAAGGAACACTCCATGTCCCTGATCAACGAATACCGCGCCACCGAAGAAGCTATCAAGGAACTTCAGGCCCGCCTGGCCAACCTGTCTCAAGATGACAAGCTGAAGAAAGAGCTGGAATTCGAAGGCAAACTGCGCGCACTGATGGGTGAATACTCCAAGTCCCTGCGCGACGTGATCGCCCTGTTGGATCCAGAATCCAAGCTGAGCAAAGCACCGCGCGGTGCCGTCAAGGCCACCGGCACCAAACGTGCCCGTAAAGTCAAGCAATACAAGAACCCGCACAACGGTGAAGTGATCGAAACCAAAGGCGGCAACCACAAGACCCTGAAAGAGTGGAAAGCCAAGTGGGGCGGTGATGTGGTTGAAAGCTGGGCAACCCTGTTGGATTAAAGGGTTGCCTGTGCAATACCCATGAAAAACGCCGGCCTATTGCCGGCGTTTTTTTATGGGCTCGACCCTACAACTGATACTGCGCTTTCAATTGCTGAACATAGGCTCGCCATGCGTCCAGCACTTGTCGCCCTGCCTCGTCAGCCGCACCCCAGGCGCTCTGGCACGCCTGTTCGAAGTCACCCAACGTATTCGGCGCGCCCAAGCGCGGGTCACTCAAGCGCTGCTGGCAGAACCGATGCCAACGTTGCTGTTCTTCTGCAGTCAAGGTGTCGGTAAAGTTCCTGGCACGGTAACGGAACAACAATTCCGGCATTCGTGGGTCGTCGAACATCCAATGCCCCTGCCCCAATTGGCGAGGGTCAAGGCTACGGACCTGTTCGCATAATCGACGATCCCGATCGCCCAGGAAACCGTCATACAGTTGCTGCTCCGGATCTTCGCTGGGGGCAAACTCGTCGCCTGTGTAAATAGCGTCCAGCTTGCCCTGCCAAAGGTGTTGCTGATTGGCCAAATGTTCGCCGCGCTGTTGCAGGAGGGCCATATCCAGCCCCAGCCGTTGCTGGTCGGCAGGCCGTAATACCGACAACGGAGCGAGGACCGGACAACGGTTGATCTGCACCAACTTCAGAGGAACAGGTAATTGTCCGTCAGACAATTCGTCACGCCGGGTATACAAACATTTTCGTAATGTTTCGGCACTGTCCTGCAACAGCGGCGCGCTGTCCAGGTGCAGGTCACATACAATCAACGCATTGCGATTACGCGGATGCCAGGCCAACGGCAATACAACCCCCAGGTAACTACGCTCTGCCGAAAAACGCCCCGACACATGCACCAGGGGCTGCAGAAGGCGAATGTGTTCCATGACCTTGTGTTTGCTGCGTAGGTTGAACAGCCAGTCATACAAGCGGGGTTGTTTTTCACGAATCAGGCGCGCCAGGGCGATGGTTGCCCGCACGTCGGACAGCGCCTCGTGCGCCTGCCCATGGTCGATACCGTTGGCCTTGCTGAGCAGCTCCAGACGCAGGCTGGTGCGCCCGTCTTGTTGCGGCCAGACGATGCCCTCCGGGCGCAACGCATAGGCGGTGCGCACCACATCGATCAAGTCCCAGCGGCTGTTGCCGCCCTGCCATTCGCGTGCATACGGGTCGAAGAAATTGCGATAGAGGCTGTAGCGGGTGACCTCGTCGTCGAAACGCAAGGTGTTGTAGCCGGCACCGCAGGTACCGGGGCGTGCCAGCTGCTCATGCACACGGGTCATGAATTCGGCTTCGCCCAGGCCGTTGGCGGCCAGCTGCGCGGGCGTGATGCCCGTCACCAGGCATGCCGCCGGGTGCGGCAGGATATCGTCACTGGGCCGGCAATACAGGTTGAAGGGCGCTTCGATCTCATTGAGCTCGAGGTCGGTGCGCACGCCGGCGACCTGCAGCGGGCGGTCGCAACGGGGGTTGATGCCGGTGGTTTCGTAGTCGTGCCAGAAGATGCTGGAGCTCACGGGGTCTTCCTGTAACAAGGTCGACAGAGTCTAGCGGCCTGGCCGGTCAATTCGAATACCGATTTCGATGCAGCGCATTGCGTGCGCCTTATGCGGAGGCGTTCAGGGGGCGAAAACTGAAGTAGTCACGCAGCGCCCGGACAAAGTCCTCGTACTCGCGCGGCGGCTGCAGCAACATGAACCCTGCATCGTAGTGGCCGGGCGTCTGATCTTCACGGCACCAGAGGCAACTGGCTGTCAGGTCGATGCACTGGCTAGCTGCGCCAGCGAGCGGCAGGCGCAACTGCAGCTCGAAGTCCGGCCCCACCAGCACCGGCAACTGGCTGATCAGCATCATGCCATCTTCCGAGGCATTGCCCAGGAAACCGATCGGCTGGTCGGTATAGCGGTTGTAGACCTTGAGCATGCAAGGCAGTTGATGCCGCTCTATATGACGTTGGATAAACATGGGGCGCGGTCCGTACCTGATGCCAGGAAGACAAGGTACTGGCGATGAACGTTACAACCCTTAACAGATTAGCTCAGCGCAGGTGGCTGTTTCGGTGATAGCAAGAACACCTTGGTATTAACGCCAAGGTGTAGCTGCCGCCGGGCTCGCGAGTGCCGCCTCGCCTGGGCGGTAATGGCCCAGCTGCTCGAGGGTCTGCAAACGCGCCTTGGCCCGGTAGGCATACTCGTTGTGTGGGTAGCGCTGGATCAGGTACTGATAGGTCTGCGCCGCATCCACATAGAGTTTCTGGCGCTCCAGGCATTGGCCGCGCAGCATCGAGACCTCGGGATGGATGAATGGCCGGGCCCGGCTGGTGCGGTCGACCTGGGACAGCTCCAGCATCACACGCTGGCAATCGCCACGGTCGTAGGCGCGGTAGGCATTGTTCAGGTGATGGTCCATGGACCAGCGGGTACAACCGACGACACTGGCCGCCACGGCCAAAATGATCAGGGCACGCATGGGGAATCTCCTTTGATGAGCAGGGTATCGGCCGGGCGCGGCAAATCTTCACACGTGCATGCAAGCATACCCCGGTCCGTTCAAATGCCAGCCTGCCGAACCCGGAGGTAGTGCAACGGAACAATGACTACAGCGATATTCAGGAGTAGCCTTTCGCTGCGCTTCACTATAGGAGTCTGTGCATGACCATCCGCCGTACCAAAATCGTCGCCACCCTTGGCCCCGCCAGCAACTCGCCGCAAGTGATCGAACAGCTGATCCTCGCCGGCCTGGACGTGGCACGCCTGAACTTCTCCCACGGCACCCCTGACGAGCACAAGGCCCGCGCCCGCCTGATCCGCGAGATCGCCGCCAAGAACGGCCGCCATGTGGCGCTGCTGGGCGACCTGCAGGGTCCGAAGATCCGCATCGCCAAGTTCACCAACAAGCGCATCGAACTGAAGATCGGTGACAAGTTCACCTTCTCCACCGTCCACCCGCTGACCGAAGGCAACCAGGACATCGTCGGTATCGATTATCCCGACCTGGTCAAGGACTGCGGCGTCGGTGACGAACTGCTGCTCGACGACGGCCGCGTGGTCATGCGCGTCGAGACCGCCACGGCCGATGCTTTGCACTGCGTGGTGATCGTCGGCGGCCCGCTGTCCGACCACAAGGGCATCAACCGCAAAGGTGGCGGCCTGACCGCGCCGGCCCTGACCGAAAAAGACAAGGCCGACATCAAGCTGGCCGCGGAAATGGACCTGGACTACCTGGCCGTGTCCTTCCCGCGCGATGCCAAGGACATGGAATACGCCCGCAAGCTGCGCGACGAAGCCGGCGGCACCGCCTGGCTCGTGTCCAAGATCGAGCGCGCCGAAGCCGTGGCCGACGATGAGACCCTCGATGGCCTGATCGCCGCTTCCGACGCCGTGATGGTCGCCCGTGGTGACCTGGGCGTGGAAATCGGCGACGCCGAGCTGATCGCCATCCAGAAGAAGATCATCCAGCACGCCCGCCGCAACAACAAGGCGGTGATCGTCGCGACCCAGATGATGGAGTCGATGATCCAGAACCCGATGCCGACCCGTGCCGAGGTTTCCGACGTGGCCAACGCCGTGCTGGACAACACCGACGCAGTGATGCTCTCGGCCGAAAGCGCCGCCGGCGCCTACCCGATCGAAGCAGTCCAGGCCATGGCACGCATCTGCCAGGGTGCCGAGAAGCATCCGACCAGCCAGAAGTCCAGCCACCGCCTGCACACCACTTTCGAACGCTGCGACGAAAGCATTGCCCTGGCGGCCATGTACACGGCCAACCACTTCCCGGGGGTCAAGGCGATCATCTCGCTTACCGAGAGTGGCTACACCCCGCTGATCATGTCGCGCCTGCGCTCGCATGTGCCGATCTTCGCCATGTCGCCGCACCGCGCCACCCAGGCGCGCGCCTCGCTGTTCCGTGGCGTGTACCCCATCGCCTTCGACCCGGCTTCACTGCCGGCGGACAAGGTCAGCCAGGCAGCCGTCGACGAGCTGCTCAAGCGCGGCCTGGTGGAGCAAGGCGACTGGGTGATCCTGACCAAGGGCGACAGCTACCACACCATCGGTGGCACCAACGGCATGAAGATCCTGCATGTGGGTGACCCGCTGGTTGGCTGATAGCCCCGAGGGCCGCTTTGCGGCCCTTTCGCGGCGCAAGGCCGCTCCTACAGGTATCGCGCAGGCCGGGGTCTTGCGCTGCCCCTGTAGGAGCGGCCTTGTGCCACGAAAGGAGGGCGAAGCCCTCCCCGTCCACTCAGGCATGCTCGACAAACACATCAGAGAACATCTGGTTCCTCGGCACCCCGGCAATGAACAGCCGCCGAGCAAAGCGCTCGACACTCCCCGGCGCTCCGCACACCAACGCCACCGTTTGCCGCGAGGACGGCCGCAATCCCGCCAGCGTTTCATCCAACTGCTCCGCCAGCACCAGCTCGACATTCACGCCTTCCAGGTGCATCAGCGGCTCAGCCAGATAGTGCCCAAGGCTATCGCACGCCACATGTACCACCCTGATCTCCCCTTGATGCCCCTGCCGTAACGCCTCTCGCAAAATGCCCCATAACGGCGCCAGCCCCGTACCTGCCGCCAGCAGCCAGAGCGGTCGCTCCTGCCAGCCCGGGTCATAGTGCAACGCCCCACCCCTGAGTTCACCCAAGCTCAACACATCGCCGACCTGCAGCAGGCGGGCCTGGCCACAAAAAGCACCCGGGTGCCGGCAATCGATATGAAACTCGAGAAAATCATCTTCTCCCGGCACGCTCGCCAAGGAATATGGCCGGGCCACCGTTCCAAGCCACAGCACCAGGTGCTGCCCTGCCTGGTAGCGCAGCGGCCGCTCGGGGCGCAGGCGCAAGCGCAGCACGTCACCGAACCAGGCCAGGTCACACACCGTTGCGGCCTGGCCATCGCTGCGCGGGTCGAACACCGCCACGCGCAGGTCGCCCTGCACCTGGCACTGGCAGGCCAGGCACCAGCCCTGCTCACGCTGCGCCGGGCTCAGGGCATCGGGCATGGCCTCGAGCGGGTGACCATCCAGGCAGCGCACCAGGCAGGCATGACAACTGCCGGCGCGGCAGCTGTAGGGCACCGTGACGCCGGCCTCGTTCAAGGCATCGAGCAGGTTGCTGGCGACCGGCACCGTCCAGCGGCGGTCGCCGACACAGAGTTCGGGCATGGTCAGAAAATCTCGTTCAGTTCAAAAATCACCTGAGGCTGCATCGCGGGCAAGCCTGCTCCCACAGGTATGGCGGTGTCTCTAAAACAACGCAGGACAGGTGGGAGCCGGCTTGCCGGCGATGGCCGCGCAGCGGCCCTCATGCAACAGGATCGCACGTTCGCAGCAAAAAGAATGCCCGCCCCGTGCCGACCTTGGTCCAGACCACGCGCAGGTGTGCCGGGCACGGATGCGCGCTATACTGCCGCGCCCTTTTGCGTCGGCCACTGCCTGCCGGCGCGCCTTGCAAGGTGTTTCGACGCGCTGGTCGGCTGTGTCGGAAATGCCTTTACGAAATGTTCCCGTCTTTAAGAGGAGCGCGCTGCATGACCGTGATCAAGCAAGACGACCTGATTCAGAGCGTTGCCGACGCCCTGCAATTCATCTCGTACTACCACCCCGTCGATTTCATCCAGGCGATGCACGAGGCCTACCTGCGTGAAGAGTCGCCCGCCGCACGCGACTCCATCGCCCAGATCCTGATCAACTCGCGCATGTGCGCCACCGGCCACCGCCCGATCTGCCAGGACACCGGCATCGTCACCGTGTTCGTGCGCGTGGGCATGGACGTGCGCTGGGACGGCGCCACCATGAGCGTCGACGACATGATCAACGAAGGTGTACGCCGCGCCTACAACCTGCCTGAAAACGTCCTGCGCGCCTCGATCCTGGCGGACCCCGCCGGTGCCCGCAAGAACACCAAGGACAACACCCCGGCCGTCATCCACTACTCCATCGTTCCCGGCGACAAGGTCGAAGTCGACGTCGCGGCCAAGGGCGGCGGCTCGGAGAACAAGTCGAAGATGGCCATGCTCAACCCATCCGACTCGATCGTCGACTGGGTCCTGAAGACCGTGCCGACCATGGGCGCTGGCTGGTGCCCACCGGGCATGCTGGGCATCGGTATCGGCGGCACCGCCGAGAAGGCGGCCGTGATGGCCAAGGAAGTGTTGATGGAGTCCATCGACATCCATGAGCTCAAGGCCCGCGGCCCGCAGAACCGTATCGAAGAGCTGCGCCTGGAGCTGTTCGAGAAGGTCAACCAGCTGGGCATCGGCGCCCAGGGCCTGGGCGGTCTGACCACCGTGCTCGACGTCAAGATCATGGACTACCCGACCCACGCCGCGTCGCTGCCGGTCTGCATGATCCCTAACTGCGCCGCCACCCGCCACGCCCACTTCGTGCTGGACGGCTCCGGCCCTGCCGAGCTGGAAGCGCCGTCGCTGGATGCGTACCCGGAAATCGTCTGGGAAGCCGGCCCGAGCGCCCGTCGCGTCAACCTCGACACAATCACCCCGGAAGAAGTGGCCAGCTGGAAGCCGGGCGAGACCCTGCTGCTCAACGGCAAGATGCTCACCGGCCGCGATGCCGCGCACAAGCGCATGGTCGAAATGCTCAACCGTGGCGAAGAACTGCCGGTCGACCTCAAGGGCCGCTTCATCTACTACGTCGGCCCGGTCGACCCGGTCGGTGACGAAGTGGTAGGCCCTGCCGGCCCGACCACCGCCACCCGCATGGACAAGTTCACCCGCCAGATCCTCGAGCAGACCGGCCTGCTGGGCATGATCGGCAAGTCCGAGCGTGGCCCGACCGCCATCGAGGCGATCAAGGACAACAAGGCCGTGTACCTGATGGCCGTCGGCGGCGCCGCCTACCTGGTGGCCCAGGCGATCCGCAAGTCCCAGGTCCTGGCGTTCGCCGAACTGGGCATGGAGGCGATCTACGAGTTCGAGGTCAAGGACATGCCGGTCACCGTCGCGGTGGACAGCAACGGCGAGTCGGTGCACATCACCGGCCCTGCCCTGTGGCAGAGCAAGATCGCCCAGAGCCTGGCGGTTGAAGTGAAGTAACCCTCGGGGCCGCTTTGCGGCCCTTTCGCGGCACAAGGCCGCTCCTACAGAAATCACACGTCTCCTGTAGGAGCG